>SKVJ01000045.1 GCA_007129495.1 Dehalococcoidia bacterium | reverse complement strand
TGTCGATACGCATTTCGGTCGTGGTCACGGCCTTGAGGAAGAAAATTGAGTAAGCGAATGGAGGACTCAGAAAGGACATTCTGAAGATTCACGATGATCATCATCGCAAACCAAAGAGTATCAAAGCCGGGTGTTGCTGCGATGGGGTCACAATTGGAATCATGATCAGTACGATGCCGATCCAGTCGATGAACATTCCCATGATGCACACAAGGAACATCGCAACAATGAGGGCCCCCATTTGCCACCAGCGGCCGCCAGCACGAGATTGTTAACCACTTGGCCACAATCGAGACGGAGCTGGATGCTTTTGAAGATTGTTGCACCCACCACGACAATGAATACCATGCTCAACGTGCCTGCTGAAGTGAAGCATGTCTCTTTGAGGACATGGAAGTTCAATTTTCGATAGGCAGCAGCCAGCACGACCGACGCGAGAGCGCCTACGGCGGCAGCCTCCGTTGGATCTGCGATGCCGAAAAGATACTGCCGCGCATGGCGAGAACGAGGAACACCGGTGGTAACAGCGCCGTGAACAGAAGACGAAGCTTCAGCCCTAGGCCGACGTTGCGCTCTGCTGCAGGGAGCACGGGCGCTTCAGTTGGTTGAAGGCCGCACCGTACCAGTACGTATATGGTGTAAAGCGCGGAGAGTGTGAGCCCGGCAGGGAAAGTTGCCATGAAGAGCCTCCCCACAGATATGTTGGCCATCGGACCGTAGAAGTTGAGCATGATAGTTGGGGGTATAAGGATACCCAGCGATCCTCCTGCGTAACAGGCACCGGTAGTCAACTCGCTGGAGTATCCTCGATGCAACATCGATGACGGTGCGATCAGTCCAAGCATGGTAACGGAGGCTGCAATTACACCCACCGTGGCGGCCGAAATTGTACCGAACCAGATCGTTGCCACTGCGAGCCCGCCCCGTAGTCCTCCAAGCCAGAGGTACAGGGTATTAAATAGCTGTTTGGATATTCCTGACTTCTCCACCATGATGCCGATGAATATGAACAGGGGCACGGCCAGGAAGGTATAGTTGGTGGTGACGCCAAACAAACGATCGTAAAAAGGGAGAAGATGGTCGGGTTCCAGAATAGCAGTCCCGAGATCATTGCGACTCTGCCGAGTGCCAAGCCAAGAGGGAAACCGCTGCCGATCAGAATGAACAGTAGCAGCAGCATAACGACGGTAATAATCTGTGGGATGGCATCGATCATAGTTCCTCTCCCGTCTTGAGCTTGTAGAGATCACGAATGACCCATACTGCCGCTGCGAGGACCCACAGTAGTAGCGCAACCACGATCATCCATCGGTAGGGCCAGATGATGGGCCGCCAGAACCCACTTCGGAGAACTCCTGAATTGTGTATGAGTACATGACTCTTGTTAGTGCGCGCCGTAGCAGCATGATGAACAGGGGGAAGAACAGATACACGTTGAGAATGGCGTCAATCAGGATCTTGACCTTGGGTGAGTAGCGTGCGCAAATGATGTCGACTCGGACCTGCTGGCGACGGATGG
Organism: Dehalococcoidia bacterium; assembly: GCA_007129495.1. Lineage (GTDB taxonomy): Bacteria > Chloroflexota > Dehalococcoidia > GIF9 > AB-539-J10 > SKVJ01. The sequence continues at coordinate 27,184 of SKVJ01000045.1, read as the reverse complement.
TGACCCATGCCATTCCCATGAGCATGATGGTCCCGCCAAGCATGTAGCTGATGTCGAATGCCCATACAGTCGGCCTGCTGAAGGCGTAGCGCAGGAATGTGTCCAAGGTGAGTCAAAGAATGAGGACAATCAGCAGCCATGAGACTGCTTTGCCGGCCCATATGCTTACGGTGTTGATTGCGCCAAAGGTGGACTTTAGGGCTTTTTCACTAGTCCATCGGGCCAGGATCTTTGGTGGTACTCGGTTCCTTCAGCAGACAGCCGTTCCTAGCCGGGCTGGACTGCTGCACGAATCCGGCTGAACACAAGTCTCCATTCACGCTTCTCCCAGGTCACCAACAGAGGCCCTGCGAGAAACAGCGAGCTGTACGTGCCGATCAGCAGCCCCACGAACAGTACGAGGATGAAATAGTGTATCGTCGCTCCACCGAAAAGCAGCAGCGCCAGGATAACGCACAGCGTCGTCAGCGATGTGTTCACGGATCGGACGAGGGTCTCAACCAGACTGGAGTTGACTGTGATGCCCAGATCAGGGCTGATGCCCTTGGCTCGGTTCTCACGCACGCGATCGAAGACTACTACTGTATTGTTGATGGTGTACCCGACTATTGTCAGTAGGCCTGTGATGAAGAGGGCGTCAACTTCTACCCTCTGGAATCTTCCGAGGAGGGCGAACAAGCCGGCTACGATGACGATGTTGTGTACCAGCGCAATGATCGCGCAGGTTCCCCATCTAAACGGGCTTGGCATCCTGCGAAAAGACCACGCGATGTAAAGCAGCATAGCTATTGAGGCGAATAACAGGGCCAGACCGGCCTGGCGTGCCGTTTCAGTGGCGATGGCGGGTGATACCGTGTTGTAGTCCAGGACCGTCAAGTCCGCAGCAAGCTCCAACTCGAGTCCGGTGAACAGTGCCTCGCGTTCGTCGACAGAGAGTAATGGCAAACGTACAAGGTAGTCGTCTCCACTGCTCTGTATGATCGCGTCGGCACCGACGTAGTCCGTTATTGCTTGTCGGAGCACTGTCTGTTCGACTTGTGGCTCAAATCGAAGTGTCATCGATGTACCACCAGTGAAGTCGATCCCGGGGCGGAGACCGAAGGCGCCGAGAGCAATTACTGCAACTACCAGCGCGAGAGCAGACCCAAGGAAGAACCAGTGCCGCTTGCCAACGAAATCAATCATGATCTCACTCCGTATGAACGCAGGTTGGTGAAGAGCTTCGTTGAGACTGCGATTCGCAGAAATGTCCGAGTGACTATGATAGCGGTAAACATGCTGATTGCTACGCCGACCGCCAGCGTCAAAGCGAAACCTCGAACCATGAAGGCGCCGAACGTACCGCCCAGCCAGAAGAGTATGAGACATGCGATAAGCGTCGTGACGTTGCTGTCTCTGATGGCTGACCATGCGCGCGTGAAACCGGTCTCTACCGCAGCGTGCAGTGTCCGGCCGGCCCGTAATTCCTCTTTCAGGCGCTCAAATATGAGTACGTTGGCATCTACGGCCATGCCGAGCGAGAGGATGAAGGCGGCTATTCCCGGCAGTGTCAACGTGAGATAGGACGAGAATGTGTTGAATATCGCGAGCAAGATGGCCCCATAAATACCAAGACTGATGCAGGCAATCGCGCCGGGGAGTTTATAGTAGACGAGCATGAATGTCAGCAGAAGCAGAAGGCCTATACCCGCAGCAATGAGGCTCTTATTGATCGAATCGGCGCCTAAGGTCGCGTCGACGTCTCTCTCGTCGATGAGCGCCAGAGGGACGTCCAGCGCGCCTGAATTCAACTGGTTGGAGAGGTCTCTTGCCTCTTCGATCGTAAAGCGGCCTTGTATTTGGCCGCGTTCGGTAATCACGGCTTCGACTGTAGGAGTAGAGATTATCTGTTCGTCGATAGCGATGGCCAACGGGCGTTGCAGGTTCCTTCGGGTAATCTGTTCGAACAGGTGTGCGCCTTCACTGTTCCACTCGAACACGACTATCGGCGCTCCAAACTGGTCGAAGTCAGGCGAGGCGCTCCTCAAGTACTGGCCGGTTAGCTCACGCTCCTGGCCATCTGTCCCGCTTGCAGTTGCAGGTTCCTCCCGGAAGACATAGAAACCCTCATCGTCAATCACTGGATTGCCACCGGCGTCCAACTCCAACTCAAGGAAGTAGAGCAGCCCGGTATCGCCGATGAGCCTGATGGCTCTCGTGATATCCTGTACACCTGGCAACTGGACCAGGATGCGGTCTGTTCCCTGCTTCTGAATGGTCGGCTCGGCTGCTCCGAACTCATCCACTCTGCGCCTGATCTTCTCAATCGCTGATGCCATGGCCTGTTCGTCGGTAACTCCGGGGTCCTTTCTTGTCAGATCGGCTTGGTACAGGAGCTGGCTTCCTCCTCTTAGGTCGAGTCCGAGAGTCAGTCCGTCGGGGCCCAGCAGATTGGAACTGACCGGCAGAATGGCCGCTAGAGACGAACCCAACAGTACTATAATGAATACAAGGAGTACGGTGTTTCTTCTTCTCACTTCGAATCCCTCACAGTGAAGTGTTCGCTCCCGATAGTTCTACGGGACAGTTCAAGCGCTTCCTCTCTTGTCCCGACCAGACCTGCAGCCTGAGCCTCCCGGATCGCTTCAAGGAGTCTACCCACAACCGGCCCGGGTTGAATGCCGAGTTCCTGCATCAGTTCCCGGCCATCTATTAATCTGGTGGGGGCAATTGCGATTTCCTGTCGTCGATGCTCCTGCAGGATGTAAGAGATCAGACTGCAGACGTTGCGCCATTCACTCATCATGAACAGGGGACCTCTGCAGGCCAGATAGTCAGCCATGGCGAGGTAGAGCACTCCAAGTCCGGCGTCTCCAGTGTCGCGAAAGAAGCGGTACACGGCCCTGGCCGTAGGCGGGCCCTCAGTTGACATTTGTGCCGGGCGCAGATGGTTATACACAAGTGTCTCAATGTATTCGATTTCGTGGTTACTGAACCTTAGCCGCTGGAGGATACTCCTGGAGAGAGATGCTCCCTCCCTGGAGTGCCCCAGAAAGCGGGCACGGCCTGAGTCGTCCAGTTCCTTGGTGTGTGGCTTACCGATATCGTGCAGGAGACAGCCTATCTTGATAAGCACCGATCTGGATGCTGTGGACGAGACTGCTCCTGATATATACGTCTGGAATGCGGGTTCACCGGGCAGGCACTCAATCACCTCGTCGTTACCATACCTCCAGTCTGATTGCCCTGCGATGAATTCGAATGTGGCGACTGTCTGGATTGAGTGTTCCAGCACGTCCCAGAAATGACAGGTCGGTTGCTCCACATCTCTGGAGGTCTCGAGTTCAGGGATAATGCGCATAAGCAGACCGAGATAATCAAGGTAACGAACACTGTCCGCGGCCAGCGGCAGATTCAACAGCCGAATGAATTCCTCTCTTGTCCGTTCCGGCGCCACCCTCGAAATAAGATCAGCGTTGCTGCGAATCAGCGACTCGGTGGTTGTTTCGATGGAGAAGGAGAGTTCCCGTGCAAGTCGTACAGCCCGAAGGAGTCGACCGGGATCATGGGCGAATGTATCACGGCCCCCGGCCTTAACGGTTCGGTTGGCAAGATCTTGCAAGCCCCCGAGGGGATCTATCGCATTCTCGGTGATTATTGCTGCCGCGCAGGTTCCCTGCTCGCTCAGGTTTACTCCAACGACATCCGTGGGAACCGCAATCGCATCTATTGTGAAGTCTCGTCTTGTGAGATCGTCTTCGATGCTACCTTCATAACGGGTGAAATCGATTGTGAGATCATCGTGTCCGAGCTTCCTGTCACTGCTCGCTGTCTGTTCATACGACCTCAGGATTACGCGTGCTACGCAGTGGTGCTCATTGAGGGGGACAAACGATCCGCCGACGGTTCTCGCGACCGATTGGGCGATCGCGAAGGGATCGCCTTCCACCACGATGTCAATGTCTCGAGAGGGCCGGCCAAGGAGGCTATCGCGGACAAAACCTCCTGTGACGTAACTGGGATGAGACTCTGATTCAACTACTTGGAGCGCGCGGCGTAATGAGTCACATGTACGGGTGCATTCTGACACGGGCATTGACCTTAATTATAGCCTTGAACGTGGCCTATTGCAAAGAAACTGAGTCATGGCCTGCAGGGTGCAGGCCGACCAGTGCGATTGACCTGGCTGCACGCATCATTGAGGGGAAGACAGGAATACCTGCCTCGAGCAAGTCGCTTTCAATCTCGATACGATCCGGTTCGGCTGAGCCTGATGGCAGTACAATCACCAGCGGCCTTCCCGTCTCGTGTGGCAAGGTCGCGAGGAAAGCGTTCACCTTGCGTGTCTCTTCAACCCCGAGAAAGGAGTGCATGATGTCCACATCTTCCTGCACGATGAGGAGATCCGACGACCCGTCAAGGGCAACCACGCGTATCGCCTCGAACAGCGACTCAAGTCCCCGGAATTGAGCTGGACTCACGTCCACCGGATTCATCAGGATGCTGCCCACCTCTCCAATCAGATCGAGCAGGTGTTCTCTGGTCGCGGCTTGCAATGGAGGCACCGCAAGGCCATTATCGTTGCAGGCGTCACTCCCGGCCACGGAGATCCCGCCTCCGCCATCGGCCAGGCCGCCTACGATGGTGACGCTCTTTGCGCGGAACCGGCCAAGTTGTTGCAGTAGAAGAAGACAATCTGACAGTTCCTCCAGATCCCGCGCTTCAATAGCCCCTGCCTGTCGCAACATCGCTGACCAGACAGGCGCTGAACTGGCGAGCGAACCTGTGTGGGAGGCAGCTGCGGCAGCACCAGCACGGGTGCGACCTCCTTTCCAGACCACGGTCGGTTTGGATGTACAAGCGTGCTTCAGAGATGAGAAGAGCTTCTGTCCATCTCTGCTGCCTTCCAGATACGCGCCGATACAACGTGTCGTCTCATCATCTGCGAAATAATCAAGGAAGTCACTCGCATCGAGATCGATACTGTTGCCGACGCTGATGCCCTTGCTGAAGCGTATCTGGCGACCGATGCCATACTCAACCAGTTTCGCCGCAATTCCGCCGCTCTGAGACACGAAACTGACCTGGCCCGGCATGCCGGTCTTGCCAAGAGGTGACGGTCCGAGAGGTATTCCGTGCTCGGGGCAGAAGCTGCCAATGCAATTCGGGCCTATGATGCGCAGATCTGCGCGTTGCGCCCGTTCCAGCATGCCGCGCTCAAGCAGCGTTCCCTCTGTTGAACCTGTCTCGCTGAACCCGGCAGTGAAGAACTGCACCACCCGGACACCCTTGGAGATGCAATCATCCAGCAGTTGCAACACCGAATGTGCCGGTATCGAGGCAATTACGTACTCAACATCATTTGGGATGGCGGAAAGGCTTGTGAAGATGTCGAGTCCGTCGATGGTACCTCCGCTCGAACTCACTGGATATATGGCACCGGTGTAACCAGCAGCTTTCAGCCCGAGGACCCACTTCGCTCCAGACTTGCGCGTGTTCGAAGAGGCTCCCACCACGGCAATGGACTTTGGGTGGAACACTACATCAAGGTCGCCATTCCTGTGTTGCATCGTGTGTCAACTTTCATGTTTGTCTCGAGTGAAGACTAGTCTAGCAGAACGAAGTCAGGTATCCGATGCACGTATCGGCGAATTGACACATCGCGCGTTGTCAGAGAACATGTTCCTCTGCGAGACGGAACAACGAAGGAGAAGTCAGTTATGGATATCAACCAGCAGATGAAGCTCTTCATGGAACCGGAGTCGATAGCGGCTATAGGAGTATCGCGGCACACAGGACCGAATGCCTACAACCTGCTGGAGAATCTGCTGGAGTACGGGTATCCCGGGCGGCTTTATCCGGTTAATCCGAATACGGCGGAGATCCTGGGCGTGAAGACATATGCCAGCGTGGCTGATACCCCGGAGACGGCTGATCTCGGCGTGATAAGCCTTCCCCGTCATCTCGTGCCACAGGTGGTGAAGCAGTGCGTGGAGAAGGGAATCAAGGCGCTTGTCATCGTTACACAGGGATTTGCCGATGCAGATGACGCCGAAGGACAGCGACTACAGCGGGAGATAGTGGACATGGTGCAGGGGACGGGCACGCGGATTCTGGGCCCGAATACGTTTGGCGTGGCCAACGCACACCTGAGTATGAGCACATCCTATATTCGCATTCCCATGGAGGCTAACGGAGTCGGCACTATCTCACAAACCGGGGGAACCTTCGTTGGGTTAAATGACATAAGGCTTGCCGGAAAGATCGTTGATGTGGGCGATGCCTGCGACGTCGATATCGTTGACTGTCTCCACTACTTCGAGCAGGATAACGATACCAGGGTGGTCGTACTTCACATCGAGGGTATGCCGGATGCGAAGGATTTCGTTGAGACGGTACGACGGGTTGCCCTGAAAAAACCGACCCTTGCCTTGAAAACAGGACGCTCGGCGCAGTCCGCGCGCGCTGTTCAATCACACACCGGCGCGTTGACCGGGAGTGATGCACTCTGGGATATCGCTCTCCGGAGTGCGGGAGTCCTGCGAGTAGAGGATATTGAAGAATTATCGGATGCGATACGCGCATTTCTGACGCTTCCTCCTCCGAAAGGGACGGGCATTGGCCTGACCACCTACACCGGTGGCTTCGGCATAATCGCCGCCGATGCGTGCGGCCGCAATGGTATGGAACTCGTGGACTTCTCCGAGACGACAATGGCGGCGCTGAAGGCACTCTCACCGGAGTGGCTCGGTGTCGGAAACCCCGTCGACATATGGCCTGGCGTCTCCATAATGGGACATCCGCGGACGGAGATGGAGAGTGCGGCGCTGCAACACGTACTCTCAGACCCGAATGTGCACGCTGCCATGGCAGTCATCAGCGCATATCAGCCTCGTCTGGGCGAGGAGCATCTGCCAATGATACGGAGCGTCGCACGTAACTTCCCGGACAAACCGTTTGTGTACTTTATGTACGGATTGCACTTCGATGCGGTTCGCAAGACACTGGAGAGCACGGGGACGACGCTTGCGTTCCCCAGCCCGGAGAGGGCGGTAAGGGCGCTGATGCATCTCAAGCGCCGCGCCGACTTCCTCCAGAGACAGTCCGTGCCTTATGGGTCACGAGCGGTGTAACTGCCGTCTTGTGCGACACATTGTAGTGGCCAGCTTGATGGCTTCTATCAGGCTCAACGGGTCAGCTGTCCCCTTGCCGGCCTTTCCGAACACCGTGCCATGGTCCACAGATGTTCGGATTATCGGCAGCCCCAGCGTGACGTTGACGCCCTTCTCGAACCCGACCATCTTGATGGGAATATGTCCCTGATCGTGATACATCGCGATGGCCAGGTCAAACTCACCCCTGAACGCTCGCAGAAACGCCGTATCAGGAGGAAGTGGCCCTCTGACATCGATGCCCAGCGTCTTCGCTTCCTCAATGGCCGGGATGATGTGTAGTTCTTCCTCAGCCCCGAAGAGGCCGCCTTCTCCCGAATGTGGATTCAATCCAGGGATTACGACTCGTGGCGTCTCGACGCCCATCGATTTCGTGGCCTCCACACCGAGATGGAGCACACGGAGGATTCGATCCTTGTTTACAAGGTCGCATGATTCCCGTAGCGACACGTGCGTCGATACGTGGGCGATGCGAAGGTTGTCCGCGGTGAGCATCATCACGGCGTCGCTTACGCCGCACAGGTGGGCAAGAATCTGTGTGTGTCCGGGAAAGTGGTAGCCAGCCTGGTTGAGGGCATCCTTGTTCAACGGGCCCGTGACGATTGCATCTGTCGTGCCCTCCAATGTGAGGAGCGTGCCTTTCTCCACAGCGTCGTAAGCGGCCTTTCCTGCACTGGCGGCGATGCGCCCACGGACGAGCGTCGACACATCTACGTCCTTCAGGTCAAGAACGTTCAATACCCCCTCTTCAATGCCCATCTCATCCGAAGAGGATACAGCGTGAACCTCCATCGGAATGCCGACTATCTCCACAGCCGCTCGCATCACATTCGCATCACCGATAACGAGCCCTCGGCAGATCGACCGTACTTCCGGGTCATTCAGCGCTTTAACGGCTATCTCGGGTCCGGCCCCAGCAGGGTCTCCCATCGTAATCGCCAGTAGTGGGGTGTAATTGTTCATTTATGGTCTCCTTGCGTTAAATGTTGGAGTGCCTGAACCATGGCATCCTCGTTTCCGAATCCTCCAGCCTTGGTGATGACGCGCAGTCCTTCGTAGTGAGCTCCGGTAACCTCGCCGACGATTACCCCCGGCTGCAGGTCACCTAGAATACGCAGCCCCTGTATACTTTCGTCTCCGCATACGGCGCGCGCCACATCTCCCCCCGAGAGAAACAGCCCTGAGAGCCTGCCCTTGTCCAGCACCCTCAGCACAATCGCGCCGAGTATTGGGGCCATCGTGCGGCGAAGCTGTGTGGCGTAATCGCTCAGGCTCGAAGTGACCGCAACCGCGGGATGCTCAGCCAGTAGACTGGCTACCTCCGCCGCGATCTGATTGATACGTGGTTCTCTTCCCGTCCTGGTCCGGAATTCGCGTGGCTCGATCTTCACCAGAGGGGGGCGCAAGTGATCGATGGCTCTTTGCAGTTGACGAACGCTTACTTCGTTGCGACTCCCCACTGCGAGCAGCGCAGGGCCGCTGGGGGCGGGCGGTACACTGCGTCCGTGGTACGAGTAGCCAAAGGCGAGAGGAATCTGCGCTCCGAGTCCTGCGGAGCCACAGGGCATACAGCTCTCTCCTACTATTGCAAGAGCGTCTGCGATGCAGCGGAGGTGTCGATCTTCCGTGGCGTCGATAACGATCGCACGTCTGTCGCACTCGCGAATTCGGGTGGCGAGCTGTTCAGCTCCGCGTTCGACCTCTTCCAGCTTCAGGTTGTGGGTGGAGACTCCGGAACCTGCACGTAGTAACTCAGCGATGTCCGAGTGCTTCACGGGGCTCACGGGGTCGCGGGACAGGCTTGTCTGGTGAACCGGAACCCCATCGACCAGCAGCTGTCCGTTGACGACCGTGCGCTTGCTGGCCGGGAACGCTGGGCAGACAATGGCGTGAGACGCATGGGTGACATCCAGCAATGCCTGCAACTCTGCTGCCACGTTGCCCCTAAGCGTGGAATCGATCTTCTTATAGATGTAGTACGAACGAAAGCGTTCTGCAACGAGTTTCACACGGCGATAGGCCTCCCGAGCCGATTCCGCTCGGCTGTCGGTTGTGGCAATCATGGCGTCGGATGAGTCCTGCGCTTGACTTGAGAACGTGATTACCGCGGACAGGCCCGCCTGAGTGAGGCCAACTCCGGTGTCCATTGCACCGGTCAAGTCATCTGCTATGACGCAGAATCGCGTTTCCTGACCTGAGTATCTCATTTGCGGTGCTTACTGTAGACGGCGCCCGGCGTGCTGTCAATCCGGCATCTGCATGACGTATACTTGGCCGGCAGGATAGCAAGTCAAATCTGGTAGTCAGCACACTACCAGCCAAGGAGGTTTGATCATGATGGACGTACTGCTAACCGAACAGGAGAAGATGTTTCAGCGCCAGATGAGGGACTTCGTGGATAACGAGATTGCTCCTTGCGCTGACGAATGGGACAGACGCAACGAACTTGCGTATGAGGCATTCGAGAAGATGGCGGGTGTAGGACTCACCGGCCTGACGATTCCGGAAGAATACGGAGGACAGGGAGGCTCTCTCATGGATGCTTTCCTGATGTCGGTCGAACTCGCCAGGGCCAGCATCTCTGTAGCCTCCATAATTGGCACGCATCTCGGTCTCGCTTTGAGTGGCCTGTATCGTTTCGGTAATGAGGAACAGAGAAGACGTTTTGTGGTGCCGGCCGCGAAAGGCGAGAAGCTGTGTGCGTATGGGCTGACCGAACGGGAGGCAAGCAGCGACATCTCTCGCATGAGCACCGTAGCCCGCCGTGAAGGGGATGAATGGGTGATCAACGGTGCAAAGTGTTTCATCTCGAATGGTGACAAAGCAGACATCGTGTTGACATTCGCGACGGTTGATAAGCAACTCGGTGCCAAAGGAATCACCGCCTTTGTAATCGAGAAGGGAATGCCGGGTTTCAGCATTGGAAAGGTGGAGGATAAGCTGGGCATTAGGGCTGAAAGCGTGGCTGAGCTCATGTTCGACGACGTACGAGTGCCCGTCGCCAACCAGATCGGCGAAGTAGGCAAGGGCATGCGAATAGCATTGTCGATACTTGATGAGGGCAGGCTGGACGTGTCAGGCCAGGGGGTAGGCCTGGCCTCTGCTGCTCTGGATGCGGCGATAGAGTATGCCAAGCAGCGGCATCAGTTCGGGCAGCCAATCAGCGAATTTCAGGGTATTCAGTGGATGCTTGTCGACATGGCAAATGAGGTTGATGCAGCATGGCTGATGGGCTACCGGGCCGCTCGAGTCGCGGACACCGGCGAGCGTTTCACCAAAGAGGTGGCACAGTCGAAACTATATGCCTCGAACGCCGCCATGGATGTTGCGCGAAAGTCGCTGCAGATACACGGTGGTTATGGCTTCATGAAGGATCTACCGATCGAGCGGTACTATCGCGACGCGAAGATTCTTGAGATATACGAAGGCACGAGCGAAGTACAACGGCTGGTCATTTCGAGAGCGCTGCTCTCCTAGAATGCAGGTTGATCACGCAACTATGCGGAACTGGGTGACGTCCACGACTCCGCGGTCAGTTACGCGCAACTCCGGGATTACCGGCAGTGCCAGGAAAGAGAGCAGAGAGAAGGCGGCAGATGGACGGGCGCCCAGTTGGCGCGCCGTTTCATCGACATGTCTTTGACTTGCGAGCACAACGTCCAGAGGCTCGGGCGACAGCAGCCCGGCGACAGGTAGTGGCAGGGTGGCCTTCGCTTCTCCGTCGGCGAAGGCCACAAGGCCCCCCTGTGCGTGCTCGAGTGTCTTGATCGCGCCCAGCATATCTTCGTCCGTTACTCCCACGCAGACTATGTTGTGAGAGTCGTGTGCAACTGAACTGGCGAGTGCGCCGCGTTGCAGGCCGAAGCCCGTCACGAACCCCTTGCCAACATTTCCGGTTGCATGGTGACGTTCAACAACTGCGAGTTTGAGTATATCTCGGTCCGTGTCTGAAACATACGCCCCGTCCTGGATTCGGGGAGTTAACATCCTCGAGCGCGTTACTATCTGTCCCGGTACCATTTCGATGACGGGGAATTCGCCGGACGTCTGTGGAACCCTGAGATCCTCGACTGACAGGGGGGCAATGCGAATGGTGTCCAGTAGTCCGCCCGCATCCGTGGGGATGGTGAAGAGCGGACGGCCTTCCTGTGCTACAAGCTTTCCACGGTGGTACACACGATCGACAAGAAACTCCTCAAGGTTGCGTACGCTGATAAGGTGCGCAACCCTTCCAGGAGATATGGACCCCCTGTCATACAATCGGAAATACTGGGCGGGATTTATAGTGGCGAGCTGTATGGCGCGTACCGGGTCAAGTCCCAGAGAGATGGCTTTCCGTACCACGTGATCAACGTCGCCTTCTCGCGCGAGATCGCTGGCACTCCTGTCATCGACCACGAACATACAGCGCCCTTGTGTCTCAGGAGTGACTGCGGGGAGCAGCTCCTCAAGATTCTTCTCGGATGAACCCTCCCTTATCATGAGGTACATACCTTTGCGCAGCTTCTCTTCGGCTTCTTCAAGGGTGGTGCACTCGTGATCAGACATGATTCCAGCCGCGAGGTACGCATTGAGATGGTGACCCCGTAAGCCAGGTGCATGTCCATCGATAGGCTTCCCGCAGGCTGCTTCCAGCTTATCGAGTACGTCAGGAGAACCGGACAGCACTCCCGGATAGTTCATCATTTCGCCAAGGCCGAGCACCTCCGGCTGTGCCAGCAGACTGCGGACACTCGGTGGATCGAGAACTGTTCCGGCTGTCTCCAGTGGAGAGGAAGGCACGCAGGATGGCGCCATGAATTTCATGTCCAGCGGGAGTTTGTGGCTCCAGCTAATGCCGAACTCGACGCCCTGGATGCCGCATACATTTGCGATTTCGTGCAAGTCGGTTATCAGTGTAAGGGTGCCACGGGGCACTACCGCCTCGGCATAGCGGGCAGGGTGCAGCATGGAGCTTTCGATGTGGGTGTGCCCATCTATGAGCCCGGGGAGCAGGTAAGCACCATCAAGATCAATTGAGTGCCTGGCGTTCTCATATTTTCCCACGCCGGCAATCAGCCCTCCATGTACGGCAACATCACCGTAATCGATTGAGCCCGCCACTGTGTTGACGATGCGAGCATTGCGCAGGACGAGATCAGCCGGCAGGTCGCCTGCCGCCACTCTGATGAGCTCACTCTTCTGCATCCGGAGTCTCCATGGCATAGATATCGGGTAGATAGCGGAACTTGTTGTCGAAATCCAGCCCATAGCCTACGATGAACTTATCAGGAACCGTGAAGCCCAGGTAGTCTATCTCGAGGTTCCGCTCTCGCCGCGATGGCTTGTCGGCGAGTGCACAGAGGCGCACCGAGCGCGCTCCCTTACCTGCGAGATGTTCGATTACGTAACACAGAGTATGGCCGCTGTCGATGATATCTTCGATTATGAGGACATCCTTGCCCCGTACCTCCGTGGTCAGGTCCTGGTGCATAGTTATTGCGCGCGAGCTCTCGGTACCGCTGCCATAACTCGAGACCGTGATGAAATCCACCTCAAGCGGGATGCCGACCTGACGCACGAGATCAGCCATGAAGATGAAGGCACCTTTTAGGATGCCCAGGGCAACGAGATCCTTTTCCCGGTAGTCCTCGGCGATCTCCATGGCGAGCCTCGAGACTGTGTGCTCTATGACGGCTCGGGGAATAAGAAGAGAGAAATGCGGTCTTCGGCCTTGTTCCTGCATATATCTATCCCTGGTGTAATACCCCGATGAACGGCAGGTTTCGATATTGCCCCTTGTAGTCCAGTCCGTATCCAACGACGAAATCATCCGGGATCTCAAAACCGACGTAGTCCAGTTTCACGTTAGCCAGTCGCCGCTCCTTGCGGTCAAGGAGTGTGCATACGCGGAGGCTTGCAGGTCGGTGCGATGCAAGATGAGCGAGAACATAGTTCAGGGTCATTCCGGTATCGACGATATCCTCTACCATGAGAACATGTTCCCCCGTGATCGAGGAATCAAGATCCCTGGTGATCTTGACGATATCCTCGTCTCTTCCATAATGGGAGATGTCCATATAATCAATCCTGGTTGGAATAGAGATGTGCCGCATGAGATCTGCCATGAAGCACATGACACCTTTGAGAACACCTATGATGACAATGCGCTGTCCTTGGTGGTCCTTCGAAATGTGTTTCGCCAGTGAGCGTACTTTCCGCTGAATCTGTATCTGACTGTAGAGCACGCGGCCGACTCCCTCAACTTTGGCTTCTCCCAGCGGGCCATACCCGTACTTTGACAGAAGCCGCGCGAAGTCCTTCCGGGTAAGAAGCCTGATGTTGATGTCAGGGTATATCTCACGGAGCTTGCGCACCTTGCGATTCTTGGAAGTGATAAGGTCTTGTTTCATCGTCGTCAACTCGACGTACATATCCAGTTCTGGCAGGTAGAAGTCGGGTGTGAACATCCGTGACACCCCTTCTGCATTCCACGCAAGAGGAAATGAGCGGGGTTCATAGAGCCATTCTATCTGGTAGAAGTCCAGCAAACTCGCAAATTCTGATTCACTCTCGTGAGCGAATTCAGTCGGCTTGAGCGAGCTGGAGGGTATCTGGGTCGGGAGGGATTTCTTCGGTGCTTCTGCACAGGACCTCTTCACACGTTGCTTGAATTGCGTGAGTTCGGCCTTCTGCAGTACCACCGAACAGATATTACAAGTGGCCTTAAGAAAATCCTCATCTACTATCGAGAGTGAATGCGTCTCCTTCGAGTACACGCGCAATTGCCCTATCGTATCTCCATTACGGACTATCGGAGCGGCAACAATCGACCTCACATGCTGGGACTCAGCGATTTCAGGATGTTGTACCCGTTCATCCGATGGCGCGTGGATTACAGCGGCGACATGGCCGTCAAGTACTTCCGGCAAGCTCTTTTTCGCATCGAGCGGACCCTTTCTCAGGTAGAGGTCACTCAGTCCGAATGCCCCAACCGTGGTAAGGTATTCATTCTTCGGATTGAGAAGCAACACCCGGCACCCGGTCATACCCATAGATTTGGCGACTACTTTGGCAATCGCGTTGCAACTGCGACGTAACGTGAGGTCGGCGGCCGAAATTGCGGTGATGTGTTGTAGGGCGTCGTAGTAGCGACCCCTGGACGTCTTCACGACCTCTCTCTCCTCATTGCCCTATGCACACTTGGTGTAACCGCACGAGGTACAGTTGTCACAACCCTCCTGATGGATAAGAACTCCTGCACAGTCCGGACATTGTGGGAAGGGACTCATACCTTGTTTCGTGGAATCTGTGCTGGTTTCCCCGCCTGTCGCGTATCTCTCGAGCACTCCGGCAATTGCATCAGCGCAGGACATCACTGCCTTGCCCTGTTCCCACGAGATAGACGGGCACCTTATACCCCGAAGGTTCTTCACGACAGAGTTGAGATCAAGACCGCACCGCAGGGCGTTGGAGATAAGCCTGCTTGTAGCTTCAAGCTGCGCTGCGGCGCAGCCTCCTGCTTTACCGAGGGTTGCAAATGCTTCACACGGACCGTTGTCGTCGAAATTGACAGTCACGTACATGTTGCCGCAGCCAGTATTTACTCGCTCCGTAACGCCCCGGGTGACTTTCGGCCTCGCCCGGGGGGTTGTCGAGGGCTCTTCGATTGCCGGCTTTGTCCCTGTGGTCAATACCTGGTCAATACGGCTTCCGTCGCGATAGATAGTGATGCCCTTGAGCCCCTGCTCGAAGGCCTGAACATATACCCTCGCGACGTCCTCTCGAGTCGCGAACCGTGGAAAGTTAACTGTCTTTGATACAGCACTGTCAGTGTGCCGCTGAAAGGCGGCCTGCATTGAAACGTGCCATTCGGGAGCGATGTCGTACGCACATACGTATGTACGTTTCACGTTGTCCGGAATACCGGCCATGTCTCGAAGGCACGCACCTTCGGAGAGAGCTCGCATCAAATCATCGCTGTAGAAACCCCGCGCACGTGCCTGTTCCTCGAAAGTGGGATTTACTTCGAGGAAATCCTCTCGATCGAGTATTCGACGAACGTAAGTGAGCGCGAACAACGGCTCAATTCCACTGGAACAGTTGGCCAGTATGCTGAGGCTGCCGGTCGGTGCAATGGTGGTGCGGGAAGCATTGCGGTATCTTGGTCCGCCGACTGTGTCATAGACACTACCTTCGAATGCGGGGAAGGTACCGCGTTTCTCGGCCAACGCCGCGGAGGCTTCGTCCGCTTTGGTCGAGATGAATGCCATGATCGCCTCTGCGGTAGCGAGAGCATCATCGGTATCATACGGGATTCCCAGTTGCAGTAGCATGTCTGCGAACCCCATTACCCCAAGGCCGATCTTTCGCGTCGCCAGTGTCTTGTCGCGTATCTCGGGCAAAGGCAACACATTGACTTCAATCACGTCGTCGAGGAAGCGCACTGCCAGCTTGACGATCTTCTCCAGGCGTTCGTAATCGACCACTGGGGGAGATGCCGAGTGATTCACCATCCGCGCCAGGTTGATTGATCCGAGGTTACATGATTCGTAGGGTAGAAGAGGCTGTTCCCCACACGGGTTAGTACCTTCAATCTTTCCGAGATGAGGCGTCGGGTTGTGGCGATTGATTTCGTCCAGGTACACGACGCCGGGGTCGCCGGTTGCCCACGCCATATCGACAATCTGGTCGAATATGGCCTTTGCGCGGACCGATTCAACTGCTTCGCCTGTTCTTGGGTTGAGCAGGCTGTATTCGCTATCCGACCGTACCGCCTGCATGAATTCATCAGTGACGCCCACCGAGAGATTGAAATTCGATAGAACACCGGGCTCTTGCTTGGCTGAAATGAATTGCCTGATATCAGGATGAGTGACGCTCAGGATAGCCATGTTGGCTCCCCTTCTCATGCCCCCCTGCTTGATGACGTCGGTGGTTCTGTCGAATACCTGCATAAACGAAAGGGGGCCGCTGGCGACTCCTCCCGTGCTGCCGACGCGATCCTGTCTGGGGCGAAGGCGTGAGAACGAAAATCCTGTGCCACCGCCACTCTTGTGAATGATGGCAGTGTGTTTCACCGCATCGAATATGGATTCCATGGAATCTTCAACTGGAATGACAAAACACGCAGATAGTTGTCCCAATTCTCTGCCCGCGTTCATAAGAGTAGGGGAGTTAGGCAGGAACTCGAGTCGGGTCATCACCTCGTAGAAACGTTCCTCCCATTCATGGGGGTTTACAGCGGCATCGAAGAGCACTTCCGCGTGCGCCACGTGGCGTGCGACACGTTGGAAGAGCTCCTGGGGAGTCTCGGAAGGGTTACCGTCCGCATCTTTGGCGAGGTACCTGCGTTCCAGTACCTTAATCGCATTGCTGGACAGGGAAAGCCCGGAGGTCCCGGCTACGTTGTTCTCTGCCGGTATGAGTTTCAGGGGTTTGTTGCGGCCAGATGCGACGTTTGTTCGGGAGGAGGTCCTGTCCTTCGAGTTGACAAGGTCTTCCATCCCAGGCAGTGGTCGTGCCGTTCCCAGTCGTTCGCTCACCTTCTCAGTGAGTTGTTCAAGGAATTCCCTGTCAGTGACTCCGATTGACTCCGCAGCTGAGAAGACGGCTTTGGCGACGCTGTCTGTTGTGACGGGAGCCTGTTCCTTTCGTGTTGTGCGTCGTACCATGGTCCGCTTGTCCTGTGTATCAGTTCAAGGCGCGTTTGTATCTGTCCGATCCGCTGCATTGCGGATTCTGTCCTGCCGACAGGCCGTCGAGAGCTTCTTTGAGGGCACCGATGTCAGCGAAATCACGATAGACACTGGCGAAGCGTATGTATGCTATGTGGTCGAGGCTCTCGAGATTCCTCATGACGAGGTCCCCCAAGGTGGTACTCAGGATCTCCGCTCTCCCGAGTTCGTGGATCTGTTCCTCAATTCCGGTAATCAGTTTCTCAACCGAACCTGTAGGCAAAGGTCGTTTTTCACATGCTTTGTAGATCCCGGTAGCAAGCTTCTGGCGCTCGTATGGTTCGCGTCGACCATCCTTTTTGACGACGAACAGCACATGGTTCTGAACACGCTCGGACGTACTAAAACGTCCACCACAATTGGAGCAGGCCCGCCTGCGCCTAACCTCTTCCTCAAGGCCACGAGAGTCAACCACTCTCGACTCAGGGGTACCGCAAAATGGGCATTTCACTCCGCAACCCCACTTCTTGTGTAGTAAGATTATTCTAGCACTATATATAGTAGTCGGCAATCTGGATGCACTCGCGCTGTATCCAGAAAAGGGGGCGAGTCTTCACTCGCCCCCTCTTCTTTGCATGACTTCTATTACTGCCAGGAAAGACGGGACGCCTGAGGAGTCACTTCTGAATGACCACGTAGTGCCTGCGTCAGTTGACCCCCAGCGTGCTTCTGGCTGCGGCGCAGGAATGACGGTACATCCAGCGAATCTCCACCGCCCTTCATGAGCCTTCTCAGTTCCTCGGTATCGGGAGAACCCTTGCCGTATTGGCTTGTGAAGCCGGTTGCGATCACCGTAATCTTGATCTCACTGTCAAGCTTTGGATCGAATACTACGCCGAAGATGATGTTGGCTCTCGGATCAACCGCGTCACTGATGACACTTGCCGCCTCGTTACACTCAAAGAGTGTCAGACTTGGTCCGCCGGTTATGTTGAAGAGCACGCCTTTTGCTCCGGTAACCTGCGCATCCAGCAGCGGACTTGCCAGGGCGGCCTTCGCAGCGTCGACCGCACGGTTCTGTCCTGTGCCCCTGCCGACTGACATCCAGGCGGGACCGGCGTCTTTCATGACCGACTTGATATCCGCGAAGTCGAGATTAATGAGACCCGGCACGGTGACTACTTCCGATATGGCCTGGACACCCAGAAGCAGAGCATCGTCCGCAAGTCGGAAGGCTGCATCGATCGTTGTCTTGTTGTCGCAGAGTTGCAGCAGCCTATCGTTCGGGATAATTATGAGGGTGTCAAGCTTTTCGGTCAGGTTGATGATGCCTTCCTCAGCTACTTCCGAACGGTGACCCCCCTCGAATTTGAAGGGTTTCGTGACCACGCCGATGGTAAGGGCACCTGATTCCTTGGCTGTCTGTGCAACAACCGAGATTCCGCCGGTGCCTGTGCCGCCACCCATGCCGGCGCTGACAAATACCATATCTGCGCCCTCGACTACTTCCTGTATCGTCTGCCGGCTTTCTTCTGCGGCCTTATGGCCGATGCGATGATCTCCTCCGGCGCCAAGTCCGCGAGTAAGTTTCTCGCCGAGCTGCACTCTAGCCTGAGCCTCTGCGAGTGCAAGTGCTTGTGCATCAGTATTCATCGCTATGAATTCGACTCCCCGGATGCCTTCCCTGATCATTCGGTTGATGGCATTGGTACCGCCGCCACCGATGCCAATAGCCTTGATCCTGGCCGGGGCCGGTGTATAGGTTGTCTTAGACATTCTTTCCTCCTTGTCTTCGCAACTTGTTGCCGCTCGGTCCTACCCCCGGAAGAGCTTCCGCAGGAGTTTGCTTATTCCTCCGAACATATTGGTTCTCTTTCCCTGCCATGCCGAGGGCTCTCGACTGCGTGCCTGCCACAGGACCAGGCCTAACGTCGTGGAGTATGCTGAGTCCCGAAGGATATCGGTGATACCGTAGACGCCGGTGCCCTGCGGAGCCCCTCTGCGTATTGGCATCTTGAGCTGGTCTCTGCCCAGTTCCACCAGCCCGCCAAGGTTGGCGGTGCCGCCGGTTAATACGAGTCCACACGGCGCCAGACGCTGATAATCAGTAGTGGGCAACTCAAGAAGAATGAGCTCGAACAACTCCTCCATCCTGGATCGGACAATTTCACAAAGTTCGCGATATGAAGCGGTGTGGCCGTTCTCTATCCCGGTGAGCTCCGTTTCCCTGCCGTGGTCGCGGCCGGGAGTCACGTTGCCGTACGTCTTCTTCATGCGCTCTGCGACGTGGAACGGGAGACCAAGTCCTATGGCTATGTCACTTGTGATCTGATAGCCGGCTACAGGGATTATGGCAGTGTGATAAATGTCTCCATCCTTGAAGACTGCAATATCGGTGGTGCCGCCGCCGAGATCGGCCATGATGATGCCGCTCTCTCGCTCCTGCGGAGTCAGGACAGCCTCGCCGCTGGCCAGCGGCTCCAGAACCAGGTCCTGAACCTGCACCCCGATGCTCCTGATTACCTTGACCAGGTTCTGCACGGACGATACCGAGGCAGTAATGATATGGGTCTCAACATCGAGCCGCGTGCCGTGCATACCGACGGGTTGCTTGACCCGCTCCTCGCCATCGAGAGTGTAGTACCTCGGGATGGCATGCAGCAGCTTCTTGCCCTCGGGCACGGCCACATTCCTCGAGGCGGCGAGCACCCTCTGGAGGTCGTCGGCACGGACAAGGCGGTCAGCCCGCGGAATAGCCACCACTCCCTTGTTGTTTATGCTGCTGATGTGCCTACCGGTGACACCTACATACACGGAATCGACCCTCATGCCACTGATCTTCTGCGCCTCCTGGATCGAGGTCGCAATGGCATCCTTCGCCTCCTCCATGTTGACGACGATGCCTTTGTGAAGGCCATGACTTGGTACAACACCGACGCCGAGGACTTCGATGTCGTCCTGGCTGCGGACATTGGCCACGATGGTGGCTATCTTCGTGGTTCCGATATCAATTGCGGAAATAATCCCTTTGGCCATTTTCACCTCCTTAAGATTGCGCCAGACGCTGAGACGCAGGCCGTACCTACGCTAACCGCTCAGCGACCCTGAGCCGCGCGCTGCGACTGCGGGGATTGGAGCTGCACTCCAACGAAGTAGGTCTTATGACCTTTCTTGTAATGAGCGAGAAGGCGTGATCAACTGCCTCCGCCCGCATGAACTGCTTCACGATGCGATCCTCCAGGGAGTGATAGCTGATCACTACCAATCGTCCTCCTGTTCGCAGAAGGCCAATTGTCTGGTTCAGCCCCAGCTTGAGATTGTCCAACTCCCTGTTGACTGCAATGCGAAGAGCCATGAAAGTGCGGGTGGCAGGATGAATTCTGCCACGCCTGCTGCCCAGGACCTGCTGCACGAGGCGCGCAAGTCGTAATGTGGACAGGATCGGACGTTGCTGTACGATCCTGTGCGCGATTTGGCGGGAGTAGCGTTCTTCTCCGTACTCCCACAGGATGCGAGCTATTTCCTGCTCGCTGTAACTGTTGACTATGTCTGCCGCGGTCGGCCCGGTGGTAGTGTCGAATCGCATATCGAGAGGAGCCTCACGTTGAAAGCTGAACCCTCGCTCCGCTACATCCAACTGTATGGATGACAGTCCCAAGTCGAATAGCATGCCATCATTGTCCCTGAAGCCCTGCTCTTCACAGATGCGACTTACTTCGCCGAAATTGCCTTGTGCCAGGACTATCGAGTCGCCGTATTCGGCAAATACGCGGCGTGCTACTTCCACCGCCTCCGGGTCGGCGTCGATTCCCAGGAGTCGACCGTCCGGCATTATCCGTTCCAGTATTGCCCGCGCATGTCCTCCTGCACCCAATGTGCAATCGACGTAGCAGCCGCCCGGGTGAACCTTCAGAGCTTCCATAGCCTCCGCCACCATCACCGGGATATGTGTCACTGAAGACACTGACTCGTTGCTCAACCGCCTCCCATGCTTTCCAGTATCTGCTCGGCTTGTTCCTCGGATAATGTCTTCTCTGCCTTCCAAAGGTCTTCGTTCCAGAGTTCGATCGACTGGTTGACTCCCACCACGACAACCGACTCTCCTATTTCTGCGTGAAGGCGAAGTGGCACGGGTAGTGCCAGCCGCCCCTGCTTGTCAAACGTTGTTGAGTACGCTCCTCCAAATATCGCTCTGCTCAATTTGCGCTGACTTGCGGAGGTGAGTGCCTTGGATGCGAGTTCGTCCGCAAGTCGTTTCCATTCTGCGAGTGGGTAAGCCCTGATGCATTTCTCCGTGCCCTTGGTAAGAACGACCGAGTCCCGCATGTCTTTGCGGAACTTGGGAGGAAGCGGCACACGTCCCTTGTCGTCCAGTTTGTAGACATACTCACCAAAGAACATCTTCTTCTCCCCTGGCCATACAACTTGCACCCTTATTCCCCATTTTTCCCCACACCGCTATTTAAGGGCTTCGCGTCCGATTTGTCAAGGGGTTGCACCCGGTTATATGGTCATGGGGACCAAAAAGTCACGAATTCCCTTCGGCTGGTGCCTGTGATAAAATCTTGCGTGCAGTGATGACTGTGTTTCGAGGCGGTGATGCGCATAGATATCCTTTGTTTGTTTCCCGAGATGTTCGTCTCGCCTTTTGCACACAGCATTGTGAGAAGGGCCGAGGAACGTGGCCTGGTTGAAGTTATCAGCCACAACATTCGGGATTTCGCTCATGACCGTCATGCAACCGTGGACGATTACCCTTACGGTGGCGGGGCGGGAATGGTGCTTAAACCGGAGCCGGTCTTTGAAGCCGCTGAGTACGTTCGGCACAGCACTCGCTCGTCCGATTCACCGGTTGTTCTGCTGACGCCCGGTGGGCGCCTGTTCTCTCAAGGGATAGCTGCAGAACTATCCGCGCATTCGCATCTGACACTCATTTGTGGACACTACGAAGGCGTTGACGAGAGGGTGGCAGAGCATCTTGCGACTGATGAGTTGAGCATTGGCGACTATGTACTGACCGGGGGAGAATTGGCAGCTATGGTGGTGGTCGATGCGGTAGTAAGACTGTTGCCCGGTGTATTAGGATGTCATGAGTCTGCTGCCGACGACTCGCATGCGGATGGACTGCTGGAGTATCCACAGTACACGCGCCCTGAGGAGTTTCGCGGCTGGCGGGTGCCGCCGGTTCTATTATCCGGTAATCATGCAGAGATCGCAGCCTGGAGACGTCGTCAGTCTGTTCTGAAGACTGCTGCCAGACGTCCGGACCTGCTGAACAACGTAACATTGAGTGACAAGGAGCGAGCATGGATATTAGAGAGCTTGTGAAACCAAATGTGAATGAGAGCATTCCGCAGCTGTCTCCAGGCGACACTGTACGAGTCTCATTGCGCGTACGGGAAGGAGACCGAGAGCGGATTCAGAATTTCCAGGGTATGGTGATTCGGATTCGCCGCGGTGTAGATGGTGGCCGCTTCACGCTGAGGCGGGTAGCATACGGAGTTGGTGTTGAGTATACGCTGCCGTATCAGTCGCCTCTGATCGAGAAGGTTGAAGTGCTGCGAAGAGGCAAGGCAAGGCGTGCCAAGCTCTACTACATGAGAAACCTGAGCGCCAAGCGGGCGAGACTGAAAGAGAAGCGATCTCCTGCTCGTGTCGCGTCGGCTGAGGCGACTTCGGAAGAGGGAGAGTAGTACCCTCGTCTCGAGGCTGATGGCCTACGCAGAGGTAGCGGTTGACGCGCCCGCGGGACTGCCCACATATTCCTATTCCGTTCCGGTCGGACTCGATGTCCGCCCCGGACAGCTTGTCTGGGTGCCGTTCGGTGCTCGAACGGTTCGCGGGTTGGTGGTTGCGACCGGGACCGAGGCACTTCGCGAGAAGGTCCGCCCCATTCTATCGGTATCTCCGGGCTACGTTCTGTCGCAACTGCAACTCGACCTCGGCAGGTTCATCAGCACCAGGTATCTGAGCACTCTGTACGTTGCGCTTGCTTTGTTTCTGCCTCCCGGGATTCAGCGCGAACCTGAAGTGCTATACGAACCCACCCAGCAGCCCGAATCATCAGAGCCGGATTCCGGCCTCAATGGGCTTGCTATGGACCTGCTGCGTGCCGCACGAGAGCACGGATACCTCGATGCGACTCGGTTACGTAAGATTGGTCATGGAGCATCAATGCGCCGCGCGCTCGATGCTGTGGTGGCGCAGGGCAGACTTGTGCGGCGAGAGGTGCCACACGAGCGCCGGGTCAGGGCGCGGATGGAGATCATCGTGACTTCAAGCGGGCAGGCCGATGAAACTGCCGCACATATCCGGACGCTGACACAGGCGAGATTCGGTCGACAGGCTCGCATTCTGGAATACCTTCTCGAGCATGGAGGAACTGCTTCCGCCGCAGAGTTGCGGTCAGCGGTTTCCGCGACGCCTGCATTGCTTCGTTCGATGCGTGACAAGGGATTGGTGGAGCTCAACGAACGCAGGGTGTGGCGAAAAGGTGTGGCCCCGCGCACGACCGGCGCGAGTGTTGTTCCGGTGCTCACCGCCGAGCAATGTGAGGCCCTCGCTCCCATCCGTCAGGCCCTGAAGAAAATCTCCTACTCCGAGCATCTGCTATTCGGCGTTACCGGCAGCGGCAAGACGGAACTCTACCTGCGTGCTACTCAGATCACACTCGACCAGGGTCGGCAGGTGGTGTGCCTTGTACCCGAGATCGGGCTTGCCGCTCAGGCCGTTGAACGCTTCAGTTCACGCTTTCCGGGCAGAGTTGCCCTGTTGCACAGTGGTCTTTCCGGTGGACAGCAACTGGATGAATGGGAGCGGGTACAAATCGGGGCATCGGACATAGTGGTGGGGCCGCGGAGCGCGCTTTTCGCTCCTCTGGGGAAACCGGGCCTCATAATTCTGGATGAGGAACACGAATGGACATATAAGCAGGACGAAGTAGCGCCACGCTATCACGCAAGAGATGTGGCGCGGGAACTCGCCCGAACTACGGGGGCGGTGCTGCTGTTGGGCAGCGCAACGCCGGATATAGAAACCTTTCATCGAGTTGCTGCCGGGGATGCACACCTGTCGGAATTGCCCAGACGCATTGGCGGAGGGGCGGTACTGCCACCGGTGGACGTCATCGACATGCGTGACGAATTGCGTCACGGAAACCCCGGTCTTTTCAGCCGTACGCTGAGGTTAACGATGTCGGAAGTACTCACCCGTTCTGAGCAGGTTCTGCTGTTCCTTAATCGACGGGGTACGGCTACGCTGGTGCAATGCCGTCGCTGTAGCTACGTGTTTATGTGTCCGCGCTGTTCTGTCGCACTGGCACACCATTCCGCCAGGAACAGGCTGCTCTGTCATCGCTGCAACTACTCCATGCAGGTCCCTGATCGGTGTGCTCAGTGTGGAGGGCAACGGCTAAGATTCGTGGGAGTTGGAACTCAGCGCGTGGTGGACGAAGTGCATTCTCTTCATCCCGATGCTCATGTCATTCGCTGGGACAGTGATGTGCCGGCCAGTACGCGCGGAGGCCCTGAACTGCAGGATGCCGTTCTTGGTGGCCAAGCCGATGTTATCGTAGGTACTCAGATGGTAGCGAAAGGACACGATTTCCCCGGCGTCACACTGGTCGGCGTGATTAGCGCTGATGTGGGATTGAGCATCCCCGACTACAGGTCCGGTGAGCGGGTCTTTCAGTTGCTATGCCAGGCTGCGGGAAGAGCCGGAAGAGGCATCAAGCCCGGAAGGGTTATAGTGCAAACCTATGAACCTGAGAACTATGTGGTGAGCACTGCGGCGTCTCATGACTATCGTGCGTTCTACGACGCGGAAATTCGGTATCGCCTGGAGACGTTCTATCCGCCATTCTGTTCTGTCGTGAGGCTTGTGTTTTCTCACGTGAACGAAGAACGCTGTCGACGCGAATCTGAACGCGTGCGCTTGGAACTCGACCGCAGGGCTCAGGGCACTGACCTGAGAATCACTGGTCCCTCGCCCGCATTTGTGCAACGGCTGCGAGGGCGCTATCGGTGGCATATTACCGTTCGTGGTTCCGAGCCGACAACCGCGCTCACTGGTCTGAATCTACCGCGAGGGTGGGTAGTCGACGTGGACCCTGCGAGCGTTGCGTAGGCTCTGTAACGGTGTCACAATTCCTTCTGGAGGTAGGTATGCATGTACTCGGCATAATGGGAAGTCCGCGCCGGCGCAGCAATACCGAGCTGCTGCTGGATGCTGCGCTTCGCGGCGCGTCGGAATGCGGTGCGACAACCCGCAAGGTGCTGATCTGCGAGGCAGATATTCGCCCTTGCATGGAATACTACCAGTGCGCGGTGGATGGCACCTGTTCGATCATGGACGACATGACCCATCTATATGACTCAGTGGTGTCGGCTGACGTCATCATACTGTCATCGCCTGTTTTCTTCTACGGCCTCACTAGTCAGGCGAAGGCTCTCGTGGATCGTTGTCAGGCGCTGTGGGCACGGCGGTACATGCTGAAGACCTGGCATCCCGACACGGAACTGCGGCGTGGCGCGCTTATCGCGGTCGGCGCCACCAAAGGAGTCAGGCTGTTCGATGGAGTTCTCCTGACGGCGAAGTACTTTTTCGATGCCGTAGGTGTGAGGTTTGCCGAACATCTGTTGGTGAGAGGTATGGAGGACAAGGCGCAGGTGGAAGGTTTTCCGGAATATATCGATGACGCTGCGGAATTGGGGAGGAGACTGGTCCTCCGGTGACGTTGCGTAGCACCCTTCGCCGATTGCCCTCCGGGCGTTGTTTGCGCAGGCCGACAACCGGTGTCTTTGACAGGTGTCTCGGTCGCGACTAGAATCATTTGGCACACATCAGGGCTGTCGCTCTGCCGACCGTTAGGAGGTTGTGAGTTTGGTGGAATAGATATGTCGGCGCAGTACCGTCTGCTTTTCGTTTGTTCTTTACTGTGTGCTGCTCAGTGGTAAACTGGGTTTGCACCCGGGCGCGGTGCGGCTCCATTATCTTCAGCGAGTCGTGATTTGACATATTGAAACTGTAGCGTCATGATAATGGTTATCAGTAGCGGACAATTATGAGATACTCCAGCCGGCGTGAGGCTATTCTGCGGA
This sequence comes from Dehalococcoidia bacterium, assembly GCA_007129495.1. Classification (GTDB taxonomy): domain Bacteria; phylum Chloroflexota; class Dehalococcoidia; order GIF9; family AB-539-J10; genus SKVJ01. The sequence continues at coordinate 1,279 of SKVJ01000045.1, read as the reverse complement.
TCGTTCAGGGTACTCAATGTCATCCGACCGCGGATTGGGTATACAGTGAGGCAAGGAAGCAGTTGCCGGGAATCAGCCTTGGAACTGTCTACAGGAATCTGAAATTACTGTCAGAATCGGGCCAGCTTCATGCTTATGAGGGAGCCGGTGGAGTAAGCAGATTCGATGGTTGTGTGACCGAACACTACCATTTCCGGTGTCAAAGATGTGGCGTAATGGTTGATGTGCAGGAACCGGTCGACCGTGAACTTGACAGGCGAGTGGCAGAACGCACAGGTCTAAGGGTCAACTATCACGTACTTGAGTTCAGAGGTCTGTGCGTTTATTGCCAGCAGAACGGGACCGAATCCGTAACACATGAATAGCAGACAGCAAAGACCTGACAGAGGAGACACGCAGTCATGGCGGTACTTACAGCGGGCGAGTTATTTGAAGTCGCAATCGGCATTGAGAAGAATGGAGCTGGATACTACGACTCACTTTCGCAACTTGCTGGGGATTCCGGTTTGAAGCAGACCTACGGCGATCTGGCCGCAATGGAGCGTCATCACATTCAGGTCTTTGAGGGCCTGAAGACCGGAGTTTCCAGCGGGGCAGTGGTCCCGGGTATAGATGAGCCGGAATACCGCGCATATCTCCAGGCGCTCATAGATTCGGCTGTATTCGTCAATGACGAGGTGGCTCGCGACCTTGCGAAACGTGCGGCAGGGCCTGCCGAGGCGCTTCAGTTGGCTCTTGGAGCCGAGAAGGATTCCATTCTGTTCTATTCAGAGATGAGAAGCCTCGTTCCTCAAAGAGAACGCGATGCGGTGGATAAGATTATCAGTGAGGAGAGAAAACACGTAAGAGAGCTCTCTGACTTGAAACGGCAGTATTCGTAAGGAGGAGGTAACGGAGAAGATGGATGATGACAAGCGACGAATGGAAACCCTCACTACAGCGATGGCAATCGAATTGAAGGAGAAGGGCTACTATCTTGCAGCAGCCGAGAGCGCTGTGAATCCTGTGGCAAAGCAGTTGTTTGAGCGACTCGCTCTTGAAGAAGACGTTCATGCGCAGAAGTTCCAGGCGATCGAGGCTGAGCTCAGCCAGGGTAAAGACTGGCCTAAGATAGACGCTCCATCATGGGAGGGGTCCCATCTCAAGCAGGTGGTCTCGGCATTCCGCATGGAAGAGGCTCCAGGGGAAGTTACGGTGGCCCGGTCCGAATTGGAGGCCATGAAGGAAGCTATGGGGAAAGAACTCGAAGCATACGATATGTACCGCTCCCGAGCCGCCG
>SKVJ01000030.1 GCA_007129495.1 Dehalococcoidia bacterium | reverse complement strand
GGCGCTACGCCCGGGGGCGGAATCACCCGGCTGACTCTTAGCGATCTTGACCGTGAGGTACGCGATTGGTTCGTGGACGCCTGTAAGGCGGCTGGCTGCAGCGTGACTGTTGATGAAGTAGGATCGATATTTGCCAGACGAGCAGGTATTGACGATTCCCGTGACCCGATTGCGATAGGCAGCCACCTCGATACTCAGCCTCTTGGTGGCCGGTTCGATGGTATTGCCGGAGTACTGTCCGGGTTGGAGGTGCTGCGGACGCTAGAGGAGAATGACTACAGGACTACGGCTCCGCTGGAGATTATCGACTGGACTAACGAAGAAGGCTCCCGTTTCTCTCCAGCGATGTTCGCGTCGGGAGTATTCTCCGGTGTCTACACACGCGACTTTGTGTACAACAGCAAGGACAGGGAAGGGAAGACGTTTCTTGAAGAACTGGAGCGTATCAGCTACCGCGGCGAGGTTCCCGCCGGGAATCACCGCCTTGCCGGGTATTTTGAATTGCATATCGAGCAAGGGCCGGTACTCGAGTCCGAGGGTGTGAATATCGGAGTTGTCACAGGCGCTCAAGGTCAACTGTGGTACGAAGTCACGGTCACCGGGCGCGCGGGTCACGCGGGCAGTACTCCGATGCCCATGCGCAAGGACGCGATGCTCGCCTGCGCCAGAATCACGGAGGGCGTCAACAGGATCGCGCTGCATCATGCACCGGCCGGGATGTCGACAGTGGGTCTTATCGAAGTAACCCCGAACTCCCGTAACGTGATTCCGGGTCAGGTGTTCTTCACGGTGGACCTTCGCAGTCCCGACGAGGAGGTGCTCCTCGCGATGGACGAAGAGATCCAAGTGCTCGTGAAACAGGTGGCTGGCGAAACCCGCACTGGTATCGTCATACAGAGTGTACTGAAGATGTTACCCATGACGTTCGATGAGACATGCGTCAGCGTCGTGCGGAATGCTGTGGAGCGGCTCGGCTACCGCTACCGTGACATGGTGTCCGGGCCGGGTCATGATGCACTGTACATTGCGCGAGTCGCTCCCACCTCGATGGTATTCATTCCCTGTGAAGGCGGTGTCAGTCATAACGAGGCTGAATCAGTTCGACCTGAAGATGTGACGGCTGGGGCGAACGTACTGCTTCGGAGTGTCCTGGAGTATGACCGCAGAATCGCTGGTGTCAGTTGAACCTATGCTGGCCGATGTACTGGCCTATGCTGCGATGTAGAGAGAGCGGTGACTCTCACAGAGAGGTCCACCCTGAACTGCTATCCTGAGAGGTATCGCTGGGGTGTTCTTTATTTCTTCTAAGAATGCAGTGAGCCTGGAAGCAATCCTATTCACGCGGCCGCGCACGTTACAAGTGCTCAACGCTTTTCCCTGAATTCCGGCTTTGCATTACGCTTGAGCAATGGCGTTCGCGGTTACGACAGTATCTGAAGACCATTGAGCGTCGCTACAGTGAGTAGGTGTAGCTTTGACGGCATGGGCGTTAGCCTGTTAGTCTGTCGCTTCGTTGCTGCCCCCCGGGCGTTATATGGTCCAGGAAGCAGATAAGCACTTCGGATGCGGGCATATGCTGTGAAGAGGAGTCGTTATGCAAGTTGTACGAGTGGTGGTGTGTGTCCTGTGTGCTCTGATTCTGGCGATAACTCTGATTGCCTTGGGAGCCGCTATAGCAATAAACTCGACGGTCCTCAACCCTGAGTTCATCGCATCTGAGTTGGAGGATGTTGATATTCATTTGATGCTGGCTGATCAGGCGAAGCAGGAGATTCCTCCAGCGCTGTCGTTTCTGAACCCGATCATTGATGATGCAGCCGTTGATCTGGAACCATGGATAAGGGAACAGGTGTTGACGGTTCTCCACGCCGTGAACGCGTATCTCAGAGGGGAACAGGAGTTTCGAATCGTCATTTCGGTTGAGGAAGCTAAGAGCTATCTCATAACGCGTCTGAATGAGGTGCTGATTAGCTCGCCTCCTCCCGGTTTTCCGCAGATACCTGAAGGTGAGGTAGATGCTTTTGTCCGGGTCATTGAGCAGGAGTTGGATGCCCATATTCCGGATGTTCTTCACATTGAGGAGAGTGATCTCGATGAGCAGACCATGGCGGAGTTGCGCAATGCACGACAACTGACCAGCTACCTTACGACCAGCCTGCGCGTACTTCCTGTAATCGCAGTTCTGATGATCCTGGTGATTGCGCTGGTGCTGGGATGGCGGTCGCGTCCTCTAAGCCGGTACGTCGGTGCTTCTTTCGTGTTAGCAGGCAGTCTCTGCCTTGGTGTCGTGCTCGTCGTACGATCAGTTCTTCCTGCGATGATGTCTCCGGAGGTGCCCTCTGAGGTTGCGACAGCTCTGCCTGACTTCATCAGCGGCATCTCTCATCCACTAGTCGTCTACGGCGCAGTTGTGTTGCTGGTTGGTGTCGGCCTCGTGATTCTCTCATTTCGGCTGAAGGCTTCCGAATACTGAATCCGCCCATCGCTCCTTTTAATAACGGACGAGCTAAAAGGTGTGGCTGACGTGTGTACGAGGTGTACAGCCGCATCGCGTTCCTTCTATAATCGCTGTCGCGATTCTCGACTACTGATGTAACGTTGCGCCGGAGGTTTGCGAAGGGCATAACGCGATGCCAAGCTGTGAGAGAAGGAGGCTTGCAATATGGTCAGACCCATCGACTATCCCTTGAGTTTTTCAGTGGATCCTTTTGACGGTGAGCGGAACAAGCTGACTACGTTCTTTCGGCCCTTTGTGGCTATTCCTATCCTGATCGTATTGGGACTTCTTGGAGGGACATCAGTTGGCTGGCAGAACGCGCCATGGACCCTGGAGTTCCCTGTTGCCGGCATTGTGGTGGTACCAACCATGCTCATGCTGCTGTTTCGACAGAAATATCCCCGTTGGTGGTTCGACTGGAATCTCAACATCACCAGATTCTCTCTGCGGGTAGGTGCCTATCTTTCACTTCTGAGGGACGAATATCCGTCAACCGACCAGGAACAGGCGGTACACCTTGATATTCCGTATCCGGATGCGGGAAGTGACCTCAGCAGAGGCCTTCCCTTGGTGAAATGGTTTCTTGCAATTCCACACCTGATAATACTTGCCTTTCTTGCCATTGCAGTACTGGTGTGCGTGATTGCGGCATGGTTTGCGATATTGTTTACCCGGAAATATCCGGAAGGATTGTTCAATTTCGTGGTCGGCTTCCTGCGTTGGGAGGTTCGCGTGGCGGCATACGCGGTCCTGCTCACCACCGATCGGTACCCGCCGTTCTCTTTGAGCGAATAGAGCGGGCGTAGCAGGTGTGGAACTGAAGAAAGGAGGTCGCCCGTGCACGGCGGCCTCCTTTCTTTCGGCGGGTGTGCTTAGTGCGCCGGAAGCCCGAGTATCTCCCGGGCCTCATTGGGGCTTGCAGGCTCGAAGCCCAGTTCAGCCATTATTCTCACTATCTTATGCACCTGCTCGGCACTGGACTTGGCAGGCACGCCACGTTCGAGCAGGAGGCTGTCCTCGAGTCCAACTCGTACATGGCTGCCCATGAGAAGGCCCGCCACGCACATCGGCATCTGAAAGCGTCCGGCAGCGCACACGGACCACTCGAAATCGTTGCCGAAGGCGCGCTGCGCGGTCTGGGCCAGGAACATGAGGTTTTCTATGGTGGCGGGTATGCCTCCCAGGATGCCCATGACGAACTGCAGATAGACGGGGGTTTTCAGAGAGCCCTTCTGGATGAGATAGGCAAGGTTGTTAATCATGCCGCTATCGAATATCTCAGCCTCTGCTTTCGTGCCGCTCTCCGTGAATAGCCGTGCGAACTCCTCGAGCGAAGCGAATGTGTTCGTGTATACCAGGTCTTTGGTCGAGTACAGGTAAGACTTTTCCCAATCGAACTTCCATTCATCCACTTTGAGTTTGTCCGGAATGTCGAACAGTCCGAAATTCACCGAGCCGGCGTTGAACGATGCCAGTTCGGGGTGATGCGTCGGGACGACCTTGATCCTCTCTGCCACGGGCATGCCGATGGCACCACCGGTAGTGGCACAGATGATCGGGTCACATGCGCTGCGAACTCGGTGGAAGATTTCCGCATATACGTCCATGTCAGCGCACGGCTTTCCCGTTTGTGGATCGCGTGCATGGATGTGCACAATCGCCGCACCGGCTTCATGAGCCTTGATGGCATCGTCGGCTATCTGTGCAGGTGTGACAGGAAGGTAGGGGCTCATCGTAGGCGTGTGGATTCCTCCTGTAACGGCTGCCGACACAATTCTCTTGGTCATATTGATCCTCCTTCACTGCAGTTAGCGGTTTCCTGTTGCCCTTCGCAGCTGCTACGCGTACCAATCGGGATGTTCATCCAATTCCGCCTTGAAGTCGAGTAGCACCGTGTCGATATCAGGATAGGCAGGACACCAGCCCCATTCCTTGCGGGCACGGCTGTCATCAAATGTCTCGATTGTAAAGGTCTTGTAGTACGCCATGATAGCAGGGTCGGGGACGTAGGTTATTACGGCGTCCGGCACGTGACGCCTGACGACCTGTTCGATGTCTCTTGCGGAGGTCGTAGGGGTTATCCCTCCTACGTTGTAATTGACGGTCTTGATGTGATCCGAGGGCGTGCTGGCGATGGCATCGACCGCATTCGCCGCATCCTTAAAGTACATGGTCGGCATCCTGGTGTCTTCCGTCACGAAACACTCGAACGGCATGCCGCGAAGCGGATATTCCATCATCCACGCATTGTACTGTGAGACGTGGCGCACTTTGGCTCCAGGGCCGATAACAGACGGCAATCGGATACCGCGGAAGTCGACACCGAACCTGGTGCGATAGAAGCGTCCGAGGTTCTCGCAGTAGGCCTTGCCGCAGCCGTACATCGTGGTTGGATGTTGCACGGTGGCATCATAAGCCACCTTGCCGGTATCGAGTCCGAATGTAGCAATGGTGCTGGGGAACACGACCGTTCCTGCATCAAACATCCGGGCGGCCTCGAGTACGTTGACCGTCCCAATAACGTTTGCCTGGAAAGAAGCCCAGGGTTTTGCGTCGGACGGCGCACTCAGCATCGAGCCGAGATGCAGAATCCGCTCGATGCGGTTGTCACGCACTACGTTGTTCACTTCCGATGCAAAGGCCAGATTGCCCTGAATTATGCTGACGTCGTTTCGTATGTCGTCGATGCGATTCATATTAGGCGAAACATCGAAGATTACAACACCATCGCCACGTCGTACATGTGTTCGTGCAAGCAGGGCTCCGATGAATCCTGTGCCGCCGGTAATCAGTACGTTCATGTCGTGTCGCACCTTTCAGTGGTCAATTCGCTATTCCCAGTAAAGGTTCTTCAGTCTCTGCAGAAACTCCTTGTCCCGTTTCTCGATTACTGCGTCCCATTCTTCTTTGGAATAGTTGTAAAACCCCTTGCCTGTCTTCATACCAAGATCGCCGCCCTCCACCATCTTAACGTAGCTCTCGGGTGGTGTATGCGCATCGCTGATAAGTGGGAAGAGGTACTGCGCGACGGCACAGAATGTGTCTTGACCTCCTAGATCGCTGGTAAGCAACGGCCCGATACTGGCAAGACGGAATCCAATGCTGCCTTTCACGGCGAGGTCGATGTCTTCGGCGCTGGCAACGCCCGCCTGCCACAAGTACCAGGCCTCACGAACCAGTGCCATCTGTATCCGGTTCAGCAGGTAACCCGGAATTTCCTTGTTGATGCGCACCGGGAGCTTCTTAACCTTCTTCAGTATGTCGTACATGAGGTCGGCCGTCTCGTCCGATGTCCCCGCTCCGCGAATGACCTCGACTGCGGGTACGATGTGTGGCGGGTTGTACCAGTGGGCCAGAACCATTTTGTCCTGTCGCTTGGTGGTTGACCCAAACTCGCTGATCAGCAGGGACGAACTGTTGCTGGCGAGTATCGTGTGTGCTGGACAGACAGCATCCAGGTGTTCGAAGAGAGCCTGCTTGATTGCCGCATTTTCCTTGACGGCCTCGATGACGATGTCAGCGTTCTTGACTGACTGGTCAAGGTTCGGCTCTGTGGTGATGCGCCCGAATGCCACGGCCGCCTCCTCCTCGGTCACAAATCCATTGGCGGTGAATATGCGCAAGTTCTCACGTATCCGCACCATCGCCCTTTCCAGAGCTTCTGGTATGGCATCGTTCAGGCAGACGGCGTAGCCACCGAGAGCGAACACCTGAGCGATGCCGTGGCCCATGATGCCTGCTCCAATTATTGAGATGTTGCGGATATCATCCAGTTTCATACCTGTCCTCCTTTACATATCCATCCGGCGGACGCAAGGTCTACCGCAGAGGTTCTCCCTACGGGGGTTTCCAGGAACTAGAACAGCCCACTGACCTTGCCTGTGGTGGTATCCACGTCAATCCGTCGAAACGCCGGGTCGGAACCCGTGCCTGGCATCAGGCTGATCGTCCCCGCCACTGGGCATAGGAACTTGGCGCCCGAATAAACAAGCACGTCCCGGATAGGCAGCGTCCAGCCTTTCGGTACACCCTTGAGCGACGGGTCATGGCTGAGACTCAAGTGTGTCTTTACCATCATGGTGGCGTAATCATCGTACGTGGGATCTCTTTCGAACGCTTTCGCCTTCGTTTCCGCTTCGGGAGACCAGACTACGCCGTCCGCCCCGTACACCGTGCGGGCGATGCGCTCAACTCTGTCTCTAAGCTTCATATCTTTCATGTAGAGGAATTCAAATGGGGTCTCCTCTTGGGTAGCGTCGATAACAGCGTCGGCCAGTTCGAGTGCCCCTTCTCCGCCGTGTGCCCAATGGGTGGCTGCGGCACAGCGGGCGCCGACCCTCTCAGCCGCACGGCGAACGACTTTGATCTCCTCTTCGGTGTCGGTCGCGAAACAGTTGATGCATACCACGGGTCTGATGCCGGACAGCTTTATTGTGTGAAGGTGATGTATCAGGTTGGGGAGCCCTTTCTCAACCAGACCGACATTCTCTTTCGTGTACTCCTCCGGGAGAGGGCGACCTGGCACGACAGGTGGTCCGCCACCGTGCATCTTAAGTGCACGAATGGACGTCGTGAGGACGGATACGTGTGGCCGAAGGCCGCTGTAGCGGCACTTCACGTTCCAGAACTTCTCGAAGCCGATGTCGGCGGCGAATCCACTCTCGGTGACATGATAGTCGAAGAGTTTGAGTCCTATGCGGTCGCCGATGATGGAGGACTGGCCGATCGCAATGTTGGCGAAGGGCCCGGCGTGGACCATGCATGGTTGATACTCAACCGTTGAACACAGTGTGGGATTGATAGTGTTGCGCATCCATGCCGTCATGGCACCCGCGACCTCCAGATCAGCCGCAGTTATCGCGTTGCCTTTCTTGTCGTAGGCCACCGTGATGTGGTTCATGCGCTGCCTCAAGTCGGCGAGATCGGTGGCTATGGACAGTAATGCCATCAACTCCGAACTCACTGCGATGTTGAATCGTGACTGCATTGTGTACCCATCCATGCGGCCACCCAGACCGATGACGATATTACGCAGGCTCTGGGCGCAGAAATCCATCACCCAGCCTATCTCGATGCGAGAGGGATCGAAATCCAATCTTTGGATGCCGGTGCGCTTGAGGAGCTCTTCGTCAGTGTAATTGCGCTCGTGTTGCATGCGGGCAGTCAGCGCCACCATCGCCAGATTGTGGGCGTTCGTGATGTCGTTGATGTCACCGGTGAGGCCCATGGAGAACTCGGTCATGGGGATGAGCAGGGCATTACCACCGCCTGCGGCGGTCCCCTTTATATTCATCGTCGGGCCACCCGAGGGCTGGCGCAGACAGCCGCCCACACTCTTTCCACGTTTGCCTAGCGCTTCGATCAGTCCCAGGGAGGTGGTGCTCTTTCCTTCACCGAGCGGAGTGGGTGTTATCGCTGTAATCTCGATGTACTTGCCATCCGGCCGGTGACGCAGCCGGTCCATTATCTTGATGAAGTCCAGCTTCGCCAATCGTCCGTACGGTATTATCTCGTCCGTTGAGAGTCCCAGCCGTTCCCTCCACTCCTCGGGCGGCGGCATATGTGCTTCTGCTGCCTCGGCGATCTCCCAGTCCTTCATCATGGTTGCGTCGTAAGCCATACTAATCCTTCTCCCTTGCACTGCTCCCGGTCGATAGCCTCGCAGGTCGGTCCAGCGCTGTTAACGGTACGGCGCTATTGAAGTTGTCCGGGTAAGCAGCCGCACGCATGAATCAGGCGATTCTATACCGAGTGAGATACGCAGTCAAAGGAGTGTACCCGGCTAAGTCTTCTCATATGAAGGACAGGTTACATGGTGTCCTGTGTCCGGAAGCGATTGTCGTAATACCATCGTCCGATCGGTCTGAGCAGTGGCCGCGGTATGAGGCCACGACGGTAAATGCCCACTGCGGCCCGTATAAGGACACGTGCCGGAGATCTATGCTCGTACCGGGACTTCGCTTCAAGGAAACGCTGTGTTGCTGTCTCGATCGCCACGGAGTTCAATGAGCGCTTGACCTGCCGGGCAGTTCCAATGAGGTTCGTTGTCTCATGTGCAACCCGTCGGCTGACGATCGTGGCCACCTGCTCGCGCCTGAGACCGGCACGGGACATCGAACTTCCGAGGATGCCGCCGCAGTTGGCTACGAAATCTGGAAGCAAGAGCACTCCGCGATTGAGCAGCTTCTCTTCGGCCTCGTCGGTCATCGGTACGTTCGCCCCGGGGCAGATCACGCTGGCGATGATGCTTCCGGCGTTATCGATAGTGATACTGTGCATGATTGCGCATGGGCAGAGGATGTCCGTCGGGATGTGAACGAGCGACTCAGGCGGTAGTGCATCCCCGAAACCGGATTGCAGCACGACTTCGTCGCCCAGCGCCTGACGCTCGCTCAGCAACTGCGGTACGTTAAGTCCATTTTCGTTGAGGAGAGTTCCATTAATGGTTGAAACGGCTATGACTCGCGCACCGGCATCGTGAAACCACTTTGCAGCTGAAGAGCCGACATTCCCGAGACCCTCGATGGTGACCTTGAGTCCTTTGCATGCAAGTCCAAGTGACAAGGCCGCAGCAACGCCCGCGGCGTAGACACCCACGCCTGTGTACATCCCGGAGGTGGTGTATATGAGACTTTCAGGCAGTGGCCTAAGTCCGGCTGATGCGAGCAGGATTTCTATGTCCGCCTCTGTGGAGCCCATGTCTTCTCCGGGGACATACATGCCAGTACGCAAATACGGTCCTATGGCTTGTCCAAATTTTCGCAGCGCCGATGTCCGCTCGGCAGCGTTACTTCCCGGAGTGATATGTATGCCCGCCTTTGCGCCGCCGACGGGCAGCCGGGCCCAGCCATATTTCAGCGTCATGGTGTGCGCTGCTCGTTGGAGCAAATCTGCAGAGATATCATCGGTCATACGGAGGCCGCCGTGCGCTGCTCCTCCTACGAAGGAATCCAGGGCAAGGTAGCCCGTTACCGGTACATCTCCCTTGATTTTCACCTCGAGAAATATGCTCATGTTCGAGATTCTCTCATGGCACAGAAGACAAAGTAGCGGCCTGTCCAGTAGCGCGCTCTTGTGCCGCCCCACCGTTCGCTTGCAGTGAAGAGTCGCTCTATCAGGCCATCGAGACGGCTCCGGAAGAGCTTGTGGATGCAACGCTCCGCCAGACGGACGAGGCCGTCGGGATGAGGGTAGTGCAGAATCGCCGATTCCTGCTGCACCTTCAGGCCAAGGGACTGAAGTTCCGCGCGCGCTTCGGCTGGGGACAACGTAACTCCCACATAGTAGGGCGCCAGCCCAAGCCTCATCCAGAGTCTGACCAGCCAGCGAGACGGATAAGTGATGCTCCGGGGGTTGTCGAGGCTGAGTATGAATCGTCCACCGATAGCTGTTACGCGCACCAGTTCATGTAACGCAGCACGAATTTCACTTGTAGTGGATAAGTGGTCGAGTGTTGAATCCGAGATGATCAGGTCGAAGCAGTTGTCTCTAAAGGGGAGTTTGGTAACATTGCAGGTGACATAACCCTGGAGAGTTTCAATTCGAGGCCGGCTGCGCACCCGTCTCAGTATTGCCTGTGAGATGTCGATACCAATTACACTGCGGGCCCAAGGTAGGGCTGAGAGGAACTCCTCGTCGTTGAAGGCCTCGGCAAAAAGGTCTGTCTTAAGTGAGCGGGTGGGGAGGACGTCACCTGCAAACTCGGTAATTAGTTGTGTATAGACGCGCCGCTTGTGTCGGGCAAGAGCCGGATTCCTTTCTTCTACAGTCGCCCATCGATCGGCAACGCGGTTCCAGTGTTCAGGGGTGGAGCGGCAGTGTGGCGCCATCAATTCTGTCCGGTGGATAGACGTTTGTGGTACACGGTCAATTCTCCAAGTGAGACAATTGTACCAGTATAACGGGCGAGAGGGGTATCTCCAGTATCACAGTAGTTACTGGCAGAGGACGTCGCAGGATGCTAAAATAGCTCGACCTTTAATTCAACCCCGCGAGGTTGGCAAGGGCGTCATGAAGCAGTCACATCGTCACGATTCAT
>SKVJ01000010.1 GCA_007129495.1 Dehalococcoidia bacterium | reverse complement strand
GATTTCGTCTTCACAACTTCCACCGGCAAGCCGCTGAACAGGCACAACGTCACCCGGGCATTGGGCCGCGTCCTCGAAATGGCGGCATTGCAGCACATACGTTTTCACGATCTGCGACACAGCCACGCAAGCCTATTGCTCGAGAACGGGGAGAGCCACAAGACGATCCAGGAACGCCTCGGCCACGCGAGCGCCGCGTTCACACTGGACGTGTACGGACACCTTGGGAAGACAACGCAACAGGACGCCGCGCACCGGTTTGGCCTGCTCTATGGAAACACCCTTCAATCAGGGGATGAGAAATGAAATGTCACAACTTGGTCACAACTTCGGATATGATAACGCCACGTATGGCGCGACTTGTTCGTAGGCCGTCAGGGATTCGAACCCTGGACACCCTGATTAAAAGTCAGGTGCTCTGCCAGCTGAGCTAACGGCCCATGTGGGTGCCAGAAGGTGCTATTCCTGGCTACGACTGTGGTCGAGCATCCCCGAAACGTAGCATGCGAACGCTGGGTGAACATCACAGATGAAGCCGTCCTCGGTCTGCTCGACCGAAAAGGCTACGCGGTTTGGCCGCTTTAGAGGATCGCCGAACTTGCTGTAACCTGCATCGTTCCAAGGCATGTTGTGTCCCAGAATCTCCAGAAACCCTTTAACATCTCTTGGCTGATCCAGCACCACCTCAAACGGCAACTGCTGTTTGAGCTCGTCCAATTGTTCGGTCTTCAGTTTCACCCTCATGTACCTGCCGCGATTATACGTCTGGGCCTGAACACTGTCAATCAAAGGTAGGTACGCTCCTGGCAACACACGAAGCTACAGTGGGGCTGGCTGTCGAACCTGTTTCGACGCGATGGGATGCAACCTTTGAGTGTTGCGTCTCGTTATATAAGTGAAACGTCCTACTTGGAGAGTAGAAGTGCGGCGTCGCTGATGGGTCCGCATCATAGTCATGGGATCATTCAACCTGTTATTCTATCGTGCGACTATGGGTAGGGTGTTCATACGAATAGTTGGAGAGACTGCATGAGTACTATTGCCACCGTGTTCACCCCGACGTTGCTTGCGGTGTTCGCGGCCCTCGCACTCGGCACGGGCGCGGTACTGTTTCTTCTGTCGCAGCGGGGAGGCCAGGGCATCGATTTGCGGGTGCCTCTCAGTTGGGCTGAACCGGCCGAATTGCGGGTCACGATGTACCTCATCCTTGGGGCTGTCTGTGGTGCAGTGTCGCTGGTATTCAGACTGGTGTATGCCTTTCCACCTGAGGGCTCACTTGTTGCCTTAGTATTACTGGTACTGGTGGTCCTTGGTTTTGTAGCCAACCTCGCATTCTTCTATGCTGCCATGGGCTCCCTTCTGCAGGCCGCGTTCGGCACCCACGGACGCCCGCCATTCTGGTTCTCCAGGTTTCTTTCACCTGTGGATGGCGCCATTATGAACCTTGGGGATGTCTTGTCCGGAGCGCTGTTTCGCCCTGCTCCCGTGCGGCAGAGGAGGGCTGCTCACAGGTTTGAGGACGAATATGAAGACCTCGAGTTTGAAGAAGAATCTCCACCCAGGCGGCGGTCAAGTCCGGTTCCTCCTCGCACCGGTCCCATTCGTAGGCGGCGGGAAACGGAGGTGTTTGAGGAGGCAGAGGAGATGACGTTTGAGGACGACCCGAGGATGAGGCGTCCGGCAAGGACTGCTGTGCGCCCGGCCCGATCCACGCGGCGTGTTCCCAAGCAGCGTGACGAGGCGTACGAGGCAGATGCAGATGAAGAGATGCCGAGTCCGCGTCTGACCCGAACCCGCAGTCGTGTACCTCGAGATGTGGTGAGGGAGCGTCTTGATATCGCGATCGAGGAGTATGAGGCGTCGTTGACCCCCTGGCAGCTGGAGAAACTGCAGCAGATGCGCACTCTAGTGCATTCACTCAAGCAACAGGCATAACAGGGACTGACATCGTACGCGAGGGCTACCGGCGATCCACTATTCCGCGGTAAGGCGTGCCAAATCGCGAAGTGTCCGTTCAAGTGCCGCGAGTTCATCACCATAGGCCGCCCAGTTTCCCTGTCGCAGGTATTCCTGTGCACGGTCGAAGTGGCTTTGCGCCTGCTCGATGAGTGCGCGCACATCGTCAGAGATTGGTGGACCATCGGGATCTGGTGGAGGCGGTGGCTCGGGTAAATCCACTACTGCTCCGAAAATCGCAGCCAGCGCTTGTTCAAGCGTCCGTTCCATGGCGATCTCGTCGCCTGCAGCCACAATTACGCGCTGCAATTCAGGAAGACCGCCAGCATCTGCCTGCAGGAAGACGGCCTCAACGTAGAGCGTGGAGTCTGCCAGCGGGATGACCAGAAGATTGCCTCGTATCACCTGGGCGCCGCCGCGGCTCCACAAAGCGAGTTGTTCGGTGATCGCGGTATCCTGTTGAATCCGGTTTTCAATCTGGCTTGGGCCGTAGATAAGCCTGTCCTTGGGGAACCTGTACACCACAAGGGTGCCGTAGTTGTCACCATCGCACCTCGCGGCGAGCCACGCGATGGCGTTGTTTCTGTCTACAGGCGTGAACGGAAGCATGAGCAGGAACTCTTCCCTCTCCTCATCCGGCAACCGCATTATCACGTAGTACGGCTCCATCAACTGCTCGCGGCCGGCATAGAACTCACGGGGTATTGCCCAGGGATCTTCCCGGTTATAGAAGACGCGGGCGTCCTGCATATGGTACATGCGGTATACCGATGCCTGGACGTCGAAAATGTCGACCGGATATCGGATATGAGCCCTCAGTCCTTCGGGCATGGCATCCATTGGCTGGAACAGGTCGGGGAAGATGGCAGTGTACGTCCTGATGATGGGATCTTCAGGTTCGGTGATATAGAAATCAACGGTTCCGTCGTAAGCGTCGACTACTGCCTTCACGCTGTTGCGAATATAGTTAATGCCTCCCCGGTATGGCTCGGAGAAGGGGTACCTTGTGCTTGTGGTGTAACAGTCGACGATCCATACCAGCCGGCCATCAAGGATCACGATATAGGGATCCGAATCCAGGGTGAGGAACGGGGCAATATTACCCACTCGCTCTGCCACCTGCCGGTGGTAGAGGATCCGGCTGTCCTCCGTCAATTGCGCGCTGATAAGAATGTTGAAATCCGAGAACTCCCATGCATAGACAGCGCGCCGGAAGAGGCTGCCGATGGGGACTCCTCCTGTTCCTTCATACATCGTCCATGCATTCGCGGTACCGACCGGATAATCAAACTCCTCTGTACTGGTGCCAATAATGACATAATCCGTGGTATTCTCGCCGTAGTAGATTCCCGGCCTTTCGAGGGGAATCAGCCCTGTGGGGGGGAGATCACTGAGCCAGAGTATGGGGAGTCCGCCGTCGAGCCTGACTTCGTTGACCGGACTCATCGCGACGCCATAACCGTGGGTATATTGGAGCGTCCGGTTCACCCAGGTCTGTGCTTCGCTCGGCAGCTTGTCCTTGGCAAGTTCCCGGGCGGAGAGCATGACCTGCCGGTAGTCGCCATTAATGGTATAACGGTCAATGTCCACGTCCAGAAAGTCGTAGTAGGTACGTATCGTCTGTATCTGGTTGTATGTGTCGAGCAACGGCCTGTGGTCCCATAATCGGATGTTCCTGATGGTGAGGTCGCCGTCTGCGATGTCCTGTGCGGTGGGCATTGGAACGGCCGGATAATCGCGTTCGTCGATTCGAGTCAGGCCGAAGGCATCACGTGTCGCAGCGATGTTGTACTCGATGTAGGGCGTTTCAAGCTGCAGCTCGTTAGGTTCTACCTGCAGACGCTGTATAAGAGCCGGTGCAACCTGACCGACCACAATACTGAGAACTATCCAGAAGCCGACGCCATAAGCGGCCCAGCGAACCCGGCGCCGGATAAGTGCGACCAGAACCAGGACGCCAAGGAGGAGCGTCGCGCCGAACAGCAGCCACTGCGCGGGTACCTGAGCCATCATGTCTGTATAACCGGCCCCGAAGACGGCGCCACGAGTTGAGTAGACAAGCTCCCAGATCCCAAGCCAGTAGCTCATGGCAGCCAGGGCGGCTATTCCCATGACGAGGGCACCAATGTGTATCAGGACGGGGCGGGAATTATCGAAGGGTTTCTTCTGTGAGCTGTAACTGAGGAAATAGATGGTCGCTGATGCGATCAGGGAAAATATGACTGTGGTGAGCAGCCAGCCCCTCAGGAAATCGAGGAACGGCAGAGTGAACACGTAGAACCCCGTCTCGCGAAAGAACACGGGGTCCGTGGTTCCAAAAGGCTGAGCGTTCAGAAAGCGAAGCACTATCTCCCAGTTTGCCTGAGCGGCGAGACCGAATATCAGTGCGAAGAAAGCGGTCACCAGAACGACAGCAGGTCGCGAGAGGCTTTGGAGAAAGGGAATCATCGATTGAGTGGCGGGGGTTGCCTCACCTTTCGGTGCGAGACGGGAGGCGACAGTGATGTTTCCGGCAAACAGAGTGGCAAATACAGCGGCTGCAGCCAGGAAGAGAACCACACGGGTGCTGAGTATGGTCTCATAGACGCTCTCAAATTGGAGTGTGCCGAACCAGAGCCACTCTGTATAGATGCCCTTACCTGCGGAAGCTACGGCCAGTACGGCCACCACAATCGCAACAACTATGAGCCAGCGCCCACCGCTGCCACCACTTCTCTTCCCTGACGCTCCTGATTGTTGCACGCCGCTTCCATCACCGAACCATCGTTCGAAATCCCTTTGCAGTTGACTCACGTATTGCTGCCTTTCAACGCTCGATAGCGCATCACGGATTGTTGGAGGAGTGGATTTCTCGTGACTGGAATATGGTAGAGTAGCATCGTTCGTTGACCATCGTCAATCGAGGCCTGTCATCTTAATCGACGTATATCGATAGCGACACGACACAATGATTTACTGCAGTACGGCATTGCCTTTCGATGCTGCGGAGTTGAAAGGAGAGACTTACAGTGGAAAGGAACAGGAGTCGGACCGTACGGATGGTCTATCTCTATGTGGCGTCACTGGTGGGGTTGGGTTTGTTAATCAGTGGGGGTGTGCAGGCGTTTGAGATAGGACTGAAACTAACAATACTGCCACAGGCCGATGCAGAAGACAGGCTCTGGATGCGGCAGCCTCCTATGCCTCCCATGTTCGATGCAGGAAGTAGTTTGTCCGAAACCGATGGTCTAACGGAAGAGGAGTTGGTGATCGTACGGCGCTGGCTGCAGGATTACGAGCGCTGGGAAGAAGAGCGATCCGGATTGAATCCCGTAGCTGCGAGGAGGGAGCGCCAAGGGGCAACAGCACTCGCGTTGATCTTCGTCGGCATTCCCGTTTATCTATTTCATTGGCTCACCATCAGGAAGGAGCTTGGCCGTGGAGTGTGTACTACCGGCAACGCCGGATGAGATACGACACCTCTGAGTAGCCACAGGTGGATGACAGCGTGTGGGCGTGACAGGTCGATTCAGACAATCTGTTGCACGACTGGCGAGGTACATTCGTTGAACGGATTGGTCCGCACAGCAAGCGAAAACAGATACGGGTAGTTGCCTTTGAGGTATTTTATATACTACAGCCAGAAGCGTGCGAGAAATCCATAAACACGGTCGACATTACCGGCAAGGTGGTGCACGTCTGAATTGGGCAGGCTTTCCGCATCCGGTGCGCCCTCAGTTCTTCGGTGAGATGAAAGGTGGCCATCAGCAGTGGAGTAAACTGTTCATGTTCGAGCAGATTAGGATTCTCCATTAGCCTGAGGAGGAAGGCCGTCTTCGAAATCAGGAGATCCCGCACTTCGCCTACCCGCATGCCGGACTGCTGCCAGGGCAAGCTCAGGCGTAACCGCCAGATTCCAGGTAGTGCTCGCATTGTCTCTCCTTTTGATCAGCTCGCGGCGTCACGTAGGCCGAAACGACATATGACTTGTCTAACGTAATGGCATCTGGCGAATCTGAGAAACAGCCGCAATCACAGATTCTCGTTATTGAAACGGCCTTCGTAGCCGGATTGCACTCCAGTTCCGAGGAGCGTGAATACCAGTTGAGCCACACGCGCATTACGGCCCAGAACAAATCCATGGGAGTTGTGTACCACGAGGAGCGCCTCTGCACGCCCTGAGTATCCAGGGTCCCATACCGCAGTGTATATGGTTGCCCCGCAGCGCAACAGTGATGAGCGGGGATAGGCCAGCGCCATGATGTTGCAGGGGAGATTCACTTGCTCGTTGTAGACCACATGGTAGCCCCCTGGCGGAAGTTCGACTCTTTCGTCCGCCCATGAAAGGATGTCACGTGAGGATAGAACCCGTCCGGCATTGTTGTACTCAATAACTCCGGACGATTCGAAACGAGAGACCGTGCGCACGGTTAGATCTACGCCGCAAGGCTGTATCTGTATAGCCTCATCCAAGATACCCTCGACCAGGGGTGGTGAAGTACGGAGCCTGCTGCGTATCTGGCTGTCTGTCAGTACGGTGTTCTGCATGGCGCTCCTGACTGCTGTGGCATCATAATTGTATCCCAGTAGAACCTGGGGGATACAGGCAACTGCAGCAGCAGATTCTAACACCGGGGCGATTCCTTTAAGATTTCGACACGGTTATAATGGGACATCGTAATAGGGAACTGCAGGGAGGCAGGAACGCGCCAATATGGCTAGGCATATTGCTGCAATTGTGGGAATGCCCGGCGCTGGCAAGTCGGAGGTAGCCAGATTCTTCGAGAATGCCGGTTACCGTGTGGTGCGGTTCGGCGATGCGACCGAGGAGGAACTTCTGCGCCGCGGACTGCCACTGAATGAGATGAACGAGCGCTTGGTTCGGGAGGATCTACGTGCGACACATGGCATGGCCGCATACGCGCTCCTCAATATTCCACGGATCGACGACGCGCTGCGATCCTCCTGCGTCGCAGTAGACGGGTTATATTCCTGGGAGGAATACCTGGCGCTGAAGCATCAGTATGACACGCAATTGGTCATGGTGGCGGTTGCTGCATCGCCCACCACACGCAGGCGACGGCTGGCTTCGCGGCCGCGGCGACCTCTTACCGCGGAGGAGGTCGATAGTCGCGACCACGCTGAAATCGAGAGAATCAACAAAGGCGGGCCCATCGCCATGGCTGACGTGACACTGGTGAACGAGGGTTCTCTCGAGGAGCTGCTGTTCCAGGTCGAAAAGGCCATGGAGACTCTGGTATGAGCGAACGGTCGAGGCCGTCAATCGATGCGTACTTCCTGAAGATCGCGTCGGTAGTTGCCGAACGATCAACCTGTGTACGGCATCACGTCGGAGCTGTGGCGGTGAGGGATAAGCATATCCTGACAACGGGCTACAATGGTGCGGCTGCAGGACTGCAGGATTGTCTGGAGTTAGGCTGTCTGCGTGATGAGCTCTGTATTCCTTCGGGCACGAGACACGAGATCTGTCGCGCCATTCATGCGGAGCAGAACGTCGTCATTCAAGCGGCGCTGCATGGGATCAGCCTTCTCGGTGCTACCATATATTGCACTCATTCCCCCTGCGTGTTGTGTGCGAAGATGCTTATCAACGCGCGGATCGCGCGATTCGTGACCTATGGTACGTATTCTGAAGAAGCGTTCAGGACCTTGTTCGCCGAGGCTGGGATTGGATTTGATATGCTTGCCTCGCCCCGGCCTGATATCACCTTCCTGCGGTAGCGGCGTCGACCCGATCACCAGTGGCGGGCGTCCTCGTCTCTGGCTGCCGGGACGCAGTGAGGCTGGTCTATACCCGCGTGCTTGTGGCATCGGCGAGGCCAGCTCCATTGCGGCGTGACCAGGTGAAACACCCTCTTGTATGCAGGCCGCCGTGAACTCAGGAAGCCGGTCACGAACGTTTGCTATTGACAGGGTGCCTATGGGCGCATTGTGGTATTGCTAAACGTGTGGCTGGCGGTGGGTAATGATATGCGGCTGGTCAGGCGCCGTGTTTCACCATACTGCGATTACGCGTATACTCGAACAGTCAATGAATAAGGAGGCCGGACTATGAAAGCATTCTTTCATCCTTCTCAGGACCAGCACATCCCGAAGACGTTCTTCTCGCGGGGAAAGATGCGACAGCCCCAGGAAGTGCCGGATCGCACCGGACCAATGCTGGAAGGTCTGAAGTCGATCAATGTGGCCGTATTGCAACCCTTCGATCAAGGCGCTGGTCCGATTGCCCGGATCCATGACCTGGGTTACCTGCGCTTTCTGGAATCCGCCCACCGACGCTGGATGGAAATGGATGACTGGGGCGATGAGGTGATGTCCAACATATTCGTCCGCTCGCCCAACGCCATGCGCGGAATACTTGCCGAGGCCGGCCGCTACCTGGCCGACGGCAGCAGCCCGATTGGTGCCAACACATGGGAAGCCGCTTACTGGTCGGCCCAGACCGCCCTCGGTGGTGCCGAGGCAGTGATTGACGGAGAGCATGTTGCCTACGCGGTGTGCCGTCCGCCCGGACACCACGCCCGCCGGGATGCAGCGGGCGGCTTCTGTTATCTGAACAACGCTGCCATCGCCGCCCAGCATATGCTACCGCGGTTCCCGCGGATCGCGATCCTGGATACGGACATGCATCACGGCCAGGGTGTCCAGGAAATCTTCTACAACCGCAGTGATGTGCTCTACATCTCAATTCATGGCGATCCTACCAACTTCTACCCGGCGGTCAGTGGATTCGAGGATGAGAAGGGCGAAGGGGAAGGCTATGGCTACAACATCAACATGCCGATGCCTCACGGCTCGACCGAGGACTTCTTCTTCAGCAAGCTTGAGGAAGCGATGACGGCGATACGGCTATTCCAGCCTGACGCCCTGGTGCTGCCACTGGGGTTCGACATATATCATAACGATCCCCAGGCCAAGGTTATGGTGACTGCGGAAGGCTTCCGCCGGCTGGGCAACCGCATCAGCCGTGCCGGACTGCCTATGCTGGTGGTGCAGGAAGGAGGCTACGATCTGGAGGCGCTGAGCAGTAATGTTCAGCAGTTCTTCAACGGCCTGATTGGCTGAGATGGTGCGGTCCTGCATTCAGGAGGTTCACCCAGCCGAGTCGCACACACTTCGACGCAGTTATGCTGCTCGTCTCTAACGTGAGCCGCATGCATTCGGCGACGTTACGGCGAAACGTGCAATGTCCCCGGATTGCGCTCTGACCAATCGGTCTCCCCGGGGCTAAACATTCCGCAGCTTTCTTCGTTCATAATAGTGTCCCCGTGGATGTTCAGGCGGCGCAGGCCGCTTCTTCCGTCGGCGAAAGGAGAGGGCAGTTGAAAACAAAACTCTGTTGGGTCCGCATTCTGGCGCTCATATTTGTGGCTGCCCTGTTTCTGACTCCTCTCTCGGTTGGCGGAGTCCTTGCCTCAACGCTTCCTTCGGCCTGGGATCACGATCTCTCGATATTGGCGCTGCCTTCATCCCCCATGTATCCCGCAGTGACCGCCTTCAGGGACTTCCGAATGAGCCTCGCGGACAGCAGTTACGAGAAGGCGGAGGTGCTCCTTGGATTCGCCAACGACGATTCGGATGCAATACGCACGATGGCGGAGAGGGGAGAGCATGCGCACGCGACTGGACATTGCCGTTCGTATCAGGAGATTTTTGATGAGTGTGTCTTCTGGCTGCTTCATGCCGGTGAGCGCGGCAACGTCGGGCAGCTACTCGATCTCGTGAAGACTGGCCATACATCACAGCAGACCTCGCTGGCTGACGCGGCGCACCTGCTGCCTGAGGAGTCCCGGGATACCCTGCTTTCCACTCGATTACATACTGCTGGCATGCTTGTTCAAGCAATAAGGGTCTTGGAGGGCGACAAGGTGGCAGCAGTGTATGCGCAAGAAATCCTTGCGGTTCATCCCGAGCTCGAGAACATCATGCCCGAGGTAATCGATGACGTTTCGGCCTATGATCCACCAGTGGTACCGCCAGTGGCGGACAAACCACCCCCGGTCGATGAACCTCACGAACCTCTGACGCCGGGAGAGGACGATGAAGTAGTTTCTGTACCACGGATCCAGTCTCTGGACGCCGACCGCTACACGCTGAAGCCCCAAGAGTCCAGTCTCCTCTCGGTGGTACTTGAATCGGGCGGGGCGGACGATCTCACTTACACGTGGTGGTGTGCACTTGGTAGTCTGACGGCAGACGAGGGACGGGCAACGTGGACTGCCCCCAATCGGGTAGGCGAATACGAGATAAGGGTGACGGTAACCGACTCCGCAGGAATCAACGACAGCCGCTTCGTCGTGATTGAAGTGATAGAGGATGAGCCCGGAAACCCGGATGATGCGCATCCGGTTCCCACCGATCCAACCGGTGGCGCTACGCCACAGATTGTGTCACTCATGGCCAGCGCCGATCACAAATACATCGCCCAGAACCTCGGCGGCTGTGCGATCCTCGTTTCGCGAAAGGCGGAACTGCACTGCGAGGTGGCGGACGCAATGGGTCTGTCTTATGAGTGGACGACCAATGGGGGTGGCAAGATCACGGGATCCGACGAGAGGGTCATGTTTACGGCTCCATCGACCAGGAGCACCGTGACGGTGACCGTCACCGTCACGAACGAGGCTGGTGAAACCGATACTAGGTCGCTCACCTTTCACGTGACCACATGCAAGGTATGCTTCGTGTGACAGAGTCTGAAAGGTGTCCAAACCTGGATGGTGGCAGGCAGAGTCTGGTCGACGCGCGACCTCTGGACCTTGCGTGTACGTCTGCCTCGAAGAAGTGAACACGAACTACCGTACATGGCAGGCAGCGTCAGGTCCGATATCGCATCCGAGGTTATGACCGTCCGCTGAATACTTGAAACAACTCACTTGATTCACATTCACGTATGAGAGTTGTTTCCAGAGGCCGTGGTCTGGT
>SKVJ01000062.1 GCA_007129495.1 Dehalococcoidia bacterium | reverse complement strand
GCCGATGCCTCAGTTTCCGCCACACTATACTGGGACAACGACAACAAAATCTCCTGGGACTTCCAAGGGACAACCGGGGCGGATGGCACTGTCACGTTCACCCTAATCAACCACGGCAACGACTGTTATTCGACGAACGTAACTGCTGTTGTGGCCGAAGGGCTGAAATGGGACGGTGTAACTCCGGAAAACAACTACTGCAAATAGGTACTCGCAACTTAAGACACCATAAGGGGGCTGGTCTTACCCAGCCCCCTTTGATATTCCATCGGTAGCGTTGGGGTTCCGTATCAGTAGTCTGTTGGCTATCGAGAGCCAGTACCAGGCGACGCAGGCGCTGTGCTTCCCGGACTCACACCGGGCGCACTTGGGATGCCACCCGGTGATCCCACTCCCTGGCTGTTCTGCCCCGCCGTTGCGGGAGGTCCATTTGGCCCAGGAGTCTCATCGGGGGGGCCCCTTCGCTCCAGTGCCTGAACCGCCCGTTCATGCCCAATCTGTGAGCGTTCCATGGCTCGTTCAATGGCTGGTTTCGCCTCGTCTGGTACCATGTCGAGGACCTTCTCCAGCACTTCAAGGTGCAGAGAGGTTGCCCTGGCCACAAGCTCATCTACTTGCGTTTCGTCTACTCCGATCTCGCGGGCAAGTTCGGAGATCTCCTCTCCAAATCCAGCCAGTTCCTCGAACTCCTCCACGGCGTCCTCGACTCCCTCCACATCCTCATCGGCTGCGGTTGCCTCGATCCTGTTCAACCTGCCTTCCATTGCGGCAAGGTTGAGTTCCATCGCTCTGCGCGGGTTCTCTCCCGCAAGTGCGGTGAGGCCATGACCAAGTCCATGCATCGATGCTTCTCGAGCTCGCTCGATTGCGGGTCTCGCCTGCTCTGGGGCACTATCGCGCACCTGGTCCAGGACAGAGAGATGGTGGGAGGTGGCCATAGCCACCAGATCCGCCACGGTCGCCGTATCACCCAGACCTCGGGCTATCTCTGAAATTGTCTCGCCAAAGCCGTGCAGTTCCTCGACATGCCCAAGGGCGTTATCCACTTCAGCAGCATCATTCTCTTCCGCCGCCGTCATGGCCCTGTTCAAGCGTCCTTCTGCCGTAACCAGATACATCTCAGCAGCTTTCGGGGGTTCATGTCCTGCCAGAGCAGCCAGGGCACTTGTGTGTCCCCGGAGCGAGACCCCTCTCGCCTTCTCGATAGCCTCTTTGGCATCGTCCGGGACGTTGTCGTAGACCATGTCCAGGACGACCACGTGTCCTGAGGTTGCCTCAGCCACCAGTTCAGAGACATCTGCCGCAGCCTGGCCATTTTCGCCGGTCGCGTTCATCCTGGCAACAGCCCTGGCCATGGCTTCATCATACTTCTCGGCTGCAAGATCCAGATGCTGCGGACGTCCTCTGTCGCTCAAGTCGCCAAATTCCTGCACGCGATTCTCCGCGTGCCCCAAGGCCTGTTCTGCTTTGGAAACTGCATTCCCCGGGAACGCCAGTGCCATCCGCTCTGTTCCGAGCTTCACCGGATACAGGGTGTCGCCGGGCAGGCTACCCTGCGCGGCCAATGCGGTGCCTCCGCCCGCAGCGGAGACAACCAGCACAATTGCAGCAATGATTCCCACCATTGTAAACCACCTCCTCTTCTTCTCAGATCGTATTTGACAGTCTTATAAGAGAAACGATGTTGCCGCTATTTTGTCAGCCTGACTAACGGTTAAGAGTGCGCTATTCCGAATGCCCGGGGCAC
The DNA here is from genome assembly GCA_007129495.1 of Dehalococcoidia bacterium. Lineage (GTDB taxonomy): Bacteria > Chloroflexota > Dehalococcoidia > GIF9 > AB-539-J10 > SKVJ01. The sequence continues at coordinate 1,120 of SKVJ01000062.1, read as the reverse complement.
TGGGAATTTCGCGGACACCATACTCAATTCTGTTTCACATGTGATTCCGGCGTTCGTCCGCCCACATGCTGTCTGAATCTGACGCTTCCAGCTTTGAGAGTGTGGAGGCAGATGGCGTGTCCCCGAATTCCGGAACATCCGCCCGTTATCTGACTGACCTCAATGTTCGAAGTACAGCCGGGATCACAGTTTCGTGCTGCATATGTGCTGCAAGGTGCCCGGCACCTTCGAGTGCGAGCAGTTCCGCACTCGGGATCTCTTCTGCCGCATGCCGTGCCTGATCGTAGAAATCCGCATCGCCGGCACCCACAAAGATGAGACACGGGAATGTCCACGACTTCAGGCTTGGGGCAATACAACCTTCTCCCAGCATTGCCTCACTGGCCGCAACAACGGCCTCCGGATCATTCTCAAGGTACCGTGCCCGCTTGTCCTCCGGCAGTCTCATATCGCCGCCTCTTTCCAACGCCTGAACCAGTGCCTCGATTCCCGCCACCTTTGTTGCCTCGGTCGCGCGTATGACGGAACGGGTGATGGGCGCATCGTGGTTCATGGCATAGGGTTGCTGCCCGCCAATGACAAGCGAGCACACCCGTTCCTTTGCGTGCTCTCCGATCCCGAAGCAGAGTCTGCCTCCATATGAGATCCCGATGAAATGCGCCCGTTCGATACCCGCCTCGTCCAGAACAGTGATCGCATCCGCCACTCTAAGTGGCATCGCATACGCTTCCACATGGTGTGGTTTGTCACTCCGCCCCAAACCACGATGGTCCACGAAAACCAGGCGGAACTCATCACGTAGCGTCTTCAATGCCCTGCCGATATCCGAGTCTCGTACCAGATCCACCGAGTCGAGTAATCCTCCATACAGGATGACGGCAGCACCTTCACCACCATCGTCCTCGAAGTAGATCCGGGTTCCATCCATTGGATTCCGTGCGTATGGCATCCGGCTGCCTCCTTGCCTCTGACAATCGAATCGCTTCCAGGTCCGACTGTTACAGATCAAAATGTAGCATCGATTCGGCTTCTATGCAGACCTCATTCCGAAGCACCTACCGTCGTGATGGAGGCATAGATAAGCCTGATTGAGGCTATAGACGAGGAGGCGAGATGTGTC
>SKVJ01000003.1 GCA_007129495.1 Dehalococcoidia bacterium | reverse complement strand
TCGACGAGCGCACCGTGCAGTCCGACTACGGCACAACTCATCACCCTGGCGAGCATCGCGACTAGTGCCCGTCCATATCAGTTGCCAAGCGCTACCGCCACCGCATACTCCTTGCTGTCAGACAGACTGACCGTTACCGACCTGATGCCCAGCGCCTCGGCCCTCTCACGAGCACGACGATGGAGATAGACCACCGGTTTGCCTCGCCGGTCCGAGAGGATCTCCATGTCATGCCACCCAACCCCGCGATAGCCGGTGCCAAGCACCTTCATGATGGCTTCCTTGGCTGCGAAGCGGGTGGCAAGCGACGGAACACGGTCGCAGTACTTCTCGATTTCGCGCTCGGTGTAGAGACGCCGCAGAAAGCGATCGCCATGACGCTCGATCGCCGCCTCGATGCTGGCGATCTCGATGATGTCAACGCCAATCTCTGTCATCACACAGCCCAACAGGATGCTGTTGCCGCGCAGCCAAATGGTCCTGCGGTGCCGATACACAATCCCCAGGAGCCTGAGTTGCCAGGTAACAGCATCATCTACGCCCCACAATGGAGTCGATGCGCCAAGCACGTACGCATCGCCCGCGCCACAAACTGCAAGCCGCACATGAGAGTACCTAGCACGCACCAACATGGTATGATGCCATCGCTCACCCTGGACGGAGCGCACTATGATGAACGATAAGCCGCCACGCTTCACAATCACATGCAATGGCTGCGGCGAATCCGTTCCTACCGGGTCGTGGTCGTGGCGACACTCGTGTGGCGGGACGCTGCAGCTTGACATCGCAGTGGACGCGGCCCGGGTTGACTCGTGTTGCGTCGCTGAGGACACGCGACTCAGCCGCTTCGCACCGGTGTTGCCTCTCGAGCATGCTCCCGAAACCGCTATCGGAGACACGCCGCTGCTCATTGAGGTGATCGACGGCGTGCAGGTTTGCTTCAAGCTTGAGTATCTGAATCCTGGAGGGTCGTTCAAAGACCGTGGAGCCTACGTGACCGTCGTACGCTGTGCTGAATTGGGCTTCAAGTCGATAGTCGTTGATTCGTCGGGCAACGCAGGCATCGCAATAGCCCTCATGGGCCTGCGCCTCGGAATCCAGGTTGACGTGTTTCTGCCACGATCCACACCCGATGGTAAGCGACAGCTGCTACGCCTCCTGCACGCAAGGCTGCACGAGGTCGATGGCGACCGCATGCAGGTACAGCGGGAGACCCTTTCATACGCCGCAACGGGTGCAGCCTACGCGGGCCACTGGTGGAACCCCTATTTCGCACACGGGGTGAAGACCATGGCGTATGAGGCTCTGCATCAGATACCGGACGTGGACTGCGTATTCTCGCCGGTCGGCGCGGGCACCGTGCTGCTTGGTCTCAACACGGGGTACTCTGAACTAGCGACAGCGGGCATCACGCCGTCTGCGCCAAAACTGGTCGCGGTGCAGGCTGCAGGCTATTCCCCGGTTGCACTCGATCTCGGAGCGGCGGACGTCAGTGCCGCTCCGTCCCGCCTTGCCGACGGCATTGCGATAGCCAACCCGCCTCGCAGAAGGGAGATTGCCGACGCAGTTACACGCTCGGGCGGTTTCGGCATGGTGGTGAGCGACGCCGAAATTGCGTCAGCACTCCGATGGCTGCTGGCGAGGGGTTATCTGGTCGAACCGACCAGTGCGGTACCCCTGGCAGGCCTTATGCGGTGCATTCGCGAAGGCAGGGTGCGACCGGGTCAGCGAATACTGCTGCCGCTCACCGGAACAGGATTGAAGGTGCTCGATGAGCTGCCGCACATCACAGACGGTGCCTTCGGTTCATGACTCAGGCCGCAATAACACCGTACTCACAAGAGTCGGCACTGATTCATGCAACAGCAACATACTTACAGGGTACTCGCAGGTGTTGTCTCAGCCTCTGTTGACAGCAGGTACCATTTCAGAGAATATGTGACCCTGGAGGTGCTTCCATGACGGCAGAATTGAGCGCTATCGCACGGGCAGTCAAACCCTCGGCAACACTCTCTCTGAAGAATGAGATCGCACGTGTCCAGAACACCTACGGCGTGAAGATAATCGATCTCACTGCCGGCCAACCGGATGTCGGCCCGACGCCTGATGTTGTTGCGGCCCTAATCGAAGGTGGTAATCTGCACAAGTACGGCCCGATCCCTGGAGAACCCGAACTGCGGCCGCTCCTCGCGGAAGTCACTAACAAAGAGACCGGTGCCTCTTTCACGTCGGAACAGGTGATAGTCACAGTTGGCGCGAAGAGTGCGATAGACACGGTGATGCGCGCGATACTTGACCCCGGAGATGCGGTTGTCATCCTGTCGCCCTACTGGGTCACCTATCCGGAAGTAGTTGCTATCTGCGGAGGGACTCCAGTAGCCGCCGAGTGCAGGCCCGATCTGCATCCTGATCTCGACAAGACGGCAGAAGCAGTCAGAAACAATCGAACGAAGGCTCTCCTGTTCAGTTCTCCAAGCAATCCCACAGGAGCAGTCTATTCCAGCGAAGAACTGGCCGGGCTCGTCCGTATCGCACGCGAAGCGGGCATCTGGCTTATTGCCGACGAGGTTTACCGTCAGTTCGCATTCGATGGCAAAACCGCGCCCAGCGTGTTCTCTGTTCCCGAGCTCCATGAACACACCATCCTCATCGATGGTCCATCCAAGCGCTTCGGAATTCCGGGCTGGCGACTCGGATTCGTGGCCGGACCCCTCAACCTGACCAAGGCGGTCAACGCGCTGCTTGGCCACACCAGTAATGCGTCACGCCCCATACAACATGCAGTCCAGGTTGCCTATCGAAGTGAACAGGCCAGAGAGGCGACTGCAACCATGGTGAGTCGGTATCAACAGAATCGCGACGTCTTCGTACAAGGCCTGAATGCGATACCCGGCATCAAGTGTCCGCAACCTGAGGGGGCATTCTATTGCTTCGCCGATGTGTCCGGGCTCTACGGCAAGTCATACGAGTACGATGGCGACCAGAGCGCAACAGTGAACGATTCCACCGACTTCCGCAATTTCCTGCTGCGCAAGGCGTTTGTGGCGGCTGTAGAAGGGGGTCCGTTTGGAATGGACAGCCACATTCGGTTTTCGCTCGCAGTAAGCGGACAGGACTGCACGACGGCGCTGAAGGATATCGCCGATGCGGTCGCTACCCTTCACGATTAAAGTGCAACGCTGATACCGCGCGAGGCAAGGTACTCTTTCGCCTCGCGCACTGATAGCTCGCCGAAATGGAACACAGAGGCGGCCAGTACGGCTGACGCCTTTCCCTCGGTCACGGCTGCGTACAGATGCTCCAGGGTGCCCGCGCCGCCAGACGCGATGACCGGGATTTCAACCGCTTCCGCTACCGCCCTGGTCATTTCGAGGTCATAGCCGCGCTTCGTGCCGTCGGCATCCTTGCTCGTCAACAGTAGTGCACCGGCCCCGAGGTGCTCCACTTTCCGGGCCCACTCCACGATGTCCAGCCCTGTGGACTCATTTCCCCCGCGAACTACCACCTCGAGGCGTGGCTTTCCAGACCCGATCTGGTTCTTTCTGCCATCGATGGCCACCATAAGCCGATTACTACCAAAACGTGCTGCAGCCTGCTTCACGAGATCGGGTTCTTGGACGGCGGCGGTGTTGATTGACACTCTCGAAGCGCCAAGATCAAGCAGAACCTGCATATCGTCCGCTGTCCGGATACCGCCACCAACCGAGAAGGGTATCGAGACTGCCTCGGCAAGTTGACGGACCCACTCCAGCTGTGTGCCACGGCGTTCGAGAGTCGCAGCTATATCCAGTATTACAAGCTCATCAGCTCCCTGGGCTTCGTAGGCTGTGGCCGCCTCAACGATGTCGCAGGCGTCACGCAGATTCTCGAATTTGACCCCTTTTACGACGCGTCCATCCTTCACATCGAGGCAGGGGATTATCTTCACCGTCGCCATACTTCTCTTCTCCCGTCATTTACTTCCGTCGTATCAGATAGCGGGTGGCATGCATTACCGCGAAACCGGCCCATGGTGTACGAATACGAGTGTAATTGTCAAAGATTGAACAGGAAGTTAATTACATCTCCGTCGTGGACAATGTAATCCTTCCCCTCGACTCGAAGCAAACCGCGCTTGCGCGCCTCGTGCTCACTGCCGCATTCCACCAGGTCTTCATACCTGATGACCTCGGCACGGATGAATCCCTTTTCCATGTCGGAATGAACCCGGCCCGCGGCCTGAGGAGCGGGAGTTCCCTGGGGCACGGTCCAAGCCCGAGTCTCATCTGACCCGATTGTCAGGAATGTCACCAGGCCGAGCAATCGCAGGCTCTCAGATACAACCTTGTCAATCGCTCCCGGTGCGGCATTCATCGCTTCACGATACTCGGCGGCCTCTTCGCTATTCAACTCCAGCAACTCCATTTCGAGCCTGGCACACAGCGACAATACTCTGAAGCAAGGATAGCGATTCGACAAGTGCTGCTCTATCTCGGAGGCGCGGTCAAGCTCAGTGTCGCCGATATTTGCCAGAAGCATCATCGGTTTCGCTGTCAGTAACTGGTAACCGGCAAGTGTCCTGCGGTCCTCGGAGGAGAGCGACTGGCTTCTGATGGGGACGTCACGCTCCAACTCACCCTTGACCCGTTCCAGGAGAACCACCTCCGCCTGTTGAGATGCACGTTCCGACGGCTTGGCGGACTTCAGCCTATCCTGCACGCGTAAGAGTCGCCTTTCGAGAACAGCCAGATCTGCGAACGTCAGTTCAAGATCGAATGAATCGATGTCACGCACGGGGTCGATAGACCCGAGCGGATGAGGCACGGACGGATCAGCAAAGCAGCGGACAACCTGCAGCAGCGCGTCCGCTGTAGAGAGATAGCCCAGCACCTCAGCCGAGATCCCGCCGCCATCATGAGATCCCCTCGGTGCATAGTTCACATCAGTAACATTGATCTCAGCTGGCACCATGCGGGCTGAATGGGAGATGCGAGCAAGAACTTCAAGACGAGGATCATCGACCTTACGTACTCCGATGTTCGGCCTGAGCGCGGACGAATAGGAACCGACCTCAGCAAGACCTCCGGTGAGCGCGTTAAACAGGGTGGTCTTACCGCTGTGGCGTAGTCCGACAATAGCTGCTTTCATGGGTAAGGGCAGCTTCAATTGTAACATTTCATGTGCAGGGTCGCCGACCGGTCGGGCTGCCACATCATGTTAAAATACCTTAGTGGTCCACGTTGTATACGGTCCGGACTCGTTCACTGCACATGAGGTCCTCAACCGCCTGCTGTCATCACAGGCTGAGGATGGCTTCCAAGCAGGAAGCGAGCACAGAATAGATGGCAAGACTGCCACGCCTTCAGAGATACTTGAGGCTGCCGAGCAGGTTTCTCTGTTCGGTGAGAAGCGACTCGTTGTTGTCGAGGGACTGCTCGCACGCTTCGGCAAGTCCGAATCTCGAGATAAAGGCCCGCGACCGAAGGGACGTCGGAAGCAGTCATCGGATATAGGCGAATGGGAGACCTTCGTTACACGCGTTCACGCGCTACCGGAGGCCAGTATCCTCATACTGCTCGACGGTGACGTCAGCAAATCGAATCCGCTGTTTGCCGCACTTCTGCCGGTTGCGACTGTCGAGAGGCTCGAACCTCCCAAGAAAGATGCGCTGGTACAGTGGGTTCAGCGAAGAGCCGCCATGCTCGGTGGCCGCATGAAACGAGCAGCTGCTCAGCGACTCGCAGCCTGGAACGGGGAAGATCTTTGGCGCCTCAGTACCGAGATCGAGAAACTGGTTGTCTACGCTGATGGCCGGCCAATCGAGGTCGATGTGGTCGATAAGATGAGCTCTTCCGGCCTTGCTCCGAGCATCTTCATGCTGGTTGATGCAATTGTTGAGGGCAACCAGAAGCTGGCTCGCCACAGGCTCGACGACATGTACCAAAAAGGTCTCTCGGCTGGCTACCTCTTCACAATGCTCGGACGTCAATTACGGCTGATCGCGCAGGTCCACGACTCGAGAGCCCATCGCGGGCGGTCCCAACCTCCCTCACGGGAACTCGCATCCCTGCAACCATTTGCGCTGCAAAAGGCGACGAGTCAGGCTGAACGCTACACAGAACAGCAGGTGCGCTATGCTCTCGGTCGTGTGGTCGAGGCAGACAGGAATATCAAGTCAGGCACCTACAGTGACCGTGTCGCACTTGACGTTCTCATCACCGATCTCGTTCGATCATCGCGTGCCTGACTGCAGGCCGCCGTGGCCTGCCAGCCGCACCGGTCTTCACACGTAGGTATGATAGAATTCGGAGCACATTACTTTGTGAAGGCATACACGCATGACAAGCAACGAAATACGCGATCTGTATCTGAGTTTCTTCCAGGATCGGGGTCACTCGATTCTGCCAAGCTCATCACTCGTCCCGCATGGCGACCCAACTCTCCTTTTCACCACTGCGGGGATGGTCCAGATCAAACCGTACTTTTTGGGTCATCAAACACCACCCAACGTCCGCCTGGTAACCTGTCAGAAGTGCTTCCGAACCACAGACGTCGAATCCGTAGGCGACGGAACCCATCTGACCTTCTTCGAGATGCTGGGGAACTTCAGTGTCGGCGACTACTTCAAAAAGGAAGCGATCGCCTGGGCGTGGGAGTTCGTGACGGATTACCTGCATCTTGAGCCTTCCCGGCTCTGGGCATCGGTGTATCTTGACGATGATGAGGCTTTCGCACTGTGGGAGGAAACAGGAGTTCCCGCAGATAAGATCTGGCGATTCGACGAGAAGGACAACTTCTGGGGACCTGCTGGTGATTCCGGCCCGTGCGGGCCGTGCAGCGAACTGCACTATGATCGCGGTCCTGCATATGGTTGCAACAGTGCCACATGCGGACCCAATTGCGATTGTGGCCGGTTCGTTGAAATATGGAACCTGGTGTTCACGCAGTTCGATCAGAAACCAGACGGCTCCCGCGTTCCGTTGCCAAAGCCTAACATCGATACAGGCATGGGCCTTGAACGTGTCGTCGCGGCTGTGAATAAGACGGACAGTGTCTACGAAACCGACCTCTTCGCGGATATTATCGCTCTTGTCGCGTCGGTGTCAGGCCTCCGCTACGGTGATGCCGAGGATGCTGACAAAGCCATGCGTATAGTCGTGGAACATTCCCGCGGCATGGCCTTTCTGATTGCCGACGGTGTGCTGCCCACAAACGAAGGTCGCGGCTACGTGCTCCGACGCATACTGAGGCGCGCGTCGCTGTTCGGGCGACGTATCGGCCTGGACGCCCCTTTTCTCGCAGGGATCGCCGATGCAGTGATCACCCAGATGGGCACTGTGTACCCTGAGTTGGTCGAACACAGGCGGCTCGTGCTGGATGTGATTCAGGCTGAGGAACAGAGATTCATGGCCACGCTGGATACGGGTGTTGGAATCGTCGACTACCTCGTTGACCGGGCGGTTGCGAGCGGGCGGGATACTCTCTCCGGAGACGATGTATTCAGGCTGTACGATACGTATGGCTTTCCCCGCGAACTCACCGCGGAAGTGGCAGGGGAACGTCGCATTGGCATTGACGTAGCCGGATTCGAGGCCGCCCTTGAGCGGCAGAGGGAGAAGGGACGAACATCTCACGCATTTCATGGCTCCGCAGCGGCGAGTGCTTCACTCCAATCACTGGCAGGAACTCAGCCCACAGAGTTTCTGGGCTACGAGTCACTCGCCGTCGAGGCGACAGTTACTGCGATGCTCCAGGGCGAGGAGATGGTCGAGGCCGCCGTTGAAGGCGATGCCGTAGATATACTGCTTGATCGCTCCCCATTCTATGGCGAGATGGGCGGTCAGACAGGAGATCGCGGCCGACTTTCCGGTTCATCTGTAGATGTCGATGTAATCTGGACCAGGCGTACTCCTTCTGATGTCATAGTCCATATGAGCCGCATCACCCGGGGGGAACTGCGACCTGGTGACACAGTTATCGCCCAGGTTGAGGAGAGCCGCCGATGGGATATCGCGCGTAACCACACTGCCACGCATTTGTTACAGGCGGCATTACGGGCCACGCTCGGCCAGCAGGTGTCACAGCGCGGGTCTTTGGTTGAGCCGGAGAGGTTCCGATTCGATTTCTCATGGATGGGCTCCCTCGACAAATCTGGCCTCGAACAGATCGAGCAGTGGGTCAATGAGAAGATACGCGCCGATCTGCCGGTCTCGGTTCGCTACGCTTCCTACGATGAGGCACTACAGGCAGGCGCCATCGCTCTGTTCGACGAGAAGTACGGCGACGAGGTACGCGTCGTAACAGTCGGCGATCCGCCTATCAGCACTGAGCTCTGTGGAGGTACCCATGTGAACGCCACGGGACAACTCGGGGTCTTCCTGGTTCTGAGTGAGTCCAGCATCGGTACCGGGTTGCGAAGGATCGAGGCGGTAACCGGGCGCGCCGCTGAAGACCTGATACGACAGCGTGCACATACGATCGATGCCATCGCTGAACAACTCGGTACGAATACGGTCGACATCAGAGAGCGCGTCGCCGGAGCAGTGGAGGAGATCGACATACTTCGCAGGCGCGTTGGCAGCCTCGAGCGCCAATTGGCTGCGTTGACCGTAGAAACGCTCATGGACCGGGCCATCGTTATCGCCGGAGTGCAAACAGTGATAAGTCGCGTCAACGGTCTCTCCATGAACGTACTGCGTGAAATGGGCGATGTACTCCGGGACAGACTCGGTGACTCTGTTACGGTCTTCGGCCTGGTGGAGCAGGGTAGGCCGATTTTCCTGGTCATGGCCTCTCCTTCTCTGGCGAGCAGAGGTCTGCATGCGGGCCAGATCGCCATGCGTGCCGCTAAGGTCACAGGTGGTGGAGGGGGCGGGAAGCCAACGATGGCACAGGCAGGAGGAAAGGATGCCCGGAAACTTGATGAGGCTCTGGCTGAGGCCCGACGCGCAATAGAGGAACAGCTGTCCTCGACCTTGAACAAGTAGCATGCGGTGGTTGTGTCTTGACCCGGGTGAGAAGAGAACCGGAGTAGCGATAAGCAGTCCGGAAGGTACGTTCGCCGTCCCGGTCACAGTGCTCGAACACGAAAAGGATGGTCCATCATCAGCCCGGATTGCCATCCTTCTTCAGGAATACGGCGCCGAAGGACTCCTTATCGGGCTGCCACTGGCGATGGATGGTTCCATAACCTCCCAGACTTCTTGCGCACTCGTTCTGGCACGGCGTATAGCTTCGTACTTCAATACCGTGCCGGAGATTCCACCAGGGGTTGACGTACAGGAGCCGCTGGAGGCCGTACCCGTCCACGAAGTGACATCCAGACGCTTCCCGGGCAGTGTTCGTGTCCTGTTGTGGGATGAACGACTTACTTCATGGGAGGCACAACGGAAAGTCGGATCAACCAAGCCAAGAACAGGAGTGCGCCATGGACGAAGGCGCTCGCTGGACGCACACGCGGCGGCCGTTATCCTCCAGAGTTTTCTTGAGACGGTTGGTAGGCCACCAACAACACCCTGCGGCCCGGAGGACTGCACGACCACGGACCGGACAATCTCCTGACTAGCTTCCGAACATCCGGCGTGCAATCATCCACTTCTGGATCTCGTTACTGCCTTCGTATATCTCGGGTCCTTTTGATTCCCGGTAAAACCGCTCGATGGAGAAATTCGAACCATCCGCCCCGAGCCTCGACACGAATCCGTACCCACCGAATACCTGCACCGCGTCCCGCGCCACGTCTGCAGCTATCTGCGTGCCGTAATATTTGGCCATAGCAGTCTCGGGCTCGGGAAACTCTTCACCTTCATCGTGACGCAATGCCGCCTTATAGCACAGATCTCGCGCCATGGCGATATGTGTTGCATGCTCGGCAAATCTGAACTGCCAGTGCTGCATTTCCGCAAGCGACTTGCCGAACATCCGGCGCTCTTTCATATGATGCATGCTTAAATCGAAGGCAGCCTGGGCCATTCCGACGCCTGACGCCCCTACTGCTATACGTCCCCGGGTCAACGCCCCAAGTGCGACACGTAATCCCTTCCCCTTTTGCCAGACCAGGTTGCGGGTAGGCACGAAAGCTCCATCGAATACGATGTCCGCGGTGAGACAGGCATGCATTCCCATCTTGCGGTCGGGCGGCGACACCGTCACTTGTTCGTTCTTCAGATCGACCACGACCATGCTCAGCGAGCCCTCGATAGTGCAGAGCACACACGCGAAGTCAGCAACAGGCGCATTAATGATGAAGCGCTTGTGTCCTGTCAGACTCCAGCCATCGGCTACGGGAGTGCCAACAGTCTGTACGCTGGATGGGCTCACATCGCTGCCGGCATCAGGTTCGGTGATAGCTACGCAGGCTATCTGCTCCCCGCTCATGAGCGGAGGCAGATACGTCAACTTAAGATCATCGGACGAATACTGGAGCACCCGACCTGCGAGAACACACTGACAATCATAAATGACAGCGACGCTATTGCTGAAATATGCCAGTTCTTCCATTACTACAGTGGTGGCAAGCATAGGTGTTTCTAGACCACAACCGCCCTCAGTCATTGTGTACGGCAGGCGGTACAAACCCAGTTCAGCCATGCGCTCGAAGAGTTTCCTGGGAAAGCTCCCCGCTTCTTCAGGCCGCTCCTCCATGGTGATCACTTGAGGAGCCAGTTCACGCTCCCCAAACTCGCGCACGCAAAGCCGTACTTCCTCGATGCAGGAGGGCAGCCCTATTTCGTGGTACGTTCTGTTCACATTCCTTTGGACAGGTTGCTGCATCGTAGTATTCCCCCTAAGTGGCATTTATGGCTGATATTCAGCGTACGTATTCCCGTCCGAATGCAGCACGGGCAATGACACGCTTCTGGATCTCGTTCGCGCCTTCGTAGATCTCAGCTATCTTGCAGTCGCGGTAAATCTGCTCAACCTTGAAGGTAGAGCCATCGGCACCAAGCCGTGTTATATACCCTGAGCCGCCGAAGATCTGGACGGCATCTCGGGCCATGTCGCCCGCAACCTGTGTCCCGTAGTATTTGGCCATGGCCATCTCCGGCTCCGGGGTGCCGGCGCCAAGGTCGTAGCGCAGAGCGGCTTTGTAGCACATGTCGCGAGCCATAGAGATCTGGGTGGCATGCTCGGCAAGGCGAAACTGCCAGTACTGAGAGTCAGCAAGCTTTCCTCCAAACATCTCGCGCTTCTGCATGAAGTGTACACACTCGTCCAAGGCCGCCTGGGCCATAGCGACGCCCGAAACCCCTATGACGATACGTCCCCACGTGAGTGCCCGCAACGCAATGCGCAACCCCTCCCCTGCTTCACCAAGATGATTCTCGCCATGCACCCGGACATTTTCTAACCATACATCTGCGGTAAGTTGCGCACGATTCCCTACCTTCAGATCTGGAGGTCCAACAGTCACGCCGGGGGCGTGCAGATCGATCAGCAACATTGTCAGAGAGCCATTGATCACGCAAAGAATGGTCATGAAACTGCCAACGGGAGCGTTGGTAACGAATCGTTTATGGCCGTTCACGACGAAGGCATCACCAGTGAGTTCAGCATGGGTCTGCACAGTCTCTGCGCGTAAGTCGCTGCCCGCACCTGGCTCAGTGATCGCCATACACGCCACCGCCGAACCGTTCATGAGAGGTGTCAGATAGCGCTGCTTCACGCTCGAAGAGCCGCTGAGCAGTGCGATGCCAGGCAACAGGCAGTGATCGTCGTAGATGGCTGCAAGCCCATCACTCGCATATGCCAGTTCTTCCATCACGACAGTTGCAGCACATAAGGGGTACTGGAGATTCTTTCCGCCACAGTCAGCCGGGAATGGTATTCGAAACAAACCCGCCTCAGCCATCCGCTGAAACAAATCTCCGGGAAAGGCGTGCACGCTCTCCGAGATCGTATTCAAGCCGCTGGCTATGGGCAGTACCTCTTCGTCGACGAACGCCCTAGTCTCAATTCGCACTGAGCGAGCCTCTTCGGGCAGCAGCCAGTCATGGTACATCCTGTCCTGCAAGCGCATCGGTTGATCCATCGCTAACCTCCAGATTCGAATCGCCGGCGAATTGGTGTACAATAGCGCTACTCGTGATTTCGGGTCAACGCCGTACCCGACCATTTTGTGCACGAGAATCAGGGAGGTGTTTCTCCGTGACTACTGATAGCAGCAAACAGGAACGAATCTCAAGAGCCTCGAACAAAGCAGGCGACTATGAAGAAATGTCAGTTAATTGCGCCCAGGGAACTCTCACCGCGCTTCAGGAGGAGTTTGAACTCGAGGGTGGCAAGGAACTGTTGAAAGCCGCGACGTTCTTCCCCGGAGTAATGTCCCGAAAGGAAACCTGCGGGGCCCTTCTTGGCGGATTGATGGCTATGGGGCTCGCGTACGGCAGAGACAAACTTCACGATCCTGCATGGAGTACCCCCGAGGCCAACGAGCAGATGTTCCATTATCGCCAGAAAGTATGGCGCTTCTGCGAGTCCTTCAAGGATGTCTATGGCAGCACCATGTGCGGTGTGATTCGTCCGTCCATTATGGGAAGAGACTATGACACGATGGACCCGGCTGAGCGCAAGCAATTTCTGGAAGATGGCGGTCGAAAGAAATGCCGTCAACCCTGCGAAACGGCGGCACGCATCGCTGCCGAGATACTTCTCGAGGACGAATCCTAGGACACAGTCAGCACATATCTGACAGGCACTGACCGAAGCAACTTCTTCGGTTCCGCACTGAGTCCGGAACCGACTTGTGCAAGGCAGCCATGACGATTGGAGAGATAGTTCTTTGTTGAAGACGCATAGCTGCGGAGATCTCCGCGAGACTCACGTAGGGACACAAGTCGCGCTGGCGGGATGGATACATCGTCGTCGCGACCACGGAGGAGTCGTATTCATCGACCTCCGTGATAGCACCGGACTCGTTCAAGTGGTTGTCGACCCTAAACAGACGAGCTGTGCAGAAGAAGTCGTCCATTCACTTCGTGTCGAGCATGTCGTGCGTGTTCTGGGTAACGTGGTCGCACGACCTGCAGGGACGGAGAACGTCCGAATAGCTACTGGTGCTATCGAAGTTTCAGTCACAGATGTTGAGGTGCTCAATGAGTGTCCCACTCCTCCTTTCTATATCAATGAGGACGTGGAAGTCGACGAAAACCTTGTGTTGAAGTACCGGTACCTCTATCTGCGCAGGCCGCGAGTGCAGTCCAACCTTATCCTGCGCCACCGCATGGTCAAAGGAATTCGCGACTTTTTGGATCGTGAGCGCTTCCTCGAGATCGAAACACCTATTCTGATTAAGAGCACGCCTGAAGGAGCACGCGACTACCTGGTTCCAAGCCGGGTTAATCCCGGAAAGTTCTACGCACTTCCTCAGTCGCCGCAACAACTCAAACAGATACTTATGGTCGCGGGGTTGGAGCGCTACTTTCAGATTGCCCGGTGCTTCCGGGATGAAGATCTCAGAGCAGACAGACAACCCGAATTCACGCAACTCGACCTCGAGATGAGTTTCGCCGGCGAGGAGGATATCCTCGACCTGATGGAACGTATGATGGTCCATTTGATGGAAGTTGTACGGCCGGACGCGTCGTTCCTCCGCCCCTTTCCGCGTTTGACATATGCTGACGCCATGGCCAAGTATGGGACAGACAAACCCGACCTGCGCTATGGCATGACTGTGGTCGACGTCGGCGACATCGCCGCCGGCTGCAGCTTCAGTATCTTCCGCTCTGCACTGGATTCGGGAGGAGTCGTCAGGGGCATTTGTGTGCCTGGATGCGCCACATATTCTAAGCACCAGCTGACGGACCTCATCAATCGTGCCGTTGCCGCCGGGGCGAAGGGCCTCGTCAGCCTCTCAGTTCTCGATAAGCGCAACGTTGATGACGGCATCAAGTCCGTCCTTGCCAGGTACGTTACCGCTGACCAGATGCATGCTATGCTGGCAAGATTCAGTGCCGGCAATGGGGACTTGCTATTGCTGGTTGCAGACCTTGAGCCTATCGCGTGCAAGGTCCTTGATACTCTCCGCCGTGAGATGGCGGCGCGGTTAAAGCTGGCTGATCCCGACACGTTCAATTATGCATTTGTGCTTGGCTTCCCACTGTTCGATTGGAATGCGGAAGCACGACGCTGGGACTCAATGCATCACCCGTTCACTGCCCCACCGTCTGAAGACGCACCTCTGCTGGATACAGATCCAGCCAGCGTACGTGGAAGACACTACGACCTCGTGTGTAATGGCAATGAACTGGGAAGCGGCAGCGTCAGAATTCACCAACGCTCCTTACAGGAAAAAGTCTTCGCCCTGCTTGGTTACTCCCCGGAAGCTATCGAGGAACGATTCGGCTATTTCCTGCGCGCCCTTGAATACGGCGCACCTCCACATGCGGGCATCGCACTGGGTATAGACCGCATGGCCATGCTTCTTGCAGGCCACGAGAGCATACGCGAAGTCATTGCATTTCCGAAGAATCAGAATGCAGTAGATCTGATGATGGATAGCCCATCCATGGTTGATCCTGCACAACTGGCAGAACTGAATCTGGCTTTTAAGCGACAGCGAATAGACAGGAACTGATTGTTATGAAGAGCACTGCGAAGTCCATTGAACGCTGCCAGGTCGAATTGCATATCGAGGCCGAACCACAGGAGTACGAGGCCGCACAGGCTGAGGCGTTCCGCCATATGGCCGGACGCGTAGAGGTTCCCGGATTCCGAAGAGGCAAAGCCCCCAGGCATGTCGTAGAACAGCATATCGGCAAAGAGGCGATTGCCGATGAGGCCGTCGAGCGGCTGTTTCCCACGCTATACGAACAGGCGCTTGCGATCCATGAGATCCACCCGATAATGATGCCACACGTGCACTTGGATCAGCGAGATCCTCCCGTGTTCGCCGCGGTCGTTCCCCTTAAGCCCGAGGTTGAGTTGGGCGATTATCGATCCGTCCGCGTTGCGCAGGAAGAAGCGACGGTGACTGATGAGCATGTTACATCGACTCTCGACCGACTCCGCGAAAGTCAGGCGGCGCTGGTACCTGTGGAGCGCCCGGTGCAATTGGGTGATTTCCCCTTGCTTGACGTGAAAGCGACCGTTGATGATCAGACTATACTCGACCACCAGGAAGTCACGTACGAAGTGGTTGAAGGCGGACAGATGCCCATCCCAGGATTTGCGGAAGCAATCGTTGGAACTTCGAACGGTGAGTCAAAGGAATTCACGCTGCGGATGCCTGACGATTTCCGCATCCCCGATCTTGCCGGCAAAGAATGCACCTGTAATGTCACAGTACGCCAGGTGAGACAGAAAGAGTTGCCTGAACTCGGCGATGATATGGCAAAGAGTTTTGGCTTCGAGAGCCTGGATCTGCTACGGGAGCGAGTTGGCTCGGACCTTGAGTCGAATGCTCGAAATGAAGCACGTTCAAAGCTGATTCAGAGTGCTTTGGACGCGATAGCAGCTCAAGCACATGTCGACTTCCCTCCCGTGCTCGAGGAGAAGGAGATCGGAGACCTGCTCGCGCAAGAGGCAAAGCGCTATGGCTACAAGAACGTTGAGGATTACCTGAAGATGTCTCAAAGACCTTTGGAGCAGATCCGGGAAGACCTGCGCCCGATTGCGTATAAGCGCATCACTAACGGGCTTATTCTCGATCGTCTCGCCACACTGGAGGAAATTGCAGTCGACGAGACTGATGTGGATAATAGGATTGTAGAACTTCTCGCAGAAGCCCAGGACAAAGACAGAATGCGTGAGTTCCTTGCGTCGCCGCAGATGAGGGATTCGATCGCTGACAGACTCCGAACGACTCGTACTCTGGATAGACTGGTGTCGATCGTGACTGGAGATGCCGAGCAGGTTTCTGATGATGCGAGCGACGCAGGAGTTTCAGAAGAAGGGGAGGATGAGTAACTGATATGGACAGCATCTCTCAAATCATTATTCCAACCGTTACTGAGACCGGCGCAAGGGGCGAGCGTGCCTATGACATCTACTCGTTGCTGTTGCGCGAGCGTATCATATTTCTCGGTACGCCCATTAACGATCAGGTGGCGAATCTAATCGTTGCGCAGTTGTTGTATCTCGACAGAGAAGATCCTGATAAGGATATCAGCCTGTACATCCACTCGCCGGGCGGCGTTATCAGTGCGGGGTTGGCTATCTACGATACTATGCAACTCCTGAGGAGTCCCGTATCAACTATCTGTGTTGGCCTGGCAGCCAGTATGGGCACGGTACTTCTTTGTGCTGGTGCGAAAGGTAAGCGGTATGCGCTACCCAATGCGACCATTCACCTGCACCAGGCAATCGGAGGGGCCCAAGGACAGGCCGCGGATATCGAGATAGCGGCTCGAGAAATCATGCGCGTCCAGGAGAAGATACGGGATATCCTGGCCAACCATACCGGCCAGACGATCGAGAAGATCTCGCACGACATCGACCGCGATTTCTATCTTGATTCACAACAGGCCAAGGAGTATGGCCTCGTAGATGAGATTCTGACGAAGCCGGAGAAGAAATGAGTTTCGCAATTGCTGCATCACTTAACCTACCGACGAGGCTCGCAGCCGCAGACGAGCGCTTCTGGGGGCTCGGTGAAGTCGGCCTGGGCGTCGTGCTTTTCATTTCCATATTCCTCATCGTTGTGGTAGGTTGGCTCTTACATAACACGGGCCGCAGAGACTAGGGGTGTGCCCGCTCTATGCAGGCGAGCACCTCTTTCGTACGCCAACGGAGGTATGGTATTATTGCGCGGACTTCGACTATGACGCACAAATCTCCGCATCCGGCTGGTGCCGCGTGGGGTCAACGCTATCTTGCGATCGCATACAGGTGCATTCTGTAGCCATTCCACGACTCTCCTGATATTCAGCGGAGATGAGAGGAGACTGCCTGAAAGAAGCCTCACCACAAAGGAGTGCCCCCTGAAACTCATTACGGAGGAACCTAATTGATCGACATTATCGTACCTATCAAGCAAGTGCCGGACATGGACCGTGTAAAGTTCGATACGGAGGCAGGGAGAATCGACCGCAGTTCCGCTTCGGGTGAGATCAATCCGTTCGATCTCAATGCCCTCGAAACAGCGGTCCAGTTGAGAGAAAAACTCGGTGGTACCGTCACCACCATCAGTATGGGACCACCCCAGGCCGAGTCATCGATCAGAGACAGTCTTGCAAGGGGTGCTGACTTCGGAATCCTGCTGGTGGGAAAAGAGTTTGCGGGCGCAGATACCTGGGCAACTTCATATGCCCTTGCAGCTGCC
Source organism: Dehalococcoidia bacterium (assembly GCA_007129495.1). Lineage (GTDB taxonomy): Bacteria > Chloroflexota > Dehalococcoidia > GIF9 > AB-539-J10 > SKVJ01. The sequence continues at coordinate 52,950 of SKVJ01000003.1, read as the reverse complement.
ATCAGGAAACTGGGAAGGTGGGACCTCATCATCTGCGGAGAGAAGACAGTAGACGGCGATACTGGACAGGTGGGCCCTGAGATGGCCGAGTGGCTTGATATCCCTCACGTGGCATATGTATCGGAGGTTCGTGAGGCCAGTGACTCTGGCATTACAGTAGTGTGTGAAATGGAGGCTGACCGGTACGGCATCGAGTCCCCTCTGCCAACGCTGCTCACCGTGACAAAAGATATAAATGCACCTCGTCTTCCGAGCTTCGCCGACAAGATGAGGGCACGAAAGGCCGAGATTCAGCAGTGGGGTGCCGCTGATCTCGCTGAGTTCGCAGATCCCGCGAACCTTGGGCTCAAGGGTTCTCCCACGCGCTTGAACAAGGTAATCATACCCTCCGAAGAAGGGCGCAAGGGAGTGGTATTCCGGGGCAATCCCGATGATGCAGCCAGAAGAGTCGCCGAAGCCCTCCAGGCAGCAGGCACGCTTGGGAGTGTGAAATGAATATTGAGGAATACAAGGGTCTGATGGTCTTCGCCGAGCAGCGTGAGGGCAAGATACATCCCGTGGCTTACGAGTTGCTCGGTAAAGGCACTGAGATCGCCCAGCGGCTCGGCATTGAGGTGACAGCCGTCGTGTTGGGTTCGAACATGGGCGACGAACTTAAGGAGTTGTTCCACTACGGAGCTGAGAAAGTCTATTCATTCGACCATCCTGTACTTGCCGACTTCGACCTTCTCAACTACAAACACAATATTGCCCGTCTTATCAATGAGATCAAGCCCGAGACAGTCCTTATCGGGGCAACACACCTTGGTCGTTCGCTTGCTCCACGAATCGCGGCCGCCGTTAATACGGGTCTGACCGCCGACTGTACGGCACTGGAGGTCGGTGACGAGGGAAATCTTATCCAGATACGCCCGGCGTTCAGCGGCAACATCTTTGCCCATATACGGACCACTACGCGGCCGCAGATGGCAACTGTCAGATACAAAGTTATGCAGAAGCTACCTCGCGATGACTCCCGGACAGGTGAGATTGTCACCAAGGAGCCTGAAATCATCGAATCGGTCCTTAAGATTGTCGGCAAGGAATCTACCGGTGCGGTGAACATCGCCGAGGCGGATGTCATAGTCTGTGGCGGTCGCGGTGTCAAGAGTGCCAGCGACTTCGACCTTCTTCAGGATCTTGCGGATGCTCTAGGTGGCATAGTTGGGTGCACGCGGCCCATCGTTGATGAAGGATTGATGCCCAAAGAACGCCAGGTAGGATTCAGCGGAAGCACGGTTAAGCCGAAGCTATACGTGGCAGTGGGTCTGTCAGGTAGTCCACAGCATCTCGCCGGAATGCGCGATTCGGATGTCATACTCGCAATCAATGCAGACCCTTCGGCGCCGATATTCAAACTGGCAGATTACGGCATAGTTGGGGACCTTTACGATGTCGTACCGAGACTTGCCGCCGAGGCTCGGCAAAGGAGTTGATACCATGATTACGGCAGAGGCACTTAAGGACATCGTTGGTAGTGATTGGGTCGTTACCGATAAGGGGCAGATAGAGCCATACACGATTGACTCCACCCCTCCGGCAATGATGCCAAAGGCGGCGGAAAACATCATCGTAGTCAAGCCGGCAACTGCGGAAGAGATTTCGGAAATACTTAAGCTGGCAAACCGTCAAAACACTCCCATATACGTCCGTGGCGGTGGAACCGGGATGGCTGGCGCCGCTATACCAACACGCGACGGAGTTGTCCTCTCGATGGAGAGATTCGACAAGATCGAGGAGATCGACACCCGAAGCCTGATGGCTGTTGCACAGGCAGGAGTTACTCTGGGTGACCTCCTCGAAGCTGCTGATGCTCAGAACATGTCATTCCCACCACACCCGGGCGATGAGGGAGCGCAACTGGGTGGACTCGTTGTCTGCAACGCTGGAGGCGCGCGCGCCGTTAAGTTCGGTGTCATGCGTAACTACATCAAAGGCATGGAGGTTGTTCTGCCCACAGGGGAGATCGTGACGATGGGCGGCAAGCTGTTGAAATGCAACACCGGACTTCCTCTCATGCACCTGATAATCGACAGCGAGGGCATTCTGGGCGTTGTCACGAAAGTGACCCTCCGTCTTTACCCGAGGTTCCCGGGTACAGCCACGATGGTCTTCTCGTACGATGACAGGAATGCAGCGATCAATACTGTGCCGGCGATACTCCAAGCTGGGATTATTCCCCTGGCAATCGAATACATGGACCGCGAGATTGCTGAGTTGACAGCGCGCTATCTCAATATGACCTGGCCGGCTCAGAAAGGAAAGGCCTACCTTATCGTTATCCTTTCCGGGACAAATGAAGACGAAGTCTTCCTCCAGGCTGAACAGGTTGTCGAAGTGTGTCAGAAGCACGGTGCTGTGGACACATTAATGGCTGAACGGCGCGAAGAGCAGGCTGATATTCTCAAGATTCGCAGCGAAGTGCAGTCCGCTGTCACTCCCAACGCCGACTCGCTTGACACTGCCGTACCCCCAGGTGAAATCGGCATCTTCATGAGCGAGGTAGACAAGATTGCTGACAAGTATGGCACCAAGATCCCCGTGGTTGGGCATGCCGGCGACGGCAATCTGCACCACATTCTAATGCAGGAGGTCGCAGATAAGGGCCTTCTGGACCAGATAAAAGAAGAGATCTATGATGTCGCCATCAAACTCGGCGGAACAGTGACTGCTGAACACGGTATAGGGAAGAAAGGAATCAAGCTCCTTGACCGCTATACAGACGAACGGCAGAAACAACTCATGCGTGACATCAAGAGGTCCTTCGACCCCAATAATATCCTCAACCCCGACACCGGAATAGTATCCTGAAGCATCATGCCAGCTTGGCAAGCGGGCTCGAGACGAGAAGTCTCGAGCCCGTTCGCGTGTACCTGACGAGGCGCCTCAGGCCAATCAGATACCAGGGACTGGTCGTTCTCTTGTGCGCCGGGCGGCATCCACTATAGCTGCAACCGTCGGGGACCATGGATGGCATGAGACTCGGTGTCTACAATCCTTTCAGGACTAAAGCAGGAAACTGCCGCAAACGATGAGGCGGACGTCAATACCCCGCAGATAAGACGGAGATTACGACTCCTCCAGGAAGCGGTCAACTTCAGCCGACAGATCCAATCCGCGCTCAAGTAGTCTTCCGTCAGCATCATATACCTGACGCTCCAGGATGGTGACCTGCTCCGAGGCGAGAGCCCGGAGTGTTGTCAGAATCAGAGGGAATTCGCGCTGTAGTTCATGTGCGCGGATGGCGTCAGCCAGCTCAGCAACGTTGCCAGCCATACGCAGCGAGGCGAAAGGTTCGGTATCAAGTGAGAAGGAGAAGTACGACACAACCGGGCCGCGATCCAGTTCAGGAGTTACCACATGCACCATGGCACCTGTTCTCTTGGCATCGGTGCGCGCGAGTTCGGCCATTACTTCAGGCCAGGTGCCTTTGGGGCCATCCGGAAGTGCAGGGTGAAGGTTAAGGAGCGGATATCGCTCGCATAGAAAGTCACTTACGATGAGCATATAGCCCGCCAGAAATAAGACATCAACTTCGAACGGCTCGAGACGGCTAGCCAGTAATTGGTCGAACCGGGTTCGCCAGTCGGGGCTCGGAAAGTCTTTCCGGAATTTAGCGGATGATTCACACACCAAAGGAAGTCCCTGCGAATGTACGTAGTCGAAGAACCGGTCTGTCTGTGCAGCCTCGCCAGGTTTCCTGTTGCTGACAACTACCGATATCCGCGCATCCAGTAAGCCCATCTTGATAGACTCGCATACAAAGCGCAGCAATCTCAGTGAAGAGTCGCCGCGCGCCGTTGACATCCACCCAAGTCTCAGCATAGTCTTCGCGACAATCTGGCGTACATGCTTGCGAAATGAATGAACAGACTCGATGTCTCACCGGAAGGACGTGCGTCACGAATTGCAGCAAGGAAACTGGCGGCATCCGTGAAGTCCGGCATGACGACACGTGCCCGCCCGATTTCCCTTGCGGTGTGCGAATCGCTGCCTGCAGTCACAGGCAGGCCATAAAGATCAGCAAGCCTGCTAATCGCCCGCCATGTCCCTTTGAACGGAGTTCGGGAATTTATAGTCTCAAGCATATCGACCCGAGTAAGTACATCGTCTGTGAGGAGACGATTGGCACGTCGCACAGCACGTGAAAGCGTGACTTGTCCATTCTCAATACTGCCAACCTTGCTGTTCGCGTGAAATCGCCTCCGACCAAGAGGATGAGGGATGCACACCAGCCCTCCCTGTTCTTTGATCCGTGCGATGGTCTCGATCGCGGTTAATCCGCGAGGAACGGGCTCGCTGAGGAAAAGGCCGATTAATTCACCGTCGGAAGTTCCCACTTCTTGGCCCACAATGATCCGCAGATCGGTGGATTCGCGTAATCGAAGCGCACCCTCAATTGTATTATGATCAGTCACGGCCACGCAATCCAAGCCAGAACGTTGACTGGCGTGCACCACCTCATCCAATGGGGTCGCGCAGTCGAAGGAGTGGCAGGTGTGAAGATGTAGGTCTACGGAAATCACGATGCCTTCTCGATATAGGATCCGGTCCGCGTATCGACTCGGAGGACATCGCCAACCGAAATGAAGAGAGGTACCTGCACTGTCGCTCCGGACTCTAATATCGCGGGCTTGGTGCCTCCAGTCGCAGTGTTGCCTTTGAAGCCCGGTTCGGTCTCGACAACCTCTAACTCGACAGAGATGGGCATCTCTACGCTCACCACATTTCCGTTATGCGTCAGCACGTCAAGCGCGAGCCCTTCCTTCAGGTACTTCACGCCGTCACCGATTTGCTCGGCGCTCAACTCAAATTGTTCATAGCTTTCGTTATCCATCATGTGATAGGAATCGCCATCTGCGTACAGAAACTGCACGGGGCGATGTTCGAGAAACGCCGGCGTGAATCGCTCCGTAGCCTGAAACGCTCGTTCGACCACCCCGCCTCCACGTACATCCCGAAGGCGAAGCTTAACCTGCGCCGATCCCCGACCCATCTTAATATGTGTGAATTCGACTACCTGATAAATCTTGCCGTCAAGTTCGACGGTGATTCCCTTTCGCAGTTGGCCTGCGTCAATCACTTCTGACTCCTTTCACTGGGTGAAATCCCACGCTGGTTACAACGCTACGCAGCGGCGACTGACCACTCCAATACCCCTGTCGTCAGCATCACTGAACTTGCTGAACGACCGGCTGGCCTTTTGGGAAACATGTAACTGGCTGTGCTTTCCCGTTGCGCAGCACCACGGTATCTTCAATTCTAACACCACCAAACCCGGGGACATAAACTCCAGGCTCCACAGTAAACACCATACCTTCAATGAGGGTATCGGAGGAGCGGCTGCTGACGATAGGGCGCTCATGAACTTCCAATCCCAGCCCATGTCCCAGCCCATGGGTGAATTGCTCACCGAAGGAAGTTTCTCGGATGCTGCGTCTTGCCAGCTCATCCGCTTCAAATGCTGACATGCCCGGCCTCAGGCCATCGAGAGCTGCCTGCTGAGCTGTCAGCACAACACGGTACAGCTCACCAAATTCGGAACGCATGGACCTGAGGAATATGGTGCGGGTGAGGTCACTACAGTACCCTTCGCAGGTTGCGCCAAGATCAATGATAATCGGTTCACCTTCACGGAGTATCCTGTGGCCCGGTGCGGCATGCGGCACTGCAGCATTTGGGCCGGACGCCACGATGATTCCGAAAGGGACCGGCCCGCTGCCGTTTTCACGCAGCCAGCGTTCGATCTGCCAGGATAGTTCGTGTTCTGTCATTCCCGTATGCACCACACTAAGTGCGTGCGCCAGTGCCAAATCAGCCAGTCTGGAAGCTTGCTGAATCGCACTCACCTCAACTGGATCTTTGACCATGCGCAATCGCTCTACAAGCCCTTCGGTTAGCCGCAAGGTGCAGGCAGGACTACGGGTCGAGAGCGCGGTCTCAAGACTCTTAACCTTTGCATACGTGAGATTCGCCCCTTCGAAACCCAGGGACGACAATCTGTGCTCAACGCAGTATGCCACTACAGAATCCACAAGCGCATTCGTGGCAAGACACGCCTTCACCCAGGGGAATTCAGGCGCCAACCTGCCGAAATAGCGTGCATCAGTGATCAGAGTGAAATCGTCCCGGGAGACAAGAACCCATCCGGAAGAGCCGGAGAAGCCGGTGAGGTACCGCACATTCTCACGAGTCGAAATCACAACACATTCGAGTCCGAGCCCTTGCAAAACTCGCCGAACGCCCGCTATTCGTTTCTCGAAGATGCGCGAAGACAATCTATCGTGCATCCTTATCATCAGCCGTGCCGTCCTCTTCCAGCGATGCGATCGCCCCGCAGCCCACACATTTTCCTTTTGTCTTGGCGTAGGCAACCATCATTTTCCCGCACTGCAGACACGTCTTCTGAACAGGCCTGAGATTCGTCGCGAACTGGCATCCAGGATAGGCACTACATCCATAGAAGGTCTTAGCTTTCTTGGAGCGTTTGACGACAACATCCGACCCGCATTGGGGACACTGTGCGCCAGTCGGCTTGACGACCTTTTGTGTCGTCTTGCACTCGGGATATCCGCTGCAGGCAATGAAGCGTCCGAATCGCCCACTCCTGATTACCATCGGGCGACCACAATTAGGACATACCTGTTCAGTTGATTCGGTAACATCTACTCGTTCTATGCGTTGCTCAGCACCGTTCAACTCCGATGCGAATGGCTCATAGAAGTCACGCACCACTGATACCCAGTCACGCTCACCTCTGGCGACATCGTCCAGTTCCCCTTCAAGATGTGCAGTGAAGCCGATATCCACCACCTTCGGGAAGTGCTCGACAAGTAAATCGTTTACGACGACACCGAGCTTGGTCGGGTGGAACCTGCCCCCCTCTTTGGCCACATACTCACGCTGTTGAATCAGTGAAAGCGTAGGAGCATAGGTGCTGGGCCGTCCAATGCCTTTCTGCTCCAGCGCTCGAACCAGGCTCGCCTCTGTATAACGGGGTGGGGGCTGGGTGAACTTCTGCTCGCTACTGGCATCACGGTAGACAAGACCTTCTCCCTTAGATAGACCGGGAAGGCCTGAATTCTGGTGCTCTTCAGGCGTCTCATCAGCGGATTCTACATAGAGCGCAGAATACCCCGGAAACTTGATCTTCGACTCGATCGCTTCCAGCAGAAAGTACCTGTCCACTTCGACACGCGCTTCGACGCTGATAGTGGTTACCTCATTAACCTGGGCAGACATCTGACTCGCTACTGACCGCTGCCAGATAAGTGTGTACAATTTCAGTTGGTTTGCATCAAGAGAGCCTTTCAGGCTTGTGGGAGTCCTGGCGACGCTCGTGGGTCGTATTGCCTCGTGTGCCTCCTGTGCGAACTTCCCCTTGCTCGCATAAGAGTACGGTTTGGCAGGCACGTATTCGGGCCCGTAGGTGTCTACGATGAAGCTACGTATCTCCGACACCGCAGCGGTCGCAATACGGGGAGAGTCAGTCCTCATATACGTGATAAGGCCGGTAGCATCGCCCTTACCAAGAGCAATGCCCTCATACAGTTGCTGCGCAAGAGCCATCGTTCGGCTGGATGTGAAACGATACTTGCGCGAGGCCTCCTGCTGCAATGTACTGGTAATGAATGGCGGAGAGGGCCTCCTCGGAACGTCTTTCACTTTCACATCTGCTACTGTGTAGACAGCCTTGGCGAGTTGCGACAGAGTGTCGACCGCCACTGACTCACTTGGTATCACCAGCTTACCCCTGTCGTGTGAGCCAACCACCTTCGCCCAGAAAGCTTCGTTTCCAGACATGCGTCCCACTTTCACCTGAAGGATCCAGTACTCGTCAGCCACGAACTTCTCGATCTCCCGCTCGCGATCAACCACGATGCGAACTGCAACCGACTGAACACGTCCGGCAGACAACCCTCGTTGTACCTTCTTCCATAGCAAAGGACTGAGTTTGTAGCCAACGAGGCGATCGAGCACCCTGCGTGCCTGCTGCGCATCTACGAGACGCATATCGATTTCCCTCGAATTCTTGAAAGCTTTCCGTACCGCGTCAGGAGTTATTTCATGAAAGACAACCCGGCGAAGTGTTCTTCCGTCATCATCCAGGTGAGCGGCGGCGATAAGGTGCCAGGATATCGCCTCTCCTTCCCGATCCGGGTCCGTCGCGAGAAAGATTGACTCAGCCTTGGTTGCGGCGGCTCGTATCTCTGATACGGTTTTTGATTTCGACCGGGGAATAGAATATGTGGGCTGAAAGTCGTGCTCGACGTCCACCCCCAACTTGCTCTTGGGCAAGTCGCGAATGTGGCCCATAGAGGCAATGACCCTATAGTCACTACCAAGGATCCGGCCTATTGTCCGTCCCTTAGCGGGTGATTCGACAATTACAAGTCCTCTCTTCAAGACACCTCCGGCCGGCATCGGCCTGTTACTACGTAATGCATGCTGCCGAGGTTACGAACGATCCCGTGAAGTTCCATAAGTGTGAGAGCCGCGGCAACATCCTGACTCGGTAGAGCAAGTAACCGAGCAAGTTCATCAGAGTGTACAGGCGAAGAGCCCATCTGCGCGAGCAAACGGACCTGGACAGAGTCTGCCTGCCATGTGTGCAGTCTCTCGGCCTTCTCCAAAGATGGATCAATCCCGAACTCGGTCAGCACGTCCGATGACGACATAATCAGCTTCCCCTCTCCTTGTTGTATCAACCGGTTGGTTCCTCCACTTGCAGGGGAATAGATGCTTCCAGGAACTGAGAATACCTCACGGTTCTGGTCAAGTGCGTTGCGTGCTGTGGAAAGTGCGCCGCTCCGCTCACCCGCTTCGATCACCACCGTACCGCGACTCATGCCGCTCATGATCCTGTTCCGGCGCAGGAAGTGCTCTCTACGCAGTCGCGTACGGGGCGGGTGTTCGCTTATCAGGGCACCTCGCTCGAGTATACGCTGCGCAAGCGTGAGGTTCTCCGCCGGATAGACAAGGTCCAGACCACCGGCTAGAACTGCGATCGTAGTGCCACCGCATTCAAGCGTTTCGCGGTGCACCAGCGTGTCGATCCCCCGGGCGAGACCGCTCACCGTCACCACTCCAGCAGAAACGAAACCTTCTACCAGTTCGGCCGTCACCTGCCGTCCGTAGGCGGTGGGCCGACGCGTACCGACGACAGCAAGAAGCAACGAATCACTGTGTGGCAACTGGCCTCGCACATATAGAACCGGTGGGCAATCGTGGGTTTCAGCCAGTAACAGTGGATAGCCCGGATCATAAACGGTCAAGGCACAAACACCGTGTCTCTGAAGACCAGCCAGTTCGGACTGAGGCGAAAGAGTCTTGCGCGCTTCACAGAAGTCGGTGGCCACTCGCTCATCCAACCCGGAGGTCGTCAACTGATTGCACGAAGCACCCCAGGCTCGTTCTAGTGAGCCAAAGTGCGCCTTCAATTGTCGGAGACGCCCATACCCGATGCCAGGCACACGGGACATGGCCACCCAGTAAGCAAGATCATCCATAAGTCGAGAGCGTAGCCGAGCGCCGATTGTAACATAAGGACAACCCGTCACGGGGTGGTGGCACACACCAATATGCGTGCAATCCTGAAAACAGCGCCAATGGTGATTCGGCCAAAGAACTCATCGGTGAGATAAGGGGCGCACACAGCGATATCATCAACGTTGACGGAAAGAAGTGGCGGAGAGGGTGGGATTCGAACCCACGGTCGCTTGCGCGACACGCGCTCTCCAGGCGCGCCTGATCGGCCACTCCAGCACCTCTCCCCGGAGAGGGTGGGATTTGAACCCACGGTGCATTTCTGCACACCGCTTTTCGAGAGCGGCACCATAAGCCACTCGGTCACCTCTCCAAACGGAGAGGATTATAACATACAGAGGAGCTGCGAATGTGCCCGGACCTCTGTCTCGCGGTGCTGCAGTCGGTCAGTTACGACTAACTCGTCTCGATGAACACTGTGCACCTGCCCCGGAGGAGGTATGGGAGGGTTAAGTCTGTACTCAACGTAGGCTCCTCGTGTAGTGGCCTCTGTAGTAGAATATAGTCGCTTTGCTCGTGATTCAGTTCGTTCTCTGCCTCATGGCGATACTCATTGCCGGCACTCGACTGGCCAAGTACGCCGACGTTATCGCTGACAAGAGCAGGCTTGGCCGCATCTGGATCGGGCTCGCGTTGGTGGCAATTATAACTGCCATGCCCGAAATGGCCACGGGTATCAGTGCAGCGACACTGGTAGATTCGCCTGATCTCGCAATTGGCACTCTTATCGGCAGTTGCTGCTTCAATCTCGCTCTGCTTGCAGTGCTGGACATCGCACACACAAAAAAGCCTGTCCTCGCACAGGTGAGCAACCGACACCTTCCTGGTGTGCGGTGGGGGTTCCTGCTCCTTTGTATAGTGGGAGTTGGTGTGTTTCTTGCCCCGCGAGTTTCGTTGCCGATGCTCGGATGGCTCAGCCTGTCAGGGCTGCTACTCATTGCTGTATACGTGTATGCGATACGCCGCATTCTGCGTACTGAACGCCACACTCACATTGCCTCCTCAGATGCTGCTCCCCGTTACACTTCGATGACCCTGCGCAGCGCTGTCTTGCGATTTCTCGTAGCAGGGATTGTTGTGATTGGGGCGGGGATCTGGCTCTCCTTTGTTGGGGATGGCATTACTACTGTAACCGGATGGGGCAGCAGTTTCGTCGGCACTCTGCTGCTGGCTGCTGCTACTTCTGCGCCCGAACTCGTTGTCTGCGTGTCCGCAGTCCGACTGGGATTTAGAGACATCGCCATCGCAGACTTACTGGGGGCCAACATGCTGGATGTGGCCATGGTGGGGGTAGTTGATGCTGTGTATATGCGTGGCTCGCTGCTTGCGAGTGCATCCCAGATCAATGTTGTTGTGATCGCGTGTGCCGCTGTCATGGTCGCAATCACCGGACTAGCCATCCGGCTGCGACACAACCGATACCTCGTGTGGCGTGTCAGCTGGTATGGGCCGCTCCTTGTCGCCTTGTATCTCGTGGTCGCCTATGTGCTATTCACACAGGGCGCTGGCTGATAAGGTAGGAGAAAGTAACCGTTGTTGCGACGCATATATGCGGGTGATAAACTACGTCCGAATGGCCCCTGTAGCTCAGTGGATAGAGCACTGGCCTCCGGAGCCAGTGGCAAGGGTTCGAGTCCCTTCAGGGGTATGAATTTCCACTTCATACACAACAAGGAGGACTTCCTCATGGCGGAACTGTTAGAGGTGAGGTGGCACGGGCGAGGAGGGTTGGGGGCGGTGACCTCCGCGGAACTTCTCGCGAAGGCTGCAGCCAGTGAAGGCAAGTTCACGCAATCTTTTCCCAATTTCGGGCCTGAACGAAGAGGTGCGCCCGTCGTCGCTTTTCTCCGTATCAGCGACAGTTTCATCCGCACCCGCACCAATGTTCGAACTCCTGACGTTATTGTCGTTATCGACCCACGGCTTCTGCGCGTTGTGAATGTCGCCGATGGACTCAAAGACGATGGCATGCTGATCATCAATTCCACTAAGACGCCGGAACAATTGAAAAGCGAGTTCGATTTCAAGTGGCGAATCGCGTCGGTGAATGCCACCAGGATCGCGCAAGAAACCATAGGTGTTCCCATTACGAATACTGCAATGATTGGCGCGTTCCTCAAGGTCTGGCCGGTGATCGATCTGGCGGTCATGGAGGGTGCTCTCAACGAACGATTCGGGACGCTTGCATCCAAGAATTTCGAGGCGATGCAGCGAGCTTATGAGGAATTGGCTGTTGAAGGAGCGAAATAATGGCAATGAAAGGCTATCATCTTCCGCGCGAAGTCCCGTGGACAGATGTCGAACTTGGCGCTATCGTCACGGAACCCGGGAGTGCCAGCTTTCTGCGAACCGGTGATTGGAGAACCCAACGACCGGAAGTCGACAAGGAGAAATGCATCAAGTGCGGCATCTGCTGGCTGCACTGTCCCGATGCCGCCATCACGCCGATGGATGACGGGTATTTCCTTCCCGAACTCTATCACTGCAAGGGCTGTGGCATTTGCGCGGCGGTATGCCCCACCAATGCAATAGCGATGTTTGAGGAGGTGGAACAATGAGTACCCGTGTCGTCCTCGAAGCTTCCCATGCTGTAGCCGAAGCAGTCAGGATGGCCGATGTGGATGTGGTCGCGGCGTATCCTATCACACCTCAAACACACATTCCTGAACGGCTTGCAGAAATGGTCGCAGAAGGGGAACTTGATGCGTCCTACGTGCCTGTCGAGTCCGAGCACTCGGCCATGAGTTGCGTGCTCGGTTCCGCGGCGGTGGGAGCCCGGTCTTTCACAACAACTGCCGGGCAAGGACTCGAACTCATGCATGAGGCACTCTATATAGCCTCCTCCCATCGGTACCCCATCGTGATGGCGGTCTGCAACAGGACCCTCTCAGCGCCTATTAATATCTGGTGTGATCACTCGGACGTAATGTCATGCCGGGACACAAGCTGGATACAGGTGTTCTGTCAGAACAACCAGGAATCATTTGACATGACGCTCTGGGCTTTTCGCGTGGCAGAGGATCCAGCGGTAATGTTTCCTGTGATGGTCAACCTCGATGGGTTTATCCTGTCCCATGTTACAGAACCACTTATCCTGCCCGATCAGAAGGAGGTGGAGCGCTTTCTGCCCAGCTATCGGTATCGCTTGGCGCTCAATCCCGATTCTCCTACTTCACATGGCTGTTTTGGGCTCCCGGACATCTACACAGAGGTTAAGTACTCACAGGAGATCGCACTGCGAGAGTCTAAGACCGTACTGGACAGGGGCTGGAAAGAGTTTGCCGACATCTTCGGCCGACAGTATCGTGCTGTAGAGACGTATAAGGCAGAAGGAGCATCTACGCTGCTGGTTACGATGGGTAGCCTTGGTGAGACTGCCAAGATGGTGATTGATCGGAAGCGGGAGCAGGGCGAACGTGTCGGTCATCTTAATCTGCGTCTCTGGCGCCCATTTCCCTTTAGTGAGTTCCGCGAAGCGGTTCGTAATGTCGAGACGCTAGTGGTACTTGATCGATGTTTCTCGTTTGGCGGACCGGGAGGGCCCGTCGCCTCTGAATTGCGGTCTGCACTTTACGATTCCGAGCCGCGTCCTAAGGTGGTCAGCTTCATCGGCGGTATCGGCGGTCGCGAGGTTGACGCGGAGGCATTCACGTACATGATCGACCATGGTAACGAGCTCGCAAAGAAAGGCTCGGAATATCTCTATGAACCACTCATTGTCCGCGGTCTTGAGACCGGCACTGGAGTAAGGGGGTAAGAATGGCAACCGATTTCGTTAAGGTCGGTAAGCACCAGATTGACCGCAAGGAATACCTCGCTCCAGGCCACACGTTCTGCACCGGCTGTGGCGAGGCTCTCGCAATACGGCTGGTGTGCAAGGCTGTCGGACAGGATGCGATTCTCGCTATGGCGACAGGATGCGACGAAGTCTGCACGTCACCGTTGCCCGTTACGTCATGGCAACTGCCTTGGATCCACACGCTGTTTGAGAACACAGGAGCTGAGATATCCGGCATCGAGGCTGGCGTCAAGGCGATGATGCGAAAGGGGAAAGTACCCGAGCGTGACATAAAGTTTGTAGCCATGGGTGGCGATGGTGCTACAAGCGACATTGGCCTCCAGTCACTTTCCGGTGCCCTCGAACGTGGCCACGACTTTCTCTACGTCTGCTGGGACAATGAGGCGTACATGAACACCGGAATACAGCGCTCGAGCGCGACACCATACGGAGCGTCGACCAGTACCGCCCCTGCGGGAAAATTGAGTGTCGGCCAGACGACCCAGAAGAAAAATCTCGTCGAGATCTTTGCCGCGCATGGCATACCCTATGTAGCCACCGCCTCCCCCAGCTATCCGTTCGACCTTATGAGTAAGGTCAAGAAAGGCGTTGATATCAAAGGGCCAGCGTACATTCACGTGCTTACGCTGTGTCCTACCGGCTGGCGTACAGTTTCCAATAGAACCATCGAAATAGGAAAACTTGCCACCGAGACGGGTATCTTCCCTTTGTACGAGATTGAGAACGGACAATACCGTCTTACTGTCGATCCGAAGACACTCAAACCGGTTGAGGAGTACCTCAAGGCACAGGGGCGCTTCAGGCATCTCTCGCCCAGTGAGATCGAAAAGATACAGAAAAAGGTCAATCACGACTTCGCAGAGCTTAAGGAAAAGGCTGCCCGCCGGCAGTCCGAATAACACAAGAGAATCTTTCCTACACGAAATATGGTAATATACGAGCGGGATGCTTCCAGTCTGTTGGATTCCTGCAACGTCTATGTTGACGTTTTCGTACAACTCACTATCTCATCGTATGCGACCAGCGATGTCATCCAAACTGGAACCTAAGGAGGGTATCACGCTATGCCTGAACTGCTTGAGATAAGGTGGCACGGGAGAGGGGGTATGGGCACCGTAACGTCTGCCGAATTGTTCGCTGGGGCTGCCATCGACGAAGGTAAATTTGCACAGTCATTTCCCAGCTTTGGGCCGGAAAGACGCGGTGCGCCCGTTACCGCATACCTTAGAATCAGCGACGAGTTCATTCGTATCCGCACAGATATCGCCAAACCGGATATCCTCGTGATTGTTGATCCTAAGCTGTTGGATCAGATCGATGTGACTGTCGGCCTCAAAGAGACCGGCAAGATCATCGTTAACTCCTCGTTGAGTGCCAGGCAACTGAAGCAGAAGTACAATTATCAGTGGCCGGTCGCTGCTATCGACGGGTTGAAAATCGCTCGAGAGACTATCAAGCTGCCGATTGCCAACACCGCGATGATGGGCGCCTTGAATCGGGTTACCGGTGCGGTCAAGATGGAATCGCTCGCAAAGCAGCTTGAGGAAAGGTTCGGTGACCGGGCCGGGGGCAATATCGAAGCGATGACGCGAGCGTATAACGAACTGGACATGGAGGACTAGCAGATGGCAAGAGAACAGGTACGTCCATCCGCGCTTCCCACCTGGCAGGAATGCTCTTTCGGGAATATTCTGCCATATGCAGGCGGCGCTAAGAACTACAAGACTGGCGACTGGCGAACAGAAAGGCCCGTTGTTGACAAGGCCAAATGCATCAAGTGCGGCATGTGCTGGCTGATGTGTCCGGATGCCTGTATCATGGCGACCGAGGACGGCACGTATGAGGCCAACCTCTTCTACTGCAAGGGCTGCGCCATCTGTGTGAAGGTATGTCCTAAGGATGCAATCACCATGGTTGAGGAGGGTGCCTGATGAGCAGACGTGTACCGATGGAAGGTTCTTTCGCTGCTGCTGAAGCGGCGAAGATGGCGGATGTGGATGTTATTGCTGCATATCCGATTACGCCGCAGACTCACATAATCGAGCGTGTAGCCGAGTTCGTTCACAATGGAGAACTGAAGGCTGCGTTTATTCCCGTCGAATCCGAGCACTCTGCGATGAGCGCATGCTGGGGCGCTTCCGGCGCTGGGGCCAGGACCTTCACTGCCACCGCATCTCAGGGATTCTTCCTGATGCACGAGGTTCTGTACTTCGTCGCCGGCATGCGACTTCCGGTCGTAATGGCAGTTTCCAATCGTGCGGTCGGTCCTCCCGCTAACATCTGGGGCGACTACTCCGACGCGATGAGCGCCAGCTACACTGGATGGCTGCAAGTGTTTGCTGCCAATAATCAGGAGATCTTCGACTTCACTCTGTCGGCTTTCCGTATTGCGGAGGATCCGCGCGTGCTGCTGCCTTTCATGGTCCACATGGATGGGTTCACTCTTTCGCACGTGGTGGAACCCGTCGTGCTCCCTGAGCAGGAAGAGGTTGATGCATTCCTGCCACCCTACCGGCACCCGTACATGTATAACCCAGACAACCCCTGCTGTTATGGTAGCGTCATGAGCCCCGCCACATATGCTGAGGTCAAGAAGGCGCAGGATATACACGTCCGAGGAACCGTTCCAATAATCAAAGAGATTTGGAAGGACTTCGGAGACAGGTTCGGACGCTACTACAACCCCATCGACTCGTACAAGGCGGAAGGCGCGAAGACGCTCGTCGTAGTCGTTGGCGGCCTCAGCGAAACCGCTAAGATAGCGATAGACAAGAAGCGTGCAGAGGGCGAGAGCGTCGGCCTGTTGACTCTCCACCTCTGGCGGCCATTCCCGTTCGATGATCTATATGAGGCAGTCGAGGGTGCGGAGAACCTGGTAATCTTCGACCGTGCTCCCACCCTGGGAGGACCTACTGGACCTATCATAGGCGAAGTAAAAGGTGCCCTTTTTGGAGTACGGAACGACCTGAGGGTCGCCGGCATTCTTGGTGCCTTCTGCGGACGCAGCCTCGAGGTCTCTGAGTTCGAGGAGGTTATCGACCGTGGCAACGCTATCTGCGAACGTGGTTCCCAACTCATGGTCGAGACCGTAGGCATAAGGGGGTAAGCAACCATGGAAGGTGAATTCATAAAATTCGGTAAGCATCAGGTCGCCAAGGAAGAGTTCCTTTCGTCCGGTCACAGAGCATGTCAGGGTTGCGGACTCGCGATCAACATCCGCCTCGCCCTCAAGGTCTTGGGGAAGGACACCATCTGCATGACCCCGGCGAGTTGCTGGTCAGGCGTCGGTTCGGCATATCCCGATGCCGCATGGGAAGTGCCGTGGATGCAGACGCTCTTCGAGAATGTCTCCCCGGTCGCAGGCGGCATCAGCGCCGCGTACGACATTCTGGATCAGAAAGGAAAACGAACTCCGCGCAAGATTAACTCAGTGTGCTTCGCCGGCGACGGTGCGACGGCAGACATCGGTCTTGGCTCACTGTCAGGCACTCTGGAGCGTGGTCACGATATCGTGTACATCTGCATGGACAATGAAGCGTACATGAACACCGGTATTCAGCGCTCGAGTGCCACTCCCCACGGTGCCTCCACCTCCACAACGCCAGTGGGTCCGGCATTTGCAGGCCAGCAGACGCAAAAGAAAGACGTCCCCGCAATCGTTGCTGACCACAACATCCCTTATGTTGCTACTGCCTGCGCAAGCTATCCTTTTGACTACATGATGAAGGTCAGGAAAGCTGCGGAGGTCAAGGGCCCCGCGTATATTCACGTGTATTCAGTGTGTCCCACCGGTTGGCGCTCGGCGGCCGATATGACCGTCGAGATTGGCAAGATGGCAGTTGAAACGGGCATCTTCCCTCTATGGGAAATGGAGAACGGAACGTACAAGCTCAATGTCAACCCTGCCAAACTCAAGCCAGTCGATGATTACCTGAAACTGCAGGGACGATTCCGCCACTTCAAAGCCGACGAGATTGCCGAGATGCAAGAGACGGTTAACAGGAATTGGGCTGCCCTGAAGAGAAAGATCGAGGCCTCTCAGGCAGCGGTATAGCAGAATCGTGCGAGGCTCTCCCGACCGGGAGTCCGGGGTGTGGCGCAGTTGGTAGCGCGCATGGTTTGGGACCATGAGGTCGGAGGTTCGAGTCCTCTCACCCCGACCATTCAGTCTGTGGTCAAGGGGCGGCGTTCTTCGAGAATGTCGCCCCATTTGTAGTTTGTCATCGTAGTACCACAGCTCTCGGATTCGTACGAATTCGTTCGATTGATTTCGCCGGGGTCGACTGCTAGACTGAGGCGCGTTACGTGTATAACGGTTCAAGACACAGTGTAAGGAGGAATCTATGGAGGTTAAGACGGTTGGCGTGATTGGTGCCGGTACTATGGGCAGCGGTATTGCCCAGGTGGCCTCGCAGGTAGCCGGTCTCAACGTGATTCTAAACGACATCAAGCTGGATTTTGTGGATCGCGGCATGGTATCGATAGACAGAAATCTCCAGCGCCAGGTGGATAAGGAGCGAATTACTGCCGAACAAAAGACCGATATCCTTGGCAGGATACGGAAGAGTACCGACCTCACTGACATGAAAGAAGTGGATTTCGTGATTGAGGCTGCGACTGAAACCCTCGATCTCAAACTTGAGCTCTTCCGCAAACTGGACGAGGTCTGCAAGGCAGGAGTTATTTTGTCGACCAACACATCATCCATACCCGTGACGCGTCTCGCCGCAGCCACCAAGAGACCTGACGCAGTGATAGGAATGCACTTCTTCAATCCCGCTCAGGTCATGAAACTTGTCGAGGTCATAAACGGCCTTGCCACCTCCAGGCCGACCTATGACACTACAGCCGCGCTTGCGGAGAAGCTGGGCAAGAGCCCTGTCGAAGCGAACGATTTCCCGGGCTTCATAGCCAACAGAATAATGGTGCCAATGATGAACGAGGCGATGTATACCCTATATGAAAGCGCCGGCACCGTCGAATCCATCGATGCGTGCATCAAGCTCGGTTTTAACCATCCTATGGGACCGCTGGAACTTGCTGACTTGATCGGCCTTGATGTGCTTCTTCACGTGATGAATGTTCTGTACGATGGCTTTTCCGACCCGAAGTATCGCCCGTGCCCCTTGCTGAAGAAGTATGTCGCCGCAGGTTATCTGGGCCGGAAGAGCGGCCGCGGCTTCTACGACTACTCGACCAAGTAATCAGTCATTGAGACGAGGGAGGGTACAGATGGAGTTCAATAATCTGGTAGTCGAAATCTCTAAGCCGATCGGTATTGTGACAGTCAACCGTCCAAAAGTCCTGAACGCCCTGAACCTTGAGACGGTGGGTGAGTTGGGCGCGGCTTTTTCCTGGCTGGAATCTACTTCCGACGTGCGTGCCATAATCCTTACAGGATCCGGTGAAAAAGCATTCGTGGCTGGTGCCGACATCACAGAATTCCGAGGTAAGACAGCTCCCGATATGCTGCCTTTCGCCAGAAAAGGTCACGATGTGGCACGTATCATGGAGTCAATGGGTAAACCCATAATCGCTGCTGTAAATGGTTATGCGCTCGGCGGAGGATGTGAGATGGCGATGGCCTGTGATATCAGATTTGCCGCAGAAACAGCACGCTTCGGCCAACCAGAGATAATGCTGGGTCTGATTCCAGGCATGGGCGGTACGCAGAGACTTGCACGGTTGGTGGGGCTTGGGATTGCCCGCGAATTGGTTTACGGCGGCGAGCAGATCACCGCGCAGCGCGCATTCGAGATAGGGCTGGTTAACCGCGTCTTCCCTGTAGAACAACTCATGGACGAGACGAGAAAGTTCGCCCTCAAACTCGCGTCTATGCCCTCACATGCTCTGAAGATGGCGAAGCAGGCAACCAACTATGGCTACGACCAGTCACTGGACAATGGCCTGATGCTGGAAACTCAGTGCTTTGCCCAATGCTGGAGTCATCCTGATCTCGAGGAGGGAGTCGCAGCGTTCCTGGAAAAACGGAAGGCCGACTTCCACACTGGCTAGCTGGTATAATGCATCTGCGAGCGGGAGTAACTCAGCGGTAGAGTTCCTGCCTTCCAAGCAGGGTGTCGCGGGTTCGAATCCCGTCTCCCGCTCCATCAGGTGAATCCACTGAACAGGCAGCTCCGCGCGGGGCTGCCTCTTCGTTGCAGGATTGGATGCCAGTGCAAACCTTCAGGTCCGGACTGCGATCACGGAGACACGGTATAAGACAGGCGCTACGTCGCAAACCATTCTGGCAATCCAATTTATAGTGAACCAGCGGTACTGATGGTTGACAGGCCTCGGCTGGAATCAACGAACTGTCGCATGCATCATCGCTTTGAATGTGCATCCGATAATAAACTGAGCTAGGATATGGCGAACATGAGAGGGTCGGACGTACAGGTGGTACGTCCCGCAATGGAGGTGGATAGTGACAGCTAAAGGTAAACAACTGCTCCTATGGTTCAGAGACGTTGGCAACGACCATGTCGCAGAAGTCGGAGGTAAGAATGCCTCCCTAGGAGAGATGCTCCGGGAATTGCAGGATCAGGGAGTAAGAGTACCCGATGGATTCGCGACGACAGCGTATGCGTACCGGAGGGTTCTGGAATCTAACGATCTGTTCGACAAGATTGAAGCTCAGTTGACTGAATACAGGAACAAGAAGCAAGGGCTCCACTCAACAGGCGAGGGGATTCGCGCCCTGTTCGCCGAGGCAGAGTTCCCCTCCGACTTGATTGAGACTATAAAGGAAGCTTATCAGCAACTCAGCAGGCAGTACGGCACCGACAGGGTCAGTGTCGCTGTGAGAAGCAGCGCCACTGCGGAGGACCTACCCGACGCCAGCTTCGCAGGTCAGCAAGAGAGTTTCCTGAATGTAGTGGGACCGCAGGCGCTTATCGAGTCGTGCAAGAAGTGTTTTGCCTCGCTGTTTACAGACCGTGCAATAAGCTACAGAGAGGACAAAGGTTTCGACCATATGAAGGTCTCTCTATCGGTTGGCGTACAGAAGATGGTGCGGTCGGATAAGGCGGCGGCAGGAGTCATGTTTACGATAGATCCAGAGACAGGATTCGGAAACACCATCGTCATAAATGGCGCCTGGGGTCTTGGCGAAAGCGTGGTCCAGGGCCAGGTGACACCGGACGAATTTACTGTCTTCAAACCTCTCGTGGCCGAGAGCAAGTTGGTTCCGATAATTGCACGTACGCTCGGTAGAAAAGAGCGCAAGATTATCTACAGCGCCGGCCGATCGGCCACAACGAAGAATGTCAATACAACCAAGAAGGAGCAAAGCTCCTTCTGCCTTACGGATGAAGAAATCATTCAATTGGCCCGCTGGGGACAGGTCATTGAAGACCATTACCAGCTGCCAATGGATATTGAATGGGCTAAAGATGGTGAGTCGGGCGAGATGTTCATCGTCCAGGCACGGCCAGAAACCGTTCAATCTCAGAAGGAGGCAACTGCGCTCAAAACCTACACGCTGCACAAGGCGGGCAGTCTTCTGTTGACCGGTCTCAGCATAGGACAGGCTATCGCAGTGGGTAAGGCGCAGGTGATTAAGGACGCGTCCGAAATCGACCAATTTAAGACAGACTCTATACTCGTCACAGGTATGACCGATCCCGATTGGGAACCGATCATGAAGCGTGCGGCAGGCATCGTCACCGATTATGGTGGCAGGACTTCCCACGCTGCCATAGTGAGCCGCGAACTTGCGATTCCCGCAGTGGTAGGTACTGGCACTGCTACCAGAACTCTCAAAGATGGGCAGGAAATCACACTTTCCTGTGCTGAAGGTGAGGAAGGTCACATCTACGAAGGTATTCTTGAATACGAGACCAAAGACTGGGATTTGCAGAAGGTTCCAGAGACCGGGACACAAATAATGATGAACATCTCCAGTCCAGCAGCAGCCTTTCGATGGTGGCGGCTGCCGTGCAACGGTATCGGACTGGCACGTCTGGAATTCACCATCAACACTGCTATTCGGATCCACCCCATGGCGCTGATCCACCCCGAAGAAGTTACAGACAAAGCGGCAAAGAAAGCCATCGAGGAACTGACTGAGGGGTATGAAGACAAGTCCGAGTATTTCATCGACAATCTTTCCCAGGCAGTTGCCAAGATAGCTGCATCTCAGTATCCTGCCCCAGTTATTGTAAGAACCAGCGATTTCAAGACTAACGAATACGCGAACCTCCTTGGAGGGGAGCAGTTCGAGCCACATGAGGCCAACCCGATGCTGGGCCTCCGCGGCGCATCACGCTACTACAGTGAACGCTACCGGGAAGGTTTCGCGCTCGAATGCAAAGCGCTAAGGCGCGTGCGCGACAGGATGGGCCTTACAAACGTAGTTGTAATGATTCCATTCTGCCGCAACATCGAGGAGGCGGAAAAGGTGCTCAGTGTCCTGGCAGGGAACGGCCTCGAGCGAGGCGAAAACGGCCTCGAGGTGTACGTCATGGCCGAGGTACCCAGCAACATCATCCTTGCCGAGAACTTCGCGGACCATTTCGATGGATTCTCCATCGGATCGAACGACCTGACGCAGCTGACGCTCGGTGTCGATAGAGATTCCAGCGATCTGGCCTACATATTCGATGAGCGAGACGAAGCAGTCCAAGAGTCAATTTCTATGCTCATCAGTCGAGCTCACAAGAAGGATCGCAAGGTGGGTCTTTGTGGTCAGGTACCCAGTGACCACCCCGAGTTCGCCCGTTTTCTTGTAAGAGCTGGCATTGACTCAATATCAGTCAACCCGGACAGTGTACTCTCAGTCATTGAGGAGGTCGCTGAGGCAGAAAAGGAGGCGAGACAGGGGAGCAGATGATTTGCGGCCCCAATCCGCGCTGGAAGCACCACGATTTCCGTTCGGAAGGCCTGACGCGCCTCGACGAAGCACAAGAACGTATTGCCTCGGTGTTCCCACGCGGTATTGTGCGACGGCTAGGACTCTGATAAGTGGTGAGAGTCCTGGTACCACCTTCACACGTATTGCTCGGATTCGGTTGATCTGTCACGCAACTTGACACCTGTCGTCCAGCCTTCGGATAATGAACAACATAGACACAGCGGAGTGGCCACTGCGGAAAGGGATGGAGGTGCAAAGGATGAAACTGGGCAAGAAGCCGGATGATGTTGAACTCCTGCAAAAACTCACAGCGGAACAGTACGCAGTAACGCAGTTAGGAGCTACGGAACCGCCCTTCTCCGGCCAATACTGCGATCATCACGATCAGGGGGCTTATCACTGCATCTGCTGCGGAGAGCTTCTCTTTGAATCAGCAACAAAATTCGAATCCGGCAGTGGGTGGCCGAGTTTTGCCTCCCCCGCTACCGAAGCGGGCATCGAGGTACGTCAGGACAAGAGTCACGGGATGATTCGCACGGAGGTGTTGTGCGGTAGTTGCAACGCCCATCTCGGTCACGTGTTCAGTGACGGGCCACAACCAACCGGCCAGCGCTACTGCATCAACTCCCTTGCATTAGATTTCTCGCCCGAATTCGACATGGGCCAATCGATCGAAGCAGGCGAAGGATGACCGAACGCATCGTGCTCGCCTCGGCGTCCCAAGGACGCAGCGATCTACTGCGGCGCACGGGGCTACCCTTCATTATAGATCCCAGCCATTGCTGCGAGACCACGGAAACCTCGAATCCGCAGCACCATGTCACCACTCTGGCACTGCGGAAGGCGAAGGAGGTTGCCCGCCGACATCCCGATGCGATTGTGGTTGGCGCTGATACGATTGTCGAGCTTGACGGACAGATATTTGGCAAGCCCGAATCGACTGCAGAAGCCGTGGCTATGCTTATCACACTGCGAGGACGTACGCACCGCCTTATCACTGGTATTGCGATCATACATGCGCTTTCCGAGAGATCGTATCAGGGAATAGAGACTACCCACGTACATCTGCGAGCCCTCACTGACGATCAGGTGACTGCGTATGTCGCTTCTGGAGAGTCAGTGGGCAAGTCTGGCTCCTATGAGATTCAGGGGCTTGGTGCCACAATTGTAGATCGCATCGAAGGAGATTTCGCAAATGTCGTTGGCCTGCCGCTAGCCCATCTGGCTTTCGCTCTGGAGGGCTTTGGCCTGCGGGTGCCCTAAGGACGAGCGAACAGGGAGAAACAAATATGTCCAGTTTCCAGAGACCAAGGATTTTTCGGCCACCGAGCGAGTGGATGAGCTATTACCTGCCACTCACAGGTGGGTGCTCAAACAATACCTGTACTTTCTGCTATTACTACGGCTCGCGACTCCAGATGCGTGACGTCTCCGAGGTCAAAGAGGAGATAGACTCATTGCGGCTGTTCAAGACGAGGGGTATCGCAGCTCCTGGAATACCCCATGTCGTCTATCAGTTGGCTAGTCAGTGGGACGGCCGTCGCGTCTTTCTACAGGATGGTGACGCACTCGTTTATCCCTTTCCGAAGCTCGTCGAGGTGCTCGATTACCTCAACGAACGATTCCCCGATCTCGAACGCATCGCGGTCTATGCTACCGCACAGGATATTCTTCGCCGGAGCGCCGATGAACTGAGGGAGCTTGGTAAACGCAAACTGACTATCCTGTACATCGGTCTTGAAAGTGGTGATGACGAGACACTGAAGCGCGTAGGCAAGAACACAACCGCCGCGGACATGATAGCTGCGGCACGGCGCGTTCGAGAGGCTGGATTGGAACTCTCTGTAATGGTCATACTTGGACTTGGAGGTGTCGAGGGTAGTGAAAAGCATGCACTTGCTACTGCGGACGTACTTTCAGCGATGGATCCAGAATTTGGAGCAGCCCTTACTCTCACCGTAGTTCCCGGCACCCCCATGCATGCCGACATCGAATGCGGTGATTTCAAGCCAGTGTCCCCATTCCAATCGTTGCAGGAACTGCGTTTGATCATCCAGAACCTTCGAGTCACTCGTTGCTTCTTCAGCTCCATGCATGCCTCAAATTACCTCACAGTCAGGGGTACTCTGCCGGATGAAAAGGAGAAGATGCTTGCGCAGATCGACAGGGTGCTGGAAAAGCAGGATCCAGGGATGCTCCGACCCGAAGGCTTCCGAGGCTTGTAGCACAGAAGTCCCACAGGATGGCATCATGCCGGAATCAGTACTTACAACCGCAAGGGATTTATGCAAATCGCAGCAGGCTGCAATCTTCTGCACTCCGCATCACGCATCGATATGTGTTAGCAGTTTAGCGCTTTGCTGCTTTGCTGATAATGCCTCGAGAATACGTGTGCCAACCTTCAAGGAAGTAGATGATTCATCGACCAGCATGTGAGTCGCACCGTTTATCACAACAGGTTATGAGAGGTGATACGTGAAACACTATGATGCAGTCGTATTGGGGTCCGGATGTGGCATGGAAGTCGTAGACCAGGCTGTGGCCAGGGGGCTCAGTATCGCACTAGTCGAGCCGGGTCTGCTGGGCGGCACCTGTCCGAACCTTGGCTGTATTCCATCCAAGATGCTTATCGCCTCTGCTGATACTGTAATGGAGCAGGAGAGGGCAGAAAGGCTCGGTGTGATTTCCAGGATAGAACACGTCGACTTCGCCTCCATCATGATACGAATGCGAGCCAGCAGAGCTGAGTCGCAGGAACACATGGAGCATTTGCTTACACATTTCGAAGGAGTAGAGACATATCGGGCGCACGCGGCCTATATTCAACCGCAAGTATTGCAGGTAGGCGACGACACGATTTATGGGACTCAGGTATTCATAGCCGTCGGTGCTCGACCACTCATTCCATCAATTGAAGGCCTAGAAGACGTCGAATATCTGACGAATGAGTCGGTTCTGGAACTGACCGAAATACCTGAGAGTCTGATCATCATAGGTGGCGGGTACATCGCTGTGGAGTATTGCCACTTCTTCGCTGCAATGGGTACACGCGTCACGCTCATCGAGATGTCCGACAGGATCATCACCACTGAAGAGCCGGAGATCTCCGCCACACTTCAGTCTGAGCTTTCCAAGCGGGCACGCATCGTGACAGGTACAATGGTCACATCGGTAACTCGTGCCGGCAAAGACTTGCGCATCCATGCCCGGTCATCGCTGTCCGGTGAAAAATCCAGATTTGACGCGCAGCAGGTACTCGTGGCTGTGGGGCGCCGGCCTAACGCGGATCTGCTTCGGGTAGAGAAGGCGGACATAAGGATTGACGAAAATGGCTACATCAAGGTGGATAGCCATATGCGAACCAACCAGGACAACGTGTTCGCCGTTGGTGATATAAACGGAAAATCTATGTTCATGCATTCGGCCAATGCTCAGGCACTCGTCTCCGCTGCCAACGCCTTTGACCATCAGCATGTTGAAATGGATTACAGTGCTGTCCCGCACGCTGTGTACTCGTATCCTCAAATTGCGTCGGTTGGGCTCACCGAGGCCCAGGCACGAAACACCGACCGTGATGTGATTTCCGCGCTGACACCGTATATGAGAACGGCCAAGGGTGAAGCTCTACGCGAGGAAGTCGGCTTCACCAAATGCATCATGGACCGTAACTCGGAAGAGATACTCGGTTTCCACATCATCGGTCCACACGCTCCTATTCTGATCCAGGAGGTAGTGAATGCCATGCAATCTGGTGGGCACTTAGATCAGATTGCGCGTGGAATCCATATCCATCCAGCGATGTCGGAACTGATCCCATCGTCCTTTGAGGATCTGGTGTAACTCGCACATGTATGTGTTTGTCACCCAGGCTTGACGATACGGGAATTGGAACTATGACGAGTCCGCCGAGGCACCCGTGGAACTTGACGAATAACCCGGCGACAACACTCTGTGATCCGGATCACAAATTATAGCCGCCGGATCGAGCACAACTTTCACCGAGAAGTTCTCACCACTGACTGTTCAGGTAGCAGAGGGCGATTGATACGTCGGCGTTGCGCATAGTGCCAACGACCTGGGATACTCGGACTTACAGGCTCTTACCCGCGCTAAACGCATCGGCCACTACCTTCCCCACTTGCGCATATTTGCGCGCCGGGGACGTAATGTAGACGATCGGATCGATCTTGGATACATCAAGGATCCCTTCCGTCAGACAATCTTCAGAGACGTGCGAATCCAGAATATCGGCGATGACAAGCGAATGGGTCGGAAGTTCGACAACCTGCGTTACTGTGCACTCGAGGTTCAGAGGACACTCCTGTATCATTGGTGCCTTTTCAGAAGCGCCATAGAATAGTGTGAATCCGCATTGAGCGACCTTATCGGTCTTAGCTCCAGATTCGATGCCGCAGTAATCAACCTCCCTGACTTGAGAAACCGATGCGACATTGACCGAAAAGGCCTGTCCAGTCTCTATCCCATTACGTGTGTGACGAGAGTGTCTGATCGCCACACATAGCATCGGTGGTTCCGCATTGACAATGCTCCCCCACGCAGCCGTCATGAAATTGGGTTTGCCTTCAATCACCGTGCCGATCAGCAGTGCCGGCAGAGGATAGAGCCAAGTATGGGCACCTTTCACTATTTTCTTCTTTGCAGTCATGGAATGTACCTCCTTACTGATTCTAAAGCGGGTCATCCGTGGCATCGTACCGAGCCGGGGCCGATTATCACTCTCGATGACCCCGCACGGCGAATATCGCGCTGAGAACGATGAAATTCCCTATGGCGAAGGCAGTGGTCACGGCTGCAGGAAGCGCAGCCAACTCGCCAAAATACAGCAGCGCTATGGCTCCGGCGAGTCCATAGTTCTTCCACGCGCCCATCACGGCATAGCTGATCTGCATTGGCCTGCCCACGCCACCTGCACGTGCAAGCAGGAGCACCATGTAGGCAAGCCCGAAAGTACTTGTGAGCGACACTATCCCAACACGCAGGAGATCATGGGAGAAGTGAAAGAACGCATCACGATTCAAGCCAATTATGGTGTACACAACGACGAAGAACCCCCAGTTCAGGAGTGTGCCGCGATGGATATTGAGCCACCCAACAAGACGTGTTGAACGCCGAATCAACCGCGAGATAACGAACGGTGCAGCGATAAGCTGGAGAAGAGCCGTGAGAAGCTGCTCTGGTTGCACGAGGCTTGTCCCGAGCGCCAGAAATGTTATCAGTGGTGTAAAAATAAAGGCAGCGATGTGGGCAGCTACGGAACCGACAAGGGAGAAAGAGACATCGCCTCCGAGGCGATACGTGAAAGGAATAACCGCGACGGCAGGGGGTACGGCTGCGATGAGCACGTACCCAGCCCTGAGGTTCTGGTCACCAAGCAGGGAAAACGCCAGAACGATCAACACGCCTCCAAGCAACGCATAGTTCAGCAGCAACGCCAGAACAATCGGCCGCACGAGGCGCTTCCCTCCCCGAAACACATCCGATGACACGCCCACAAGTGACAGTGTCATAAGCACCGCAAGCAAAGGTGTGACTGCCTCGCGTGTGTATACTGCGCCTTGGCCAAACGCGATTCCAGCCGCCAGAGCGAGTGCAAGAATGAAGCCATTATTTCGAAGCAGTCCCAATACAGTCTCTCCACGATTCCAACTATCCCGATCCCCCCGCAAACGTCTATACTATCAGTCTTGAAACGAAGCTGCATGATGCACAGGGAGTCTCACCAGAGTTGGTTTGCTGTCCCGTGGTATCAAAGTCTTCGTATCAGTCGCTGCCAGTGCAGCGGAGGAGGCTGAATCTGGCCAAGCTGGAAGCCCAGACAGTACTTGCAACAGCAGACGGTGAATCACATGGATTCGCTGTATCGCACGAACATTTGCGGCTCTACAACTCTGCTGTGTTCACTGCATTCGCCAATTTAATGGATAGGCACATACTCAATTCACCTGTCGATTCGGAGAAATCGAGTTGGCTCTGATATCACTTTCATGACACTATCCTGGACTCGCAACATGCGCTCTGCGTTTCAGGCGGCGCAGCGGCGGAACGAGGCGGCACCGCTTGGACAAGCAAAAGGAGGTGAATCATGTACCCTTGGGAAGCAATCGCACGAATGATACGGGCGGAGGGAGTAGAGTTTGCCTTTGGACTGGGAGATAGTCCATTACAACTCTATGCGGGAAAGGCTCCCGGGTTACGTGGCATAAATGTGCGCTACGAAGGGTCAGCACCATTTATGGCTATGGCGTACTCACGCCTTACCGGTATACCAGGAGTCTGCAGTGCATCAACGGGACCCGGTGTCGCAAACCTCGTACCGGGAGCCCTTGAAGCCTACTACGCTTGCAGCCCTCTGGTTATGATATGTCCTTCAGTCAGCCAGAAGACCGAAGGGATGGGGGAATTCCAGGAATGCGACCAGTTGGGAATGATGCGGCCGGTAACAAAATGGGCAGCGCGAGTGCACGATATCACGAGATTGAGCTGGTTTGTTCGGCGCGCTTTTTCACTTGCTATCAATGATCAGCCGGGCCCTGTGTACCTCGAGATTCCTAACGATGTAGGAGGTGACATAACCCATGGAGTTAATGTCGACATCGATGAGCCTGAATATACACCAGCGGAGAGAATCAGGCCGGCAGGGGACGATGAGAGAGTACGACGGGTCCTTGACGTTCTGCTCTCGGCAAAGCGGCCTGTGGTGATTGCAGGCAACGGTGCCATGCTTTCAGGTGCCGGACAACCCTTTCTGGAGTTGGTCGAGGCGTTGGGACTGCCATTCGTAACTACGCCTGGAGGCAGGGGAATCGTTTCCGAGCAACACCCGCTTGCACTTGGGTTAGTAGGGATGTATCGAAATCACCTCGCTGCCAATTACCTGAAAAGCGCCGATGTCATTCTTGCAATCGGGACGCGAAATGAGGCATTCCAAACTCACCGCTGGAAGGACTTGCCCATGGGAGCCCGCTTCCTGCATGTGGATATCTCAGCGTCCGAAATCGGCCGCAACTGGTTGCCCGAAATTGGCATCGTGGGCGACGCCAAGCTGGTAGTGGAGCAGCTACTCGGCGAGATACGCCGTGGCGTTGACGTCCATATGCCAGCACCTATGCCTGAGACTCTGGGGGAACAGAAGCAGCTTCTGGCAAACCAGGTTGATGAAGAATGCAGTACCGCTGAATTCCCAATTCCTGCGAAGCGAGTGGTCCATGAAGTGAGTGCCGTGTTCGGCAACGACACCGTGCTGGTTAACGAGAACGGTTCTCAGGATGCCTGGTCTTACTTTTTTCCTTACTATTCGGTCGGGAATAACTCTGCCTGCGTAACAGTGGCAGAGCAAACCTGCATGGGTATGGGAGTCGTTGGAGCCATAGCCGCGAAACTAACCGCCCCTGATAAGAACGTAGTATGCGTTGCGGGTGATGGCGCCTTCCAGATGTACATGAAGGAGCTTCCAACAGCAGCTCAGTATGGCGCGGGCTGTACCTGGGTCGTGCTCAATAATCGTGCATTAGGCTGGCCGATGTACTACCAGATGCAAACCGTCGGCTGGAACACTACTTCCTTTCAGGTGCAGCCCGATTTCCAGGCGATCGCCTGTGCGTCCGGCTGTGAAGGGCGACGAATCGACAGCGCAGCGGCCCTTCGCCCTGCTCTCGAAGAGGCGTTGCGCCTGAATCGCCAGGGGGTGCCAGTAGTACTGGACGTACCTACGGGTCTCGACATGTCACATTTCCAGCGAGCGGAATGATGCGTCGATGATCTTTGCGCCAATCGGCTGCCTTGCAGCGGTACTTCTTCTCCTAACCGTGCCGCTGCTATTTGTGCTGCTGTTCTTCAATCTCCTATCGTTCTCCTTCGGCGAGTTAGGGCTGTCACAGTCGACAGCCCTCGGCCTTATCGTGTTTATGCTCCTGGGATCATTAATCAATATCCCTCTAACCCGGCGGCGCGCAACGTACACGTTTCCAGACACATTTCGCGGACTCTTCGCCACTCCCCCACCTCAGCATTCGGGAGTTGCAATTAACGTGGGAGGTGCGATCATTCCCCTCGGTTTGTGTGTCTACCTTCTCACCATTGTGCCGTCCCTATGGCAAGTAGGTCTGGCGACCCTGATAATGACAGCCATTGCCAAGGCCCTTGCGCGGCCCGTACCCGGCAGAGGAATAGCAATGCCGGTATTCGTCCCTCCCATCGTATCGGCTCTGCTTGCGATTCTGCTCGCGCCGGAATTCGCTGCGCCTTGTGCGTACATCACAGGCACTCTGGGGACACTGATAGGCGCTGATCTGCTCAACCTGCACAAGATGAAGAGGTTTCCCGGCATGTTATCGATCGGCGGCGCGGGCCTCTTCGATGGCATATTCCTCGTCGGTATCGTCGCCGTGCTGCTCACCGCACTGGCATGAGCAGACGGAACACCGCACCTTGGGGCGAGGCGTCCACACCAGACAGACACTGCCGCACAGGCTAGATGCTGTCCCTCTCATATCTGACTATAGCTTCCAGGGGTTTCCGCGATTTGGCCACGACATGTGTAGGCGCAGCATACCCGACCGGCATCAATGTGACCACCATACAATCGGTACTCACGCCGAGGATCTCACGAGCCTTCGTCTGCGAGAATGCGCCAATCCAGCAGGTGTCAAGACCCTCTTCAACAGCAGCGAGCGTCAGGTGGTCCATCGCGATTGCTGTGTCCACAGCATATCGAGGAACCTCGCAGGTCATAATGGAGCCGGGATCGGTAGAAATCGCTGCAATAACCACAGGAGCGGAAGCTATCCACATCTGGCTATTCGCTATTCTGGCCAGGCTTCGGCGTCGATCCTCGTCTCTGACGACAACGAACCGCCATTGCTGCCGGTTACTGGAAGAGGGCGCCAATCCAGCAGCCTCAAGAACCTTCATCAGGATTTCGTCTGGAACGGGAGTTGGAAGAAACTCCCTCACACTGCGGCGTTTTCGGATAGCTTCATGTACGTGCATCAGAAACCTCCAGCGATTTAGCTCGACTGATTATACATGCCGTCGAGCAGCCAGAGCATAGGGGATATGGATAATACAGAAACCTCTGATTGTGCGCGAGGCGCTCTGACAGTTAGAATGCATCGGCGTTTGAATCCAGGCATTCATCAATGCCGGCGGCGGTCCAACGAAGGAGTTCGACACAATCGAAGTACAGCAGAGCATGTCATACAGCAACATCTACCTGGTGCGCAATCAAAAGGCGCTTCCAGAAGCGCTAAGAATGACTGACCTTACACGATTCGAGGGTCAGGCAGTTCTCGTCAAACTCCATATGGGGGAACCTGGCAATCCATATTTCATTTCGCCGGAACTGGCTCGATTGGTAATCAACGAAGTGAGCAGCGCCGGCGGCCGCCCGTTCCTGTTCGATACTGTAGTTGCCTATCCAGGAGAGCGCTCACATCGTCGCGGATACGAGCGTGTTGCACGAAGACACGGATTCTATAGAGACAACGTAGGATGCAATATTACAATAGGGGAGCGCGGCATTCGCATACTAGAGGGCGATATAGCCATCGAGGTCGCAACTCAGATTTATGAGACAGACTGCATGGTCGTGCTGTCACACGTAAAAGGGCATATACAGGCAGGATTCGGTGGCGCGATTAAGAACCTCGGAATGGGTGGCGTCACAAAGGCCAGTAAACGCCGCATCCACTGCATGTCGATGCCGATTCATGACAACGACACGTGCAATTATTGCGGTAAATGTGTATCCGCCTGCCCGTACTCCGCCTTAAGCATCAGCAACGATTGGTTCATCGACCGCACCAAATGCGAAGGCTGCGGTAAATGTGTACTCGCGTGCACGCAACACGCACTACGCTTCGAGACCATGAGTCTGGCGGAAGGGCTTGCCATCAGCGCTATGGCGTGTACCAGGAATAAGGAGGTGGTCTACCTGAGTTCGCTGCACCATATCACTCAGAACTGTGATTGTGAAGCTTCGCCCGGACCAATCATGTGTCCGGACATAGGGTATCTCGTAGGGACCGATGCCGCTGCTATTGATGCGGCAGCACTCGACCTCATCGACGATGTCGCTCCGGGAGTGTGCGTGCGCTATACCGGTGTAGACCCTCGAGAGCAGATCACGCACGCAGCTGCGCTCGGCATGCGCGATACTTATCGGTTGTCTGAATTGTAGACACTCGTGCGGGATATCCGGTACACTCCCCACCTTTCCCGCCCTTGTACGCGGATTGGCTCGCGCTGCAGGACCTGAATTGCCAACCGGATCGGACAGGTTCCTCTCTGTGTGCGCCATTGCCCCGACTCCACAGAGGAATGTAACAAAAAGAGCATAACCGGGCATCGGCGTCACAACATACGGTGAGACTGCGTCGAAACCATGCTCGGTCGCCATGAATGGGGTGATTGCCAAGTGCGCGGAAAGAGAAGCATTTCCTCTCTTTCCTCACAGACCAGAAGTGCACATCTCGCGCTAAAAACAGATGGTACAGGTGGAGGCGTAAAAAGTGAGTGAATGACTGTCCTGCTCGCCATCGGAATTGGACACAGTAACCGTAACAGTGAAATACCCGGAACGTGCGGGAGCCTTCATCATCACTGTATGACCTGAACCGGTTATCTCACAATCACCCTCAACAATCCATTCGAAAGTGAGGCCTGCTGCGTCCACTACCTCACACCGCAATTCGGCCTCCCGAGACACAAGAATAGCGTAGCCACCACCGAGATTCTGGTTCAGAAACTTGTGGTCGGCTGTTGCCGTCAGTGACAGTATTTCCGGATAGACAGGACGGATCGGCTGCTCTGTCGCAGGCTCTTCCTGGTCCGAAGGCGAGTCACCGTCCACCGAACCCTCAAGATCATCGAGCACCCAGATCTCCACTCCACGAATATCCCTTCTGCCGCGGGCGTCTGTCACTGTCAGGTTGATTTCGCACACACCGTCAATGTCCGGAGCGGTCCAAGTGGCATGTGTGCTGTCAGCTACTAATCTCCCCCGGGAACACCACCATGAGTAGCGAAGGTCCTCGCTCTCTCCGGATCCGAGCATCGCTGTGATGGAAATCGTGTCGCCAGGCAACACAGGATTTTGCTCTGCATGAAGTGCAGCGAGACTCGGTGGGTCGGATAATATTTCAACTTCTGAGGTCTGGTCAGCCGACGAATCCTCAACCGGCCCCGTATCAGGGATGATCAACGCGCTCAGAGAAGGATCAACAAGCTGATCGCCATGCTGGGCCTCTTGAAGGAGATTGGACAGTTCAGGATGCATAGCCACCAGCGCCCGCTTGTAGCTACGGGCGGCGTCTCCATCTTCCAGTGTCTGGGTAGCGTCCAGAAGTATCGCAACAGCTTGAACTCGAATGGACGCAAGGCCAACACTCGACCACTCTGGGAGCAACTCCGCCGCCTCGCCCAAGGCCGACTGTTGTGCCATATGGTCATTCTTCAACCGAGAGAGGAGGTACGAGACATTGTTCCCTCGCTCGCTTGCGACCAGTAGCCAGGCAACACTACGAGAAAATGTATCCAGATACGCGGAACCGTGTGCGGCTGCGACTACGTATTCCTGCCGACGTGCCATGGTGCTGATTGCGGCTGCATCGTCATTGGAAAAACCAAGAAGCAACTCAGCCCTTTCGAAGCTATGGTCGGCAAGGCTCATTCGGATATCCCGGTACACGATGACTCCAGGATAAATCGGAGAAGATGGAAGCGTCAGAGCCGAGGGGTCATGATTCCAACCAACAGGTTGAGGCGAGGAAGCAGCGCCGCTTACAGCGAGGGGACTCAGAACAATGCCACTCACAACTACCAGCAGCAGTAGCCGAATGCTCCATAGTGCTCCTCTCAATTCCTTCCTCCTTTCGCTGTTGCTACACACGCTCTCAGCCACGCGTGGACCAACCGCACGTAAAACTCTAGAACGCCCTAGGTGGCGGCACGTTTAGACTGAGCCAGCCGAGAAATATCCTGGCGCGCCAGACGATCAGCAGCGAGCATATGCTTCAACGCATCAAGAAGTTCTCGCGAGTGTCCGTCCAGCCCCTCTTCGGCGATTGAGTAAAGAACCCAGGATCCGTCGCGTCTTGCGTTCAGCAATCCAGCATCATACAGACCACCCAGATTGCGCGAAGCTCTTGTTTGGGAGATCTGAAGCGATTGCATCACCTCAGTCACTGAACACTCCCTCACCATGATGATATTCAGAATTCGTAGTCGGATCTCGGCCGATATAGCTTTGCACGCCCTTACCAACTCTCTCATCGCAGCGTATGCGGATATGCGCATACTCGCATTTCCGCATCCCGCATGCTATGACGTCGAGATTGCATTTGTCAATACCCTGACTGTCTCACGATCCGGATTATCTAGATAGCTTGAGTTCCGTCACAAATGATGCCGCCCATGGGACATGAGGCGCCGAAGAACGAACGACCGTGGAACACACCCGGCGACGGAAAGCACTGAAGGCGATCGGCGACACACCTCTGAGGCCATGATCACGCCGGTTACGTCCTCATCGGGACAGATTCCGGACATCCTGACGGGGTGGAATGGAATGGCAGGCGGTGCGGCGAAGCAGGAGCAGAAGGTGCGAGGGGCGATTCACGAGGTCCAGAAGAGTCTGCCATTCGCGTGCAAGCGACTCGATTCCGATAATGGCAGCGAGTCGTCAACCGGAAACTGACACCGAGCACGTGGAGCAGAAGAATTGGTTGATACTTGAACGCCTCATCTCCATTATGAGGCAACAGGTGGCCCGTCGGTAACCCGTTAATTGACGCGACACGTACCCGGAGAATCGGACGAGTTTGCTGCGGGTTCTGGGGTAGTCGTGTCCAGTGTACAATACAGGCGTTCAGGGAAACAACGGTTGCAACTATGGCCAATCATCCTCACATTGAAGAGACTATAGAAGAAACCTACGCTGGTTTCCGCGCCCGACTGGACGCCGAGGACAAAGCGGGTTGCGTCATGTTTGCCCTCTCGGTGCTGCAATCAGCTGTCCTCGATATCCCGACATTCTACGAACGGATAGTCGCGCCTGCCGCACGTGAACAACGCTGCACGATGCGCCAGCGCGCCCTGTGTATATGGGAAGAGCACGTTCGCACGTCGATACTCCGCACGGTAATTGAATGCTGCTATCCCGAACTCACGAAGGTGCGCAGGCTCAACGGAGACCCGCGAACTAAGGGCAGCGCTCTCATTGTCTGCCCTCCCGAGGAGTATCATGAATTGGGCGCACGCATGGTGACAGACCTGTTTACGCTTTGCGGATTCGAGGTTACATTTGTTGGTGCAAACACTCCACAACAGGACATTCTCACGGCGGTGACGGTGGTCCATCCCGTTTTGGTTGGCATAAGCATCACCAGCCCCTATAATCTGATCGCTGCGCGAAGAACAATCCAGCAGCTGATCGCCCTGCGCACGGATACCGGCGGCACCTTCAGAATCGTGGCTGGCGGCCAGGCCCTCAAGAATGATACGTGCCGGGCAACCTCATGGGGAGTTGACCTGCTGGCTCAAAGCTACGACGATATTCGGCGTATCTCCGAGGAGACACCGTGGCCCTCCCGCTGAGGATCGCCGTTCGCTTCCTGCTTTCTGGCAAAGCACAGACTTTGCTTATTATTGGCGGTATCTCTATCGCTATTTCTGTCCAGGTCTTCGTAGGGCTGCTTATTGATAGCCTGCAAGCCGGGCTTATCGACCAGACAGTAGGAAACTCTCCTCAGGTAACCATACGTTCGGCCGAAGAGAACGTAACAGTAACACGCTGGGAAAATATAGTAAGAGACATCGACTCCTTTGCCACCACGAGACAGGTCGGAGTCGCAGCATCTGCCAACGGATTTGTTCGTAAAGGAAATGACTCGGTTCCAATACTCTTGCGTGGCCTCGATGCCTCGGCCGCCGATAATATCTACCGGATAACGAGTCAGATCTATGAAGGCACCAATATCCAGTCTTCGGGAGAAGTGCTCATCGGAAGAACACTCAGCGAGAATCTGAAAATAACTGTGGGAGACAGGCTCCAGGTCAGCACTCCCGGCGGCGCACGCGCCGACTACAGAGTCGCCGGGTTGTTCGACTTGGGCGTTGGGGCCATCGATGGAAGTTGGGTAGTAACGAACTTGCGAACCGCTCAGAGTCTTTTCGGCTTCGGCGACCGTGTCACGTCTATCGAGATTACCGTGAACGATGTGTTCGCTGCGGACGTCGTGGCGGCCGATGTTGTCCGTCTCATCGATTCTGACCGTCTTGAAGTAACGAACTGGAAAGACGAGAACGGCCAGTTGCTAAGTGCTCTGGAAAGCCAGTCGCTTTCCAACAACATCATTCAAGGAGTCATTATCATATCGGTGGCAATCGCCATCGCAAGTCTTCTCTCGATTACCGTATTGCAGAAGCGAAAACAACTCGGGATCCTCAAGGCAATGGGTATTAAGGACAAAGCGGCAAGTCTAATATTTGTCTACCAGGGTCTTCTAATAGGCATCGCAGCAAGCGCCCTAGGCATCTCGTTAGGACTGGGATTACTTTATTCGTTCACCGTGTTCGCGACACCGGGTGGTGAATCAGTTATTGACTTTGCGGTAGAACCGGCCTTCATCCTGCGGTCGCTGACCGTGTCCGTGGCTGCATCGGGAGTGGCAGGACTGTTCCCTGCGAGCAGGTCGCTACGCCTAAACCCGATCGACGTTATACGAGAAGGATAGGACACATGAGCAATGTCATCGAGTTGCGCCAGGTCGACAAAACGTACAAGGGCCCTCCGGATGTGCAGGTTCTCTTTGGCATAGACCTCTCTTTCGCGGATGGGTCTTTCAACTCCATAGTGGGTGAATCAGGCAGTGGGAAGTCGACGCTCATGAACATCATCGGGACACTCGACACACCAACGAGTGGCGACGTCGTGATCGCCGGTCAACATACCGGGAGATTGGGGCGAGACAAGCTCGCCGAGCTTCGGAATCGGACTATCGGCTTCATATTCCAGTTTCACTATCTCCTACCCGAGTTTTCCGCGATCGATAACGTGCTCATGCCGCATGTCATCGGTAGGCAACGTCCGAGTTCAGAAGTCCTCGAATGGGCCAGCGAACTGTTTGAGTTGATGGGAATCAGTAAGGTGAAACGAAATCCTGCCACAAGGATGTCCGGAGGCCAACAGCAGCGTGTAGCAATTATCCGGTCTCTAATAAACAAGCCGAAGATCATTCTTGCCGACGAGCCGACCGGCAATCTCGACTCTGTGAACACCGCGATTACATATGAACGGTTCCGAGATATCAACCAGCGCTATGGAACTACATTCGTCGTCGTGACACACGACCGCCGAATTGCGGAACAGACGGATCGCATTGTGGAGATTCGTGACGGCCGGATGGTGCTCGACATTAACACGTGACCGCCGGCTACGCGATAAAACGGAAGGGGGTGTATACCCCCTTCTTCGTGCTCAAGAAAGTCGCCGTCACAGCCACGCGTGGGATTCTCGGTCGATGCACTTAGTATCGGCGTCACACTCGATACCAGCGAGCTTGCGAACGATGTTCTTCGAATGCTCAATGTTGTGATCCCGATAGATGGCGACCTTTTCAATGACCGGTGAGCCGCCTCCGTGTAGATAGTCGACCAGCTTGTGACCTCCCCATGCTGAAGCCATCATATCCTGGAACAGCCTGAAGGCCCTGTGCTGATTCTCAGCCGAGATGTTCGGGTTCCGCATGATGTACTTCTCGAGATAGGGACCGGTCTTCTCGTCGTAGAAGTCCTCTTCCGGAGGCAGAGTGGCTACGAGGCCACCAGCGATGGCGGCAAGTGCTTCGTACTCGCGATAGATGGCGTCGCCTGCAAGCATACGTCCTGCGTTACAGTAATTCGTGTCGGGTATCTGCGTGCCGGAAGCAGCCTTCTCAGAATTGACCGCGGCCGCGATTCCGGCAGCGTAGATAAGGTCTACTACTTGTATCATGTCGGCAAGTTGATGACGGACGTGCTGTGCACGATCGATTCCATTGTATTCGGCGGCCAGTGCAGTCGCACCAGCGTAAATCTCTGACACTGCTGCCTTACAGCCGGTGTAACTGTGGCGATGGTACAGAGCAAAGAGGAGCGCAAGCTTGCCGGCCATATCAGCCTCACCACACAGGAACACGCGTTCCCATGGAACGAAAACGTTATCAAACACGGTGATGGAGTGACTCATGCCAATCTCACAGAAAGGCGCCTGAAGTTGTTTGCGCCGGGTTGGGGCGTATGCGGCATTTATCAGTGTGACACCTTCCCAATCGGAAGGCAGCGAGAATGCAACCGCCCAATCGTTCTCCTCGGCAGTCATGTTGCGGGTGGGAATAACCACGATCTCGTCGACGTAAACGGAGCAGGAGTTATGCGCCTTGGCACCGTTCACGATGATACCATCGGGTCTCTTCTCGATAACGCGCAAATACAGATCAGGATCCTGCTGTTCGTGCGGCCTCCATGGTCTGTTTCCTTTTACATCGGTCTGCGCGCAATTGAGCGACAAATCTTCCTCTTGCACCTTCTTCATGAAGTTGGTAAATCGCTCATGGTAATTGGTGCCATACTTCTGATCGGCATCGTACGTCACCACAGACAGCGCGTTGAGCGAATCGGTCCCCATACAGCGCTGGATACATCCGCCGACCTCCTGGCTATACAACCGGGTCATCTTCTGTTTGTTGAATAGATCCTCAACACTCTGATGAATGTGAGTGAAACGGTTGATGGTCTCGCCCGTGAGGTGAGATTTCGCGGTCCCGACGCCATCGAACTCCTTATCAAAGGCAAAGTCGTACGTACGTGCCATGACGTTCACACCACCCACAACCTTCGGGTCAAAGCGGTCCACAATCTTGCCGCCCATATAGATGTTCGGCTTCAATTTCTTCAGCCGCTCTCGGAACTGGTCGCCAGTAATCATTATTCGTAATCCTCCTGAAACGTAAGCGTCTCGGTCGAAATCCAGAGGGAGCGCACTCCTTTATTACACTAGCACAAACGTGAAAGTCCGCACAACACGAAGGATGCAGAAGAGCCATGATACCAGTAGACTCGACTCTGTAATCCGCCCACAACGCAAGACGCATCGGTAACAATCACGGGCAGTCTTGAGCGTGTCACGTACGCAAATCCGATCTGCGCATCAGGCATCAGTCACTCCTCTGACGTCTCCTCGAAACCAACACCCTTGGCGAGCACTTTACGCCATGCAGCCTTTATGCTCTCTCTGTCGGTTGCGGACAGCAGCAAGGCCGAATGCTGTTCTTCCTCGGCCGAGAATGCATCGATGTGAGCACACACATCCGCGAGACGCTCCGCAGGGAACTTGCACGCGCCATTCTCATCCATATGGATGATGTCCCCGGGTTCGACCGTCATACCGGCAACATCCACCGGGACATTGAACGCCCGAAGCCTCAGACTGCCGTGGCCGGAGGAGACCCCCCTCGCAATGTGCTGCACTCCAAGATTTCGGAGTTCGTCGACGTCCCGCACAGGGCTACTCGTGAGCAAGCCGGCGGCGCCACACGCTTTAAACAGCGCTCCTGACTGGCCGCCGAATATCCCAGCCCGGCGCAGTATCTCCGGCGGAAACTGTGCCTCGCACACAACAACGCACGGTTTCGGTGCTTCCAACAGGAAATCCACGAAATCCAGGTACGAGACGGCCGGCTGAAGTGCGT
Source organism: Dehalococcoidia bacterium (assembly GCA_007129495.1). Taxonomy (GTDB): domain Bacteria; phylum Chloroflexota; class Dehalococcoidia; order GIF9; family AB-539-J10; genus SKVJ01. Next base: position 12,965 of record SKVJ01000003.1, on the reverse strand, counting down.
CATCCAATCCAAAGACAACGGTCACGGCATGGCCCGCCACGGCGCCCAACTCCGGTAATAGACACCTGACGGAATCATCAGTGTACCATCTTCCGTGCCAGGGCTCGTACAAGGCCAGACAATGAGGGTGTTGAGGATACGAGGCCACGACGTTACCCACACTAGGTGTGTTGAAACCTCGGAGTTTCTCGAACATCTCTCGTTCAGTTGGCTCAGTCATTCCACAAGTCCTCCTTGCTGAGGCTGTTAGCCTGCATGATCGATTATACGTGCCCAAGCATTTGTAGTGCACACACTGCTCGTACTACAATCTCACGTGTTGCTTCAGGGGAGGCGGAATACATCAAAACAAGCCAGGGAAACCACAGCAACTGCGACTCCCACTCTCACTGAGACCAAAGCTCCTGTACTTTCTCGAGCCGATGGATCGGAGTTGATCTGCGACGGCACGCTTAGTCCCCCGAAGGAGAATTATGATAGAAGAGGTATTGCCTGGAATCGTTCGTCTTGAGGTACCTCTCCCGCGAAGCCCGCTGAAGGCGACCAATTCGTACGTGATCATGGATCGTGAGAGGCCATTGGTGGTGGATACGGCCTTCAACCGGCCTGAGTGTCGGGAAGCGTTTGTGGTGCTACTGCGTGAGGCAGGGTACACGTCCGACTCTGTCGACTACTTCGTCACCCACCTTCATGCAGACCATCTTGGTCTCGCGGCGTCACTTGCCCGGAATGGCACCACCATCTATTTCAATGAACCTGACCTGCCCCTTGCCCGACCTGACGATTCATACTGGAAAAGGATGGGGGGGTTGTATGAAGAACACGGATTACCGCTGAGCGACTCACGCGAGGCGATCGAGCGACATCCCGGCCGCATATACGGCCCCGAAGGCGACTATCCGTATACGATTGTACATGATGGTGATGTCCTCATGCGGGGAGGCTACACACTGCAGTGCTTCCAGACGGTTGGACACACACCGGGCCACATGTGCCTGCTGGTTCGTGAGCACAATACACTCCTTTGCGGCGATCACATGCTGGGGGATATCACACCGAACATCACCATGTGGACAGAGATGACGAATCCCCTCGGTCGCTACCTGGAAAGCCTGGATAGAACCGCAGCATTGAATCTCTCGCGTGCACTGACAGGACATCGCTCGATGATCGACGATTGTGCGTCGCGGATTGCCGAGCTCAAGAAGCACCACAAGCAACGTCTGGAAGAGGTAATTGCGGCGCTCCAGGGCAGCGAGAAGGATGCCGCGTTGGTGACTCCGGACATATCGTGGGACCTGCGCTACGACAAGTGGGACGATGTGCATCCCGTGCAGAAGCTGTTCGCCACTGGGGAGACGGTAGCGCACCTTCAATACCTCGAGGCTACAGGTGTTGCGCGCAGCAGCTACTCCGGTGGCAGGATAGTGTATGACCTCGTCGCAAGCGATTAAGAGTCCGCACAGGCCCCGCGCGAACGGACCACACCAGATATCGAGGTGTTCGCCTGCAGGCTCACAAGGTCGCATCATCCGGTACACGCCACTCCACATGCAATACGTCGCCGGAACGGGTCCGGCGATTACGGCTGATACTAAGCAAGCTTGTTGCCATCGGCATCCATGGTTTCGTATGTTGTCGCGGCAACGCTTGACAGTCAGATTCGAACTATGGCGGGTGATACCCTCGAGATTACGTGCGACTGGTTCCTCGGACTCGATGCCTGATCGGGTCTCGGAGGCAGTGGTGGATGTCGCTCACACACAACGCTACGAACGGGTATTTAGAAACACGATGGACACTGCGTGACCCAGAAGCGGATGGCATCAGCAGTGCTATTGCCATGAGTATCAGAGATCTCGACAGCAACCGTAACCCACTCTCGTGTATAGGGCGCCTGCCACACAGCCTCCGGGCCATTCGCAGTGATCGTGCCGGCTTCAGCGCTCCACTCGTATGTGTACTGCTGGCTCTCATCCTCGACGAGCACCTTGATCGTACACGAACGCTGGTGGAATATAAGCCACACCGAGTCGCTGTCACGCTTGAGTAAGCTGTGGTCGGCCCTCACCGTGAATCCATCTATCTCCGGAGGCTTCGCGGCACTCACGGTGACTGGAATCGCACGGGTGACCTCTTCACCATACGGGTCCGAGACCCTGACTGTGATCCACTGCATACCCAGTTCATCAGGTGCGAGCCAGATTACTGCCGACCCTTGCCCGAAGATATCGCCCTCAGTAGCCGACCACTGATAGGTCAGATCGTCTCCATCGGGATCCTCGGCTTCACACCAGACATACACAGCGGCGCCCGGCACCACCCAGCCCACGCCCTCGTCAACTCGTGACTGCATCACTGGTATCTCCGGTGGCCTGTTCTCCCGGACACGAAGTGCGAGCGATTCCTCCGCCGTCCCACCACGCCCATCATCAACCGTCACGAAGATACGGGGAAGTCCTTCAGATCGAGGAGCAACCCACTCGACTTGAGGTCCGTCACCGGTTATCTCACCATCGCTGCAGGTCCACGTGTATGTCAATTCGTCATCATCGGGATCAAAGGCCTCACAAGTAATGGAAACCACAGCGAGTGGCACGATCTTATCGGTTGAGGCGATGATCGCGACTATCTCCGGCGGTTCATTCGGGGTCACTACCGGAGACTCACCGTTACTGACTCGCGGAGACGCGGTCAGCCATCCTGCATTGGTTCCGATGATCAGCAGAACGATGATCACCGCCAGAACAGTCACAACCAGTGCTACTGTAGCCTCGCGACCCTTTGGCTTGGGCTTCTGGTCACCTGTCTTCTTATCGGGCGTCTCAGTCACAATCGTACCTCCCGAACACCACCACGTCAGTGTACCACCATTATGAGCCACCGGGCGAAACAATGCAGAGATTCTGCTCAGTCTACCTGCCAGAAACCGCGATGGAGGCGGGCAGAAAGCCCGTCATACCATGGCCACTTTGTTCCTCAATACACCGATACCGTCGATTTCAACTTCGATGACGTCGCCTACATCCACGGGACAATGGCCCCCGAAGGGCGTGCCCGTGAATACCACATCTCCGGGGAGGAGCGGCGTGAACTGCGAGATGTGGCTGATTATCCGCGCGGTATTGAAGATCTGATCCTTGGTATTGCCGTCCTGTTTCGTCTCTCCATTTACTCGCCCCTGAATGCGAACGGCACTTGGGTCGAACCCGGTAACCAGAACTGGCCCCAGTGGAGCAGATTTGTAGTAGCCCTTCGCCCGGGTAAGGCGTCCATCCTTCTCTATCAGATCCCATAGAGTCATATCATTACCGCAGGTGTAGCCCAGCACGTAATCAAGCGCATCTGATTCTTTCACCCGCCAGGCTTCCCGTTTCATGACCGCACATAACTCAGCCTCATACCGGATATCGGTCGCGATGGGCAATGAACATGCGTCTGCGCCCGGGTTAACCAAGGCAGGAACAGGTTTGAAGAAAAGTGCAGGTTCCTTCGGCACGTCCACACCCATTTGTCTCACGGTATCCATGTAGTTCAGACCGCAACAGATGATAGTGCATGGCTCGGCCGGTGCGAGTAGTCTTGCCTCAGAAAACGCGCACAATGTATCCCCTTTGCGAAAGCTGCCATAGACATCACCTTCCAGCGCAAAAAGGGAATCCTCCTCCCAGATTGCCCACCTGGCCGTTCCTTTCCAGTCGATGCGTGCAAGTTTCAAATGGTCCCCTCCCCGTTGTTATGATTTGCGAGCGCGTATGTATTCGGTACAGGGTGGCCGAGGTCGATTGTCGCTGTGGGAAAGCCGTCGTCAGCACCGAAAACGTACCGATACTATTCTAGTCGTCGAGCCCTCTGCAGCACAAGGTGTGCTAAAGTACGCATCGAAGGAGAAGTCCCCGCAGAGCGCCCCATTTTGGCATCGCGCCTGGGGCACTATCTAAGGAGATAACCATGCCACTCAAGACACCTGAACAGTTCGAGGAAAGCCTCTCATCACTCAACCCACGAGTCTTCATGAACGGGAAGCGGGTGCACAGCGTGCTGGAGAACGTCAACACCCGGACAGTCGTAGAAGCTAATAAGGCCAGCTACGCATGGGCGCTCGATCCTGCCAGCAGGGACATCATGAGTGCCTACTCACCATTGATCGATGATACGGTAAACAGGTACACATACGTCTGCCGTAACTTGGACGATCTCATACGTAAGGCCGAGGCCGGCACATTCGCGTCTGAGAACCTCGGGACCTGTATCTATCGATGCGTTGGACTGGACTGCTTTCACTCGCTCTGGAGTACCACGTGGGAGATGGACAAGGATCTGGGCACCTCATACCATCCGCGATTCCTTGACTATCTGAAGTGGGTGCAGATAAACGATCTTTCGGTTGCCGGAGCACTGACCGAGCCACGTGGACAACGTAACAAGAGAGCGCTCAACTGGCCTGACCCGTATCTATCGGTTAAGGTGGTCGACAGGAATGACCAAGGCATCGTCGTAAGAGGGGCTAAGATCAATATCAGCGGTGGCTTTGCCAGCCACGAGATAGTGGTTCTTCCGCAGTCTGCACATTCGGCTGGCGAGACGGACTACGCCGTTGCGTTTGCAACCCCCCCCGATGCGCCAGGCATCACGTTCGTCTGCCAGTACACGCCATACTCGGCAGAACGGGAGATGTCCGATGATATCGAAGAGTTAGGCAATCCACTGTTCGGCCAGCGCGAAACGTCCATGATCATTTTCGAAGATGTGTTCGTCCCTTGGGACAGGGTATTCCATTGCGGCGAGCATGCCTACTCTGGAAAATTCGTCACACGATTTGCAAGGACGCATCGAATGACGTGTGGCGGCACCTGCAAAGTCGGCTTCATGAACCAGATCATCGGTAGTGCAAAACTAATCCAGGAATACAAAGGGCTCCAGAACGCACCGCATATCAATGAACAGCTTGCCGAAATGGTCTCGTTGAGAGAGACTTGCCGTGCCTGTGGTGTTGCGTCGGCCTACAACGGATCAGAAGAGCCTCCTGGTTCAGGAGTATTCCTTCCAGACGAGTTGATGGGGAATGTCGCGAAGCTAAACGTGTGCAATGCGTTCTGGCGAGTGATGGCGCTTGCCGGAGACATCGGTGGTGGACTCATAGTTACCCTGCCTTCCCTGAAGGAACTGGACAATCCGGAGACAAGGGCATACGTGGAGGAATTCTACAGCTTTGGGGGGGATGAACCTGCGGAGAACGTGATGAAGGTCCACAAACACTTGCAGAATTGGACGGCCGGCATGCACGGTGTTGGGACTTGGCACGGAGCAGGCCCGGTGCAAGCTCAGAAGATAATGCTGCAACGGGTGATAGATTACGAGCATGACAAGGATCTCGTGAGACGGACGCTCCGGCTCACGCCGAAGCCGCAGGGCGAGCCGGATTCCTCAGTACAAGAATCGGCGTCAGAGCAAGAGTGATTTGTTCGCTTGCCCAAAGGCATCCAGCAAGGACGGGCGCTGATGGAAGAGGATAGCGACAAATTGAGCAACGGCCCACAGCCGGTCACCTACGAACTCGTACTGTCGCAGGAAGAGGCACAAACAGGGGTGGCTCGGGTGCTCACAAGGAACGGGAAGCGGCTTGAGGTGAAAGTGCCTGCCGGCGCTCGTAAGCACCAGGTAGTGCGACTTCGCAACGCGCAGCGACTTACCGACGGCCACGACGGCGACATACTGATTCGGCTCATCGTCCAATCCGAGTCATCCACCTCCGGAACGGTCCAACAGGTAACCGATGACACATTCGAAAGCGAGGTTCTGCATGCTCCTATACCTGTCCTGGTCGACTTCTGGGCCCCGTGGTGCGGACCGTGCCAGGCGATGGCGCCCGTAACTGAACTCCTAGCCAGCGAATACTCCGCGCAAATGAAATTCTGCAAGCTGAACGTCGATGAGAATCCACTTGCTTCCCGTAAGTATCAGGTCGCAAGCATTCCGGCTATCATGCTCTTCCGAGACGGGCGCATTGCGGATGTGAGTGTTGGGGCGGTGTCGGCGCACGAACTACGAACACGCATCGAAACAGTGCTAGCGAAGACAGCACAGTAGCTCCTGATACGGGGACGGTCAGGCTTCTGCAGAAAGAGGTCTCCAACTGCCGTGCAGACAGGATGAGACGATGAAAGAGTATGATGTCGTAGTTCTTGGGTCGGGATCAGGGATGTTCGTCGTCTACGAGGCAATCCTCCGCGGCCTCTCGACGGCTCTCATTGATAGGGGGCCTCTCGGCGGCACCTGTCCCAATTTTGGCTGCATTCCATCAAAAATGCTCATGTACCCTGCGGACAGGATCGTCGAGATCAATGAAGCCAGTAGACTTGGCATTACAGTGCGCGTCGAGCATATCGATTTCTCAGGGATCATGGACCGAATGAGGCGCAGCGTTGAAGACGCACAGCGCAGACTGCGGCAGTCCTTCTCAGCCCTGAGAGGCCTGGATCTTTTGCGAGGGCGTCGGAACCTTTACCATTCGGTACGAGATGAAAGTCGGAGACATCCGCGTTGCCGGGCGCAAGTTCTTTATCGCCACCGGCTCTCGCCCATCCGTACCCGCAATCCCGGGCCTCGAAACTGTTGAATTTCTTACCACCGAGACGCTACTGGATCTTACGAGTCGTCCTCGAAGCATGGCTATCATCGGAGGAGGCTAGATCGGTGTGGAGTATGCCCATTTCTTCGCAGCTATGGGAACTTCGGTAACGCTGATTGAAGCAACTGAGCGCCTGGTTCCCGGCGAGGAGCCGGAAGTCGCAGCTCTGCTGAAGCATGCTCTCCGAAACCGTATGCAGGTGCTGACCGATGTGGAAGTCGAGCAGATCGTGCGGGGGGCTAAGGACCTAATGCTTTTTCGTGAGAGAGCGGCGTTCGGATGCTCGCTTTGCAGTAACCGCCGATGCCGTAATGCTGGCCACGGGACGAATTTCCCCCGCAGACCATCTTGGAGTTGAACAGGCTGGCATCCACACCAATTCTGCCGGATTTGTAACCGTAAACGACTATATGGAGACGAATGTACCAGGCGTCTATGAGGTGGGAGACGTCAACGGCCGCTACATGTTTCGTCACATGGCGAATATCGAAGCAACCGTCACTGCCCGAAACGCCTTTGGAGGGCAACGTAACGGAATCGATTACACAGAGGCGTCCCTTGCGGTGTACTCATATCCGCAGATCGCCGCAGTGGGCCTGACGGCAGATGAGGCACGCAAACACCATGAAATACTCATAGGCCGGGCTCGCTACATGGATACAGCCACCGGCGAGGCCATGATGGAGGTGGATGGGTTCGCCAAGGCTGTAGTGGAGAAAGGCACGCGCAGAATTCTGGGTTTCCACGTGATCGGACCTCATGCGCCGTCGATTGTTCAAGAGGTCACCAACGCAATGACCTCAGGCGGCCACGTAGCTGAGACAGAGAAGGCGCTTCACATACACCCTGCGCTTCCTGAGTTGGTACAGGCAGCATTCGATAACCTCGTACCGGAATAGGTTCGCACAATTGACGCTATGAACAACAAAGGCCCCGCGGAGGTTCAAGGCAGCACGCGTCCCTAACGAGTACCAAGCTGCGAGACGACGCGACGGATTCGCCTGAGAGCTTCCCTGATGTTCTCCTCGGAAGTAGAGAAACATAGGCGAAGATAACCCTCGCCCTCAGGGCCGAAGGCCGTGCCGGGAAGTGTTGCCACGCCACCTTCTTCAAGCAAGCAGTTCGATAAGTCGACGGACGTCATCCCCACCTGTCTAACATTGGGAAAGGCATAAAATGCGCCTCGAGGTGTTCGGCAGCTTATACCTGGAATCTGGTTCAACCCCTGAATCATGAGGTCGCGTCTTTCCTTGAGCACACGCATCATCTCCGCACTTTCAGTCTGCGGCCCCGTCATGGCTTCGAGCCCCGCCATCTGCACAAACTCGGGGGTGCATGATACGCTGCTGTTAATCAAACGTACGACAGGTTCAACCAACCAGTCAGGCAATACCGAGTATCCGAGTCGCCATCCAGTCATTGCATACGTTTTGGAGAACCCGGAGACGAGGATGGACCGTTCGTTCAGTCCTTTGAGCGCCAGAATGCTCGCCGGGGGTTCTTCATAATACATGTGATCGTAGACTTCATCAGACAGAACCATCAGGTCACGCTCGCATGCGAGGGCAGCGATTTCCCGAACATCCTCAGCGGTCAAAACCCCACCTGTAGGATTGTGGGGCGAATTGAGAATGATCAGTTTCGTCTGCGGTGTAATCCTGGCGCGAAACTCGTCCATGTCAAACCGGAAATCCAATTCCTCTCGAAGCGGTACAGGTGCAGCATGGCCACCCGCAAATGCAACGGCGGACTGAAACACGGGGAATAGCGGCGCGGGATAGACGGCCTCGTCTCCATCATCCAACAGCGCAAGTATTGCAAAGAATATCAGTGGTTTGGCTCCAGAGCCTACGATGATCCGCTCTGTCGGAATCTGGAGCCCGCGGGTCCGCAGTATTTCCCCCGCAATCTCCTCACGTAGTGACACTAACCCCTGCGAGTTACAATACCTGGTTCGTCCTTCCTCTATTGCCCGACGTCCAGCCTCGCGAATGTTGCCGGGGGTCTCGAAACAAGGTTCACCGATCTCCAGATGCACTACGCTGAAGCCACGAGCCTCGAGCGCCTGTGCCCGAGCCAGCACGACAAAGGCGGAATCAGCTGAAAGCCTCTCGATCTTGCGGGAAATCTTCACTGGCGTGGAAGTTCTCTCAGGTAGCTTCATATCGCTGGGTAGCGGTTGCTCAAGAACAGAAATCAACTTTCGAATTCATCTCGGCCACACGAATTGTAGCAGGAACCCGAATAGTGTAACAATGCGATATTCGCGTTGGTCGGTATCAGAAGAAGCCTGTACAATGTGAGAAGCCCCGCGAACAGGTGCCGGAGAAGTCCCACCGGGATGGGGTGCCAGTTCGTCGAAGAACGCGAGGAGGTAACCATGACCGTACCCGTATTGAATTTGAAAGGCACACCCCGCGATATAGGCCGCCAGCATGGAGAACAAGTCCCCGAACTCATTAAGGACAATCTCCGCTTCTACATGAACTTGTGGCAGCACATGGGTGGGGTCGGTCGCGACAAGATACTAGCCGATGTCGAGGCATTCATCCCGTTCATTGAACGCTACGATCTCGACCTCGTCGAGGAAATGCATGGAGTTGCTGAAGGTGCGGGTGTTGAGTTCGGAGAGATTGCTGCGCTGAATGCACGGACGGAACTGACCTTCAGCTGTCTGCCCAATGCTCTGGCGGACCCGGCCGCAGGCGGGTGCACCTCGTTCGGACTGCTTCCGGAGGTAACGGGAAACGGCCACCTGATTATCGGACAGAATTGGGACTGGCGCGCGGAGGCCCGCCACACTTCAGTCATCCTCAAGATTGAACAGTCTGAGAAACCCAGTATTGTCATGCATGCAGAGGCGGGTACTATCGGTCACCGCGGCCTGAACTCTGCCGGGATGGGTGTGTGCATTAACTACATTCGTTCTGAGGCTGATGTGTTTCGCCCCGGACTTCCGTTCTTGATCAAGCTGCGCGGCATTCTCAACTCCACCCGTATGTCCACTGCTCTCAGGATGCTGATGACACACGTGGGACCTAACAGCATGAACATGGTAGTGGGTCACCGGGACGGAGAGATCATCGATGTCGAGAACCTTCCCAACGATCTCCTGTTCGTCCACCCTCATGAGGGCATCCTGACACACGCCAATCATTTCGAGTCGCCCATGCTGCGCATGCGGGACACAGGTAAGAGCACGCTGCCAGACACTGTCTTCAGAGGGAGACGCTTGCGAAGGCTGCTCGAGGCCCGACGGGGTCACTTGGGAGTCGATGCCATACGAGACGTGCTGTCGGACCATTTCAGCTACCCCGATTCTATTTGCCGGCATCCGGACGAACAATATCCCAAGGTGGACCAGTGGCAAACGTTAACTTCGCTCATCATAGATCTAACCGAGTCGACGTTGCGCTACACCGACGGCCCGGCCTGCACCGGTCCCTATCATCTGGCAGAGTTGCCCTGACGTAGGAAAGGTCGCTTGGGCTGCTGAAGGACAGATGTTCTGTTCGGTCGCAGCTCAGCTCCTCTGAGGATATATTATGCCAGCTAGCCGACCCATCGCGACTGTGCTACAATCCACGCTCGAACACATGCAATACTACGCAGGAATTGACGTTGGCTCGGTAAGCGTCAAGCTTTCTCTCGTTGACGAAAACGGGAATATCGTTCGGCAGGACATAGAGAGAGTTGGTAGCGGACCCCGAGCTGCGGTTCGTGCCCTCACAACTCGTCTGGTGAACGATGTCCCGCAAGAGGCGATCGCAGCAGCGGGGGTCTCTGGAGCGGGCAGCTCAGCCATACCGACGGAGTTGCACTGGGCTACATACAGCAGTTCGCTTGCCATCGCTTCGGGGGTTCTCCATTCCCGCCAGGACGCACGAACCATCATACAAATAGGTGGGCAATCATCACTTATCATTGAGCTTGAGGATGGCCTGCGGAAACCCTGGAAGGTAGAATCGAACCCGCTGTGTGCCGCCGGCACCGGCAGATTCCTCGAACAGCAAGCCTATCGTCTCGGCATCAGCATGGACGATTTTGCGGCACTCGCGCTTCAGCACGAAGGTGTAGCGCCACGCATCGCCGCGCGTTGCAGCGTCTTTGCCAAGACGGATCTTATCCACCTCCAGCAGAAGGGCGTGTCGTTCGAGCCCATGCTGTACGCGCTTTGCGAAAGTGTCGCTCGCATGGTCGGGTCATTCAAGAAGGGACCATTCATCTCTCCTGTACTCGTAGTTGGGGGAGTGGCAGCCAACGCCGCAATTATCAAAGCGCTTGAGGATGTCATTTCACTCCGCAACGCGGTCCCGACCTCCGTGTCCGTGCCGGAGAACTATCTCTACGCGCAGTCACTCGGTACAGCACTGCTGACCATCGGCAAGAAGTCGCACAGCATCCTGCTGGATACACCGGACGCGCCGACACAGTATTTCCAGATGCCCCCATTAGAAAGAGTCGAGACCAGTGCTTCACCTGCACAACCAGTGGTGACCGACAAATGCGTGGGCTACTTGGGCATCGATATCGGATCCACGAGCACCAAGGCGGCTATTGTTGATGCGGATGGTTGTGTGCTGACTAAGGCTTACATCATGACTGCTGGCCGCCCTGTACAGGCCGTTAAGGAACTCTTTGGGCATCTCTTAGACAAAGGCGCAGGGAATGTCAGTATTGCGGGCGTGGGCATCACCGGATCAGGCCGCTACCTGGTGGGCAGCCTGGTGGGCGCGGACCTCATCAAGAATGAAATTACGGCTCAAACACGAGCAGCCACCGAGCTTGCCCCTGAAGCGGATATCGTTGAGATAGGGGGACAGGATTCCAAGCTGGTGATCAAGCGGAACGGGGTGGTTGTCGACTATCAAATGAACAAAGCGTGCGCAGCTGGGACGGGTAGCTTCATAGATGAACTCGCGGAGATGCTCGGTGTCCGCGTAACCAATGGCCAATTCGCCGGGCTTGCCTTCGAAGCGCCCTACACCATCGACTTGGGGACACGCTGCGCGTCTTTCATGGCTCAGTCCGTGGCTCGTGCGCAGCAGGAAGGTGTATCGCTCGAAATCATTACGGGCAGCCTTGCGATCGGAATAGCAAAGAACTATCTCTCAAAAGTGGTAGAAAACCGGCGTCTCGGACAGCGTGTCATTCTCACCGGTGCGGTATTCTACAACCAGGCCGTTGTCTCCGCCTTCAAACGCGAATTGCCGGACACCGAACTCATTGTGCCGGAACACAAAGAGATTACCGGCGCGATCGGTGCTGCCTTACTTGCCAAAGAGGCTATGGATGGCCGACCATCGAGCTTCAAAGGGTTCGAAGCCGTCATCGATGCGGATGTTGCCCTGTCTTCTTTCACGTGTAAGAGTTGTGACAATAACTGCACTATCAGCCGAATGCAAGTACCCGGAGAGAGCCCCACTTTCTATGGCAGCCGTTGTGACCGCTACGATGCCGCTGCAGGTCATGTGCGACAGCGGACAGCATTCGACGACAGAGATGGGCAGTTATTTGCGAACGCTGAAGTCACCGGTAACAACGGGCCTAGTGTAGGCATTCCCAGGGCGCTGCTTGTCTACGATTTCGCACCGCTGCTGATCACATTCGTCAATACCTTGGGCGCACGCCCTGTCCTCACCGGACAATCGACCGGCGAGATAATCGCCCGTTCCATCGAACTCGCCTACACCGACGGCTGTTTTCCGGTCAAGATTCTCCACGGCCACGCTTCTCAACTTCGTGACACTGACTTCGTTCTCTATCCTTCCGCAATTCGACTTGGAAAGATGGAGGGTCCAGAAAGTCAGAAGTATGCCTGCCCACTCGTCCAGGCATCACCGTACATAATCCGCCACGCAGTAGACCTTGGTGACCGACTTGTAATTCCCACCCTTGACTTCAGCCAGGGAAATGATGACGTCATTCGTAATCTCGAGGATGCAGCAGTACAGATGGGATACCGGAAGCAGGAGGGACGTGCTGCTGCTGAAGCGGGGCTAAAAGCCTTGGACGAATTTCGCACCCGCCAAATCCAAATGGGCAGGGATCTGCTTGCCCACCTGCGGGAGAGTGGAAAGCTCGGTGTAGTCATCCTGTCCCGGTCTTATATGTCGCAGGATTCCGGTGCAAATCTGGGAATAGCTGAGAAGCTCGCGCAGCTCGGGGTCGTACCGATCCCTCTGGACTATCTGCCCGTTGACACGGTTGACCCCAAGATATATCAGGATCGTCCGTACTGGGCCTATGAAGGTAAGTTCATCGCCGCTGCGAGACTGATCAGCGAGAATCCCCAGATCTATGGACTCGCAATCACCAACTTCGGCTGCGGGCC
>SKVJ01000002.1 GCA_007129495.1 Dehalococcoidia bacterium | reverse complement strand
TCACCAACTTTCTCCTCGGCGTGCCCGGTGGCATGTGGGGTGTGTTCGCTGTGGTTATGTTCCTGACGTTCATACTCGGCATGTTCATTGACTGGATTGGCATCGTGTTCATCATGGTGCCTATTATCACTCCGATTGGCGCAGCGCTCGGCTTTGACCCTCTCTGGTTTGCGATGATGATTATCGTCAATCTGCAGATGTCATTTCTCACCCCGCCTTTTGCTTATGCGATCTTCTTCGTCAAGGCGGCGTCGCCGCCTGAATTTGGTGTGCAGACAACTGACGTCATACGCGGCGTAATTCCATTCATCTTCCTTGTCGCTACGGCTCTTGTGCTGTGCATCGCATTTCCCCAGATCATTCTCTGGTTGCCCAGCCTCATGTGACCCGATTATCAGGACCTCGACAGGGCGCAGTCGCACCCCGGCAGGGGACCCTGCGCCTTGTGTGCATCATGAAGGTTGCCGTCACCTGTATTAGTGAGCAGGGAGTGGAAGCGTGCGGATGCGGAGCGCGTTCTGATCGGCTTGCATCGTTCAGAGCGCTGTCTGCGTCTCAGGCCATGGGTGTTCCCATTGGCCGGTTCGGTACCCTCGTGAGACTCGCATATGAGCGTGCAGGTACAGCTTTAAGAAAACCGCGCGCAGGTATTGACATATGTGAATGTACCTTTCTATACTGCATTGCGTATGGGCATCAACCGCGATGCGATTCCTGAACCTCAATCATGAGAGCGCGGCATCATGCGGCGTGTAGGCGGTGAGCCTGCCCGTCGATAACATATAGAATCTCAGGAGGTGATTTCAGAATGTCGAAACGAGTGTTGATGTTGTTTGTGGCGGCGGTTATGCTCGTCAGTGTCGCAGTCGTAGGCTGCGCACCCGATCCTGACCCGACGCCGACACCCACACCCACACCCACACCCACACCCACACCGACGCCACCCGCCGACCCCGACGTGGTCATAGAGTGGGTCGGCCAGGCCGCGCTTCCGTCCGGAATGCCCCCTCATGAGGGATTGACCCGCCTCTCCAATAACGTCCGCGCGATGTCCGATGGCCGGCTGGATATGACCCCTCACCCTGCGGGTGCCGTCGTTCCGGCAACCGAGGAATGGCAGGCTGTTGACCGTGCCGTTCTTGACTTCTGCGCTGGCGGCGGTTCCTACATGACGGCCGACGTGCGATTCGGTACCGCTTTCTCGCAGTTGCCTGCGGGTATGCCGCCCATACCTAACCTCATCTTCCACCGGAACCGGGGCGCCGAGATCATGAATTTCTGGTACCAGGAGAGAGGCTTCCGCCTGCACGAGATCTCCGGCGGTGGCTTCCATGGACTGCCCGAGATCTGGATCTGGACCAACAGCCCCATCAACAGCGCCGCGGACCTTGAAGGTCTCAGGATGCGCGCGTCCGGCGATGCCGGAGAGATTCTCGAGGAGATGGGCGTTGGTACCGTATTCATGCCTTTGGGCGAGGTGTTCGAGGCCATGCAGCGCGGCGTGATCGATGCATTCGAGGTCGCAGCCCCCAACTTCGATTACATGATGGGAATGCATGAGGCCGCTGACTATGCATATCTGTCACCCTCTCGAGCTCCGACCGAGGTATACGGCTTCCTTATCAACCAGGGTTCATGGGATGCGCTTCCTGCCGACTTGCAGGCGATTGTAGAGTCAGCAGCGCGCACCGAGGCCATTACCTACAACTCGATCGCAGTGGCACGTGATGGTGAGGCACTCCAGGCGATAATCGACTACGGAGTAACCGTCGAACCACTTCCGTCTGACATCGACGAGATCTTTGTGGAACTGACAAGGGAATTCTACAGGGAAGAGATGCAGCGGTTCCCTGAACTGAGGGACTACCTCGAGGCATACTTTGAGTTCGCAACGGCTTGGGAAGAGCTCTATGGGTTCGCGTACCCTGTGATGACCAGTGTTGACTGATCATTGAGCAACGTCTCTTGAAGTTCGGTGACCCCTCCGGGTTACGGCCCGGAGGGGTCAGGCTCGAGCGAGATGTGAGTGTTGGCAATTCGTACCTCAAGCCGAATTGGATTCATTGCATAACAATATGAAATGCATCCAAAGGATATTGACCATGCTAGCACCGTTCTCAATGTGAGACGGATTTCGACAGTGCAAAGCGGTCTTGTCCTTTTTAGCCCTAGTCTCATCAGTCTACCACAGGTGAAGCCAGCGGGCCGTGTCCTGCGGCGGTGTCACCTGAAGAAGGAACCTATCGAATGAGAAGAGTGTTGAAACTGATCGACTCTACGAGTGAATTCGTGGGACAGCAACTCAGGTACGTGGTGTTGTTCATGATTCTCGTGGTCTGTGCGGAAGTTGTCATGAGGTACGTACTGAACAGGCCTACCAGTCAGCTTCCGGTTATCCAGACGTGGACAGGGACATTCCTGTATTCCCTCGCATTCGCTTACGTACACCTTCACAAGGGGCATGTGCGTGTGGATGTCTTGTATTCCCGGTTTACTGACCGTCTCAAAGCAGCGGTCGACTCGGTTCTCTGGTTTCTGTTTTTCCTGCCGGCCCTGGGTCTGCTGATCTTTACGGGCTACCACTGGGTCGAGTATGCGTTACGCATCGGCGAGCGGTCGAGCATTACCTACTGGTATCCTCCGACGGCGCCGATACGTATCGTCGTCCTGGTCGGCCTGTCATTGTTCATGCTCCAGGGTCTCGCTACCCTGTTCCGCGACCTCTATTTTGTTGTAAGGAACAAGCCCTATGATTAGTATGAGTCCGGAACTGGTTACTTTCCTGATGATCGCCGGAATACTGGTCGGGGTGCTGCTCGGCTATCCGCTGGCTTTGAGCGTGGGCGGCGTGGGCATAGTGATTGGAATCCTGCTCTGGGGGCCCGAACTCGTTGGTGAAGTGTACTACGGGCGGTTCTTCAGTGGCATTCAGAATTACGTCCTGCTTGCGGTGCCGCTGTTTGTATTCATGGGTATAATGCTTGAGCAATCGGGTGTTGCGGAGGGCATGTACGACGCTCTGTACCTCTGGTTCGGTGGTATTAAGGGCGGCCTTGCTGTGACTACAGTTCTGATCGGCACCGTGGTGGCTGCATGCGTTGGTATTATCGGCGCATCGGTGACCATGCTTGCATTGATTGCTCTTCCCGCAATGATTAACCGTGGGTATGATCGTTCACTGGCGGCGGGAAGCGTCTGTGCGGGCGGTTCACTGGGCATCCTTATCCCGCCCAGCATCATGCTGGTGGTATATGGACCCATGGCGCAGCTGTCTGTTGGACGGCTGTTCTTCGGTGCATTTCTGCCCGGATTCCTCCTGTCTGCCATGTACATTGCCTATCTTCTGATCAGATGCATGATGCAACCGAGGCTGGCTCCACCTGTTCCTGCGTCTGAGCGTGCCGTACCGATCTCCATCAAGATGGGCAAGCTGGCCAAATCGATGGTGCCTCCCGTGATTCTCATCCTGGCTGTGTTGGGCAGCATCTTTTTCGGGGTTGCCGCACCCACTGAAGCAGCCGGCGTCGGCGCGCTGGCGGCCACTCTGCTTGCGGCCGGTTACAGGAAGCTCAACTGGACCGTCCTCATGAGCACCGCCCTGGCCACGGTCAGAGTTGCCGGAATGGTATTGCTGATCGGAGCTTTCGCGTTCGCTTTCGTTGGGGTCTTCATGCGAGCTAATGGCGACCGCGTGGTGACTGAGTTCGTGCTGGCGGCGCCCGGTGGAATGTGGGGCGTCTTCTTCGTCATCATGTTCATCTGCTTTATACTCGGCTTCCTGATCGACTGGCTTGGTATCATATTCATCATGGTACCAATAGTCACTCCCATAGGCGCGGCGGCTGGTTTCGATCCCCTCTGGTTCGCCATGATGATCTGCATTAATCTGCAGATGTCTTTCATGACACCGCCGTTCGCGTATGCGTTGTTCTATGTGCGTGGAGCTGCGGATCCGAGACTTGGATTGACCTCAGCTCACATCATCACGGGGATGGTCCCGTACGTGTTCATCATCGTGGCGGCGCTTCTGCTGTGCATCGCTTTCCCTCAGATCATTCTCTGGCTGCCAGGGCAGATGCTGTAGGATCCCAGCGCTTCCTTGTGGCGTAACAGAAAACCGGGCTCACCTCGCAGGTGAGCCCGGTTTGTTTCGTATGTGGTCGGAATCCTCTACCGCCCATCAGAGCTTCACAGGAGATAGGGGTTAGTTCCCGGCTGTCAGCATCTCATCGAGGCGGGCCATCTCGCCTTCCTTCATCTTGTAGCAATGCTCCGGGCCGGGAAACACGCCTGACTTGATCTCTGCGACATATTCTGAGACTGCCTCGACCACCTGGTCACCGATGGTGGCGTAACGTTTCACGAATTTGGGCGTAAACACCGGGTACATGCCGATCAGGTCGCTCAACAGGACCGCCTGTCCATCACAGTGTGGGCCCGCACCGACACTTATTGTCGGGACCTTGAGTTTCTCGGTTACGAGCTTGCCGGTCTCGGCGGGCACGCCCTCAAGTAATACCATGAAGGCTCCGGCCTCTTCCAACGCCCGCGCATCGCTGAGCACCCGGATGGCTGCCTCGGCAGTATTTCCCTGTACTTTGAAACCGCCGAGTTGGGCCGCGCTCTGAGGCGTAAGCCCGATGTGGGCCATGACCAGCATGCCCGCGTCCGCGATGGCACGGACCTGAGGGGCCATCTGGCGTCCACCCTCGAGCTTCACGGCGTCCACGCCGGCCTCCTTGTAAAACCGGCCTGCGTTCCTCACCGCATCCTCGATCGATGTCTGGTAGGAGAGAAACGGCAGGTCTCCCACGATGAACGTATTCGGTGCTCCCCGCCTTACCGCCTGAGAATGGTAGATCATCTGGTCCATGGTCATGGGTACCGTGCCGTCGTAGCCGTAGATCACGTTTCCCATGGAGTCTCCCACAAGGATCATCTCCAACCCGGCCTGCTCAACCAGCATCGCTGACGTGAAGTCGTAGACCGCCAGCTTTGAGAACTTCTCCCCGGACTCTTTCATCTTGAGAAAGTCGAGTACCGTCTTCTTCTTAGCCATGTGTTCCTCCTTCTGAATTCCTGAAGCCAGTCAGGGTAGTTACGAATCCCGGATGCTAGGACGGCTGCTCGTAACGCTTTGCGTAACGACTCCGGTCAACGTTGTACCTTGTTGCGGGCCCATTCTGCGAGGCGTTCCCGCTCTCCTTCGCGCATACCGTAGCAGTGTTCCGGGGCCGGGTAGGCGCCGCTACGGATCTCCTCGAAGAAGGTACCGAATGACGAACGGATCTCGTCGCCGAGGTTCGCATATCTCTTCACGAACTTGGGTTTGAACATCTGGTACACGCCCAGCACATCCATGTAGTTCAGACACTGGGCGTCGCAATGAGGGCCTGCCCCCGTTCCTATGGTGGGTATGCGGAGTTGTTCGGTGATGAGTTTGCCGGTCTCGGCGGGCAGGCCCTCCAGAACTATCGCGGCGACGCCTGCCTCCTGCAGTGACTCCGCATCTTCGAGGAGCACGACGGCATCTTCCAGCGTCCTGCCTTGCGCGCCAAAACCACCAAGCGCTGAGACACTTTGAGGTGTAATGCCAATGTGGCCGTGGACTACCATTCCTGCATCCACTACCGCCTTGATGTGAGAGGCAATTCGTTTCCCGCCCTCCATCTTCACTGCATCCACGGCCGCCTCTTTGTAGAGCCTTCCCGCATTCTGAACGGTTTCGCGGACCGATACCGAGTAGCTCAGAAATGGCATGTCGCCCACAATGAAAGTGTTCGGAGCTCCTCTGCGTACCGCGCTTGCATGATAAATAATCTGATCCAGAGTAACCGGCACCGTACCATCGTAGCCGTAAATGACGTTACCCATGGAGTCGCCGATCAGAATCATGTCGACTCCAGATTCCTCAGCAAGCATCGCAAATGTGAAGTCGTACAGCACCAGGTACGAGAACCTCTCTCCATTCTCTTTCATCCTAACGAAGTCGAGTACCGTCTTCTTTTTGGCCATTCCGTTCCTCCTAATCCTCCTGTGTAAGCGTGGAAAAGCGACACGTCGCGGCGGCCTGTTAAATCAGTTTTTGACTCTCAACCGTCAGTCGGACAAAAGCGCTCTCAGTTCTGTTGCTTTCTGCTCGCTAAGCGTACCTTTTGCCAATCCAATGGGCAGCGTTTCGAGTCCGAGCGCCTTGTACAGAGGTACGAGCCGCGGCTCCTTCTCCTTCAGTGCAGCTATGTGCTTGCGTATGGTGCTGACGTCACCACGGGCAATGGGTCCGGTAAGGCAATCCGGGAAGCCGACGTGTTCGATGTTGTTCAAGGTGCCTTTGAGGATGGGCATGCACGCTTCGACGGCATCTGATTGACTAATGTCGAAGTGCTTCCAAAGATCGGTGGCGTGAAACACCAGTGTGTAGAAGTAGTTACAGGCAATACACACCGCGGCATGGTACAGCGCTTTATCCTGTTCGCGCAGCTTCATCCACTTGCCATTGAGTGCTTCAACAATAGTCTTCAGTTCACGGAGCACGGGTTCCGATGCCTCGAGCGTGAACGTCGAGCCTGGAAGATTCTCGAGAGATTGCTGCACGCTTGCAAAGGAGTTGCAGGGATGTATACATCCTACATGGCAGCCACTGTCACGCGCTGGTGTCAGCACGGCGGTTGAGTTGGCGCCGCTGCAATGAACCACGGTTTGTCCCGGCTTCCAGGTGACATTCGCAGCGACGTCTCCTATTACATCATCCGGCGTAGTGATGAATACGAAATCCATCTGGTCAGCCAGCGCCTGGGCTGTGTCGTAGATATTACAGCCGGTTACCATTTCGGCAAACCTGGCACTCTCCTGGGGAAGGATGTCCATTGCTCCTGCAACGGGAAAGCCCTTCTCGGCCAGATGTACGCCGAACGCGGTACCAACCTTTCCCACCCCGATAAAACCTATTCCGTTCATGAGTTGTAGAGTCCTCCTTCGGCCTACATTGTACAATTCCAGAGTCGTCCAGTGATGCGCCGTGCGCGTCAAGAGCGGAGGTTATCACCCATGCTCTGTCAGCGCGCGCAGCACCTCCGAAGGCGGAAGTGCCGGATCATCGTGAAGCGTACCCTCTACTTCTACCAGTCGACGCTGCCGAACCAGCCTGAATAGTAAGCTTCCCGCAGACCCTGGTCAATGCCTGCCGCGCCAGTGTTGTCGGCCATCGCAGGCTGCGGTAGAATTCCGGCAGCGAGGTTATCACACAAAGGAGGCTCCCTTCATGAGAAGCGACGTCGTTAAGCGCGGACCGGAACGTGCCCCGCATCGATCGCTGTTCTATGCACTTGGCTGTGCTCCAGGCGACTGGGAGAAGCCGTTTATCGGAATCATAAACAGCTACAATACCATCATTCCCGGTCATATGCATCTTGATACCATCTCACGAGCTGTTCAGGAAGGAATCCGAAGCGCGGGTGGTGTGCCGTTCGAGACTAATACTATCGGAGTCTGTGACGGGATAGCGATGAACCATCCCGGCATGAAGTACAGTCTGCCCAGCCGCGAGCTGATTGCGGACTCTGCCGAGACGGTTGCCGAGGCGCATCAGTTTGACGCGCTGGTGTTCATATGCAGTTGCGACAAGATTGTGCCTGGCATGCTTATGGCTTCAGCACGTCTGAATGTTCCGTCTATATTTGTATCTGGTGGTCCTATGATGGCGGGCCATGTCTACTCCGGGGGTGAATTACGGACGATAGACCTCAGTAACATGTTCGAAGCTGTTGGGAAGACACTGAGTGGAGATATGTCGCCTGAAGTGCTCGAGGACTGGACTCGGAATGCGTGCCCTGGCTGTGGCAGTTGCGCCGGCATGTTTACCGCGAACACTATGAACTGCATGACCGAAGCTCTCGGGATGGCTCTGCCCGGGAACGGTACGATTCCCGGTTCACTCGGACAGCGGCTGAGTCTCGCTTTCAGATCCGGAGAACAGGTGCTGAAAACTCTTGCTCTCGGGGTCAGGCCGAGGGATGTGATAACTGCGGATGCTGTCTACAATGCGTTCGCCGTGGACATGGCCCTCGGAGGGAGCACAAACTCTGTGCTTCATCTGACTGCAATCGCACATGAAGCGGGAGTCAACTTCCCTCTCTCCTGGCTGAACGAAATCAGCCAGAGAGTTCCGCATCTGTGCAAAATGAGCCCTGCAGGAAAGCATCATGTGGAAGACCTGGATGCTGCTGGGGGTATCCACGCAGTTATGCACGAGATATCCGATGTGCTCAAGCTGGATGCCAGGACTGTGTCCGGCAATACGATCGGGGAACTACTGACAGGTCATACAGTGAAAAACCGCGACGTAATCCACAGCCCTTCCGACCCGTACTCGCCGACGGGTGGCCTTGCCATCCTCTTCGGCAATCTCGCACCCGAGGGAGCTGTCGTCAAAGCTGCGGCAGTTGCGCCCGAGATGAGGGTGCACAAAGGGCCTGCGAGGGTATTCGATTCAGAAGAGGAAGCCACGAAGTCTATCATGGGCAGGTCCATCAAGGCCGGCGATGTGGTTGTAATCAGGTACGAAGGACCGAAAGGTGGACCGGGTATGCGGGAGATGTTAACGCCTACGTCACTGCTCGCCGGCCTCGGCCTTGATAAGGAAGTGGCGCTTATTACAGATGGTCGATTCTCGGGTGCCACACGAGGGGCCGCTATCGGCCATGTCTCTCCTGAGGCGGCTGCACGTGGGCCGATCGCTGCTGTCCTTGAAGGCGACACGATTAGTATCGACATACCCGCACGAAAGCTGGAAGTAGACCTGACGCACTCGGAGATCGAGAGCCGCCTGTCGAATCTGGCGCCATTCGAGCCCCGGGTGACAAGCGGCTATCTGAAGCGCTATGCAGAGAAGGTGACATCCGCGCATACCGGGGCTGTGTTCGAAGACTAGACAGACGACGGGACCGGGACTTAGCGCGATAGAAATACTGAGCAGGTGTGAGGACAACATGGAGGCTTCCTGGAGTGACATACTCATCAGAATTGTGGTTGCTGCAGTGCTCGCGGCCGGCATAGGCTATGAACGCGAGGCTAGAGGTAAGGTCGCTGGTCTTCGTACCCATATCCTTATCGCCCTGGGGGCTGCAGCGTTTACCCTGGGGTCACTGTACGGATTCGAGGAGTCGGAGATGGCTCGTGTTGCTTCCGGAGTGGTGGCAGGTGTGGGTTTCATTGGTGCCGGTGTGATCTTCCGAGGAGGACACGGAGATGGCGTTGAGGGATTGACGACCGCCGCTTCAATCTGGGTTACGGCTGGAGTCGGGTTGGCTGCGGCCTGTGGCCTGTACCTTATCGCAGTCATCGTAGCGGTGCTCACCATCGTTGCGTTAGAGTTGCCCAAAATCCGATAGGCGGCCTCACGTTGCGATAATGTGGTCGCTACTGACTCAGTCTGTATGGAATGTTCTATCGCGTCTGACTGATTTCGGGGAGGTGAACTGTATGGAGGGGAATACAATCCTCGAGGAATTGAAGTCCGCATATCCTGCTAAGTTCACCTCCGATAACGGGGTATTCAGACATATCCACCGGGGTGATGTCATCTTCATTGCCTCGGGATGTGGGGAACCACAGTATCTCGTACAGGCTCTTATCCGGTATGTGGAATCTCACCCGAAAGGGTTTTTTGACACGGAAGTGCTTCATCTGTGGTCGCTGGGACTTGCCCCGTATACAGATGACAAATTCAGGCGCAATTTCCGTCACAATTCATTCTTCCTGGGGGATAGTACCCGCGAGGCGGTGAACCGGGGAGCAGCCGATTACAGCCCTATCTCGCTCTCGCATATACCTCGACTGTTTCGGCGTGGGGTCATTTCGATTGATGTGGCGCTGATCCAGGTCTCCATCCCGGACCGGCATGGATATATGAGCCTGGGCGTCAGCGTAGACATGGTCAAAGCTGCTGTAGAGAAGGCAACTACTGTTATCGCGCAGGTAAATCACTACATGCCACGTATTCACGGTGATAGTTTCGTGCATGTGAGTCAAATAGATTATCTGATACCTCACGATGAGCCTTTGCTCGAATACTATCGAGGCGTAGGAGATGAGGAGACCGAGGTAGTGGATTCGATCGGGCGGTATGTGACACGTCTGATTCAGGATGGCGACACGATTCAAGTTGGCTATGGCAATGTGCCCAATGCAGTGCTTGCGAACCTTGGACAGCGGCAGCATCTTGGGGTGCACACAGAACTGATGACGGATGGACTGATTGATCTTATGAAGAAGGGCGTGATCGATAATAGCCGGAAGAGTATTGACCGCGGTAAATCGGTGGCGACATTCTGCATGGGAAGACGGGAGACCTATGAGTTCCTTGACGATAATCCGGCAATCCACTTTGAGCCGGTAGATTACACCAACAACCCGCTGGTAATCGCGCAACATGAGAACATGGTGGCTATCAACAGCGCGTTGCAGATAGACCTGACCGGACAGGCCACTGCCGAATCTATAGGGGGAAAGTTCTATAGCGGTATTGGGGGTCACTACGATTTCATGCGCGGTGCGCTCCTGGCACGCAATGGAAAAACGATTCTCGCGTTGCCGTCCACAGCAGCCGGCGGAGAGGTGTCCAGAATAGTGCCGTCTATCTCTGAAGGGTCTGGCGTGACGCTTAATCGCGGTGACGTGAACTACGTGGTGACCGAATATGGCATCGCATATCTTCACGGGAAGAACATACGGGAACGCGCCATGGACTTGATCTCCATTGCTCATCCGAAGTTCCGGTCGTGGCTCATTCAAGAGGCGAAGAAACGGGCACTCATCTACAAGGATCAGGCTTTCATACCAGGGCAGCGTGGCGAATACCCTGAGGAATTGGAGACGCGACGCACGACAGAAAAGGGACTGGAGGTGGTGCTACGACCAGTCAGGTTTTCAGACGAGCCGCTTCTCAAAGACTTCTTCTACTCGCTGTCCGACCAGAGCATGTACCGTCGCTTCATGTCGGTACGCAAGGATATGCCACATGAACGTCTGCAGGAATTCGTGGTAATCGATTACACAAAGGAGATGGTCATTCTTGCCTCGATACCCCGTGAGGGAACCGAGGAAATCGTGGGGCTGGGCCAATACGGTATCGACGAATCGACGCACACTGCAGATGTTGCGTTCGCAGTGAAGGATAAGTATCATAATCACGGTATCGGGTCCGAACTCCTGTCGTATCTCACTTTGCTCGCTAAGCGCCGTGGTTTGCTGGGCTTCACAGCGGAGGTGCTCGTAGAGAACAAACCCATGCTCCATGTCTTTGAGAATATGGGGTTCGACCTTGAGAAACGCGTTACGGACGAAGTGTATGAACTCAGGATGCTTTTCAGAGAGGTGCCACAGCGTGAAAGATAGCGACACCAACATGAAGTATCTCTTCGAGCCGCGGGGCATTGCTGTTGTTGGAGCCTCCAAGTCTCCGGGTAAGATCGGCCATACCGTCGTTAAAAACATCGTGTGCGGCGGCTTTCGAGGGAACATCTATCCTGTCAATCCTAAGGGTGGAGAGATGCTTGGGCTGCGCGTCTACGAACATTTGGAGGCCATCGACGGGCGTGTAGATGTTGCGATGATCGTGGTGCCGGCTGAAGTCGCCTTCGAGGCAATACAGGAGTGTGCCCACAAAGATGTGAAGTTTGCAGTAATCATCAGTTCCGGTTTCTCTGAAGTCGGAAACGTAGCTGAAGAGCTAAAGATTGCCAGGTTCGCACGGGAACACGGCATCCGGATAGTTGGCCCGAATGTGTTCGGCATTTACTCAGCCGTGTCGTCGCTCAATGCGACGTTCGGCCCTGCCGATGTTAAGAGTGGTAACGTGGCAATCATTACGCAAAGCGGCGCCATCGGTATCGCCATGATCGGAAAGACTAAGGTCGAAGGTATCGGCCTCTCCGCAATGATCTCGGTCGGCAACAAGTCCGATGTCAATGAGATGGACCTGCTGGATTACCTTACTTTTCAGGACGATGCGAAAGTCATATTGATGTATCTCGAAGGCGTCAAGTCGGGCGAACGCCTGGTCGGCGTGCTGAAGAGGGCGACCAGAAAGAAGCCGGTGATCGTCATCAAATCGGGGCGGTCCAGTCGTGGCGCCCAAGCCGCTGCGTCTCATACCGGATCGCTCGCAGGGGAAGACAGGGTGTTCGATGACGTTGCCCGGCAATGCGGGGTGATTCGGGCCGAAAGTATCCAGGAGGCACTGAACTGGTGCAGATTCCTTGCCGATGTGCCCCCGCCGACGGGAGAAGATTGCGTTATCATCACCAACGGTGGTGGTATCGGCGTGCTTACTGCGGATGCGTGTGAGAAATATGGTGTCAACCTCTCTGACGAAGTTGCGGATCTGAAGAGGACGTTTGAGGACGTGATGCCGTCGTTCGGCTCTGCAAAGAATCCTATCGACTTGACGGGAGGCGCCAGTCCCGATGATTACGATCGGGCTCTGGTTACTGCACTGGAGAACGAGAATATCGACTCAGTAGCATGTCTCGGCTGTCAGACGGCAGCGTTCGATGCGCAGCGTTTCGAACAGATTGCCGAGGAACGATATGCCCAGTTCAAGCCTGTAAAGCCTATCGTCTTCTCGCTCTTTGGTGGTGAAGAGGTAGAGCGCAGCATCCTGGGACTCAAAGCAAAGGGCATCCCGGTATTTCCGGATGTGTATGAAATGACTGCTTTTCTGGGTGCACTCTATAGAGACTATCGCAACAAGATCAGTTCAGAGACTGAACCAGCGAAGGCCGAAATTGACGTTGCGGCTATTAAATGTGCGATTTCCAGAGCGCGTGCAGACCAAAGGCATTTCTTGCTGGCGCGGGAGGCACAGGAAGTCATGCGTGCGGCCAACATTGCCATTCCCGAAAGCAGGGTCGCACATAGCCCGGAGGACGCCGTGCGCTATGCTGAGGAGATTGGATACCCCATAGTAATGAAGGTTATCTCCAAGGACATCATCCATAAGAGCGACGCCGGCGCTGTGGCACTTGACCTTGTGAACAAACAGGAGATCCTGGATGCCTATGAAGCTATCATGCGCAACAGTCGTAGCTATAAGTCCGATGCAGTGATCGATGGCATTCAGGTAGATGAAATGATTCAGGGTGGTGTTGAAACTATCATAGGTGCCCGTCGGGACAATTCCTTTGGGCCTACCGTGATGTTCGGCCTCGGCGGAATCTATGTCGAGGTATTGAAGGATATCGCTTTCAGGGCGTTTCCCCTCAGCCGCGAGGAGACACTGAACATGATCGGACAGATCAACTCATATCCATTGCTGTTAGGCGTCCGGGGGGACGCACGCAAAGATATTGATGAGGTGGCTGATACGATAATCAAAGTCGGCTGGATTCTGCAGAACTGCGCAGAGATATCGGACATCGAAGTGAATCCGTTGGTCGTATATGATCACGGTGATGGTGTCAAGGCGGTTGATGTAAGAATCCTGTTGAGCGAATCTCAGGAGGCTTAGCGCATGAAGACCGTAGTTGTGGGCTCAACGCATAGAAGTGCTGGAAAGACGAGCCTGATCGTCGGCCTCGCGAAAGTTTCAGGCCGACCATGTGGTTACATTAAGCCGCTGGGCGATCGGCTTCTCTATCGAAAGAAGAGATTATGGGACTATGATGCTGCCCTGGTCACGAACGTCTTTGGTCTTGGCGAATCCCCGGAAGATATGACTCTGGGGTTTGAGCACGCCAAACTCAAGTACATGTACGACGGGCACGGGATACGGGAGAAGCTTGGTGAGATGGCTGCGGGCGCAGGCGAGGGCAAGGATATGGTCTTCGTCGAGGCGGCCGAGTCTCTTTCATACGGTGCATCCATAAACCTTGATGCGATCTCGCTTGCCCAGCATCTCGGTGCGAGACTGGTAATTGTTGCAAGCGGCACTGAAAGCATGATTGTGGATGACCTGGCATTCGTAAAACGCTATGTCGAGTTTCACGGGATCGATTTCGCAGGTGTCATTATCAATAAGGTCCGCAATCTCGATGACTACAAGGCTGTTCATCTGAATGACGTCAACGCCCTCGGCGTGAAGGTGCTCGGGGTGGTTCCATTCGATGCCGAGTTGACGAGGTTGTCTGTCGGGCATCTGGCCGAGCGCCTGCTTGCCAAGATTGTGGCGGGTGAAGAAGGGTTGCATCGTAAGGTGAGCTCGATCATGGTCGGTGCCATGTCGACCAATGCCGCGCTTCAGAATCCCCTCTTCAAGAAGGAAGGGAAGCTGGTAATCACCGGCGGCGACAGGAGTGATCTCATAGTAGCTGCGATCGACAGCAATTCGTCCGGCATCATTCTGACTAATAATGTACTGCCATCGACCAATATCATTTCTAAGGCCTCCGAGCGAAACATTCCGCTGCTGCTGGTGCCGTTCGATACGTACCAGACCGCCTCCCAGATCGAGAGTATCGACCCTCTACTGGTGAAGGATGATGCCAGGAAGATTGAGGTCCTTGCACAGATGATTAAGGAACACGTTGCTTCGAGCGAAATCATTGGCTAGCACAGCGATGCCTAAGAACGTGATTGCGTATGATGTCGCCTGAGATGTGCGGAGAGGAAGTTCTTCAAGAATCTGTGCGGTGTCGATTGGACGTCAACAGATTTGATTCGGATTGAGGACTGGTTCGGGATCAATCATCGGAAGATCCGGGCTGCGAGTCATCCTTTTATGATGCCCAGGGGTTCAGTTCTCGCCACCTTCCTGCAGATTCCTGCGCCTTCCACGACATCCATCACGTCGGCTATGTCTTTGTAGGCGGCTGATGCCTCTTCCGACAAGGAGGCAACATCACCGGTGCGCACGACGATATTTCGATCGCGAAGGGCTTCAGCCACGTCGCTCCCTCTGGCGACCTTGCGTGCCGCGCTGCGGCTCAGGACGCGGCCGGCACCGTGGCAGGTTGAACCGAACGTCTCTTGCATAGCTCGAGATGTGCCGAGTGCGATGTATGAGTACCGGCCCATGTCGCCGGGGATGAGCGCAGGTTGACCTATCGATCTGTACCGGACACTGAGTGCCGGATGACCCGGCGGAAATGCGCGCGTCGCGCCCTTTCGATGGACACAGAGTTCCACCTGTCTGCCGTTGACCGTGTGTGTTTCAATCTTGGCGATGTTGTGTGCCACATCGTACACCTGCCGTAAGCCCAGTCGGTCGGCGCTGCCGCCGAAGACCTCCACGAATGCCTCCCTTACCCAGTGGGCGATGTGTTGCCGGTTGCACCATGCATAGTTTGCGGCGCAACGCATCGCTCCAAGGTATTGCTGCCCTTCGGGGGATGCAACAGGGGCGCAGGCGAGCTGACGGTCTGGCAGGAAAACGTCGTATCGGGCGACTGCCTGGTCCATCGTCTTGAGATAGTCTGTGCACACCTGGTGACCAAGCCCTCGTGAGCCGGTGTGGATAAGGACGAGTATCTGTCCCACGCGTTCTATTCCCATGGAGGTGGCTGCCGATTCGTCGTATATATCCTGTACGGCTTGAACCTCGAGAAAGTGATTGCCGGAACCAAGACTCCCCGCCTGCGGTAATCCACGCTTCAGGGCCCGCTCACTGACGGCGCCGGGGTCGGCGCCTTCGATGCAGCCACCATCCTCGGTTGCTTCCAGATCGTCGTCGGTACCGAAGCCGTTATTAACTGCCCAGCGCGCGCCTTCTTCGAGAATCCGGGGCAGCTGCTGTCTGGCAGGGCTGAGCCGTCCTTTGGAACCAACGCCCGATGGCACATTTCGAAAGAGGCGCTCAATGAGAGAGGAAAGCTGTGGGGTGACATCGGATTTCATGAGATCCGTGCGAAGCAGACGGACGCCACAGTTGATGTCATAGCCCACTCCTCCCGGTGATACGACGCCGTCGGACGTCCTCGTGGCGGCGACTCCGCCGATGGGGAAGCCGTAACCCCAGTGAATGTCAGGCATCGCCAGAGACTGGCCGACGATACCGGGAAGAAAGGCGACATTCGCCACCTGTTCGATCGCCTCATCCTGTTCAATGGACGCAAGCATCGACTCACTTGCGTAGACAATGCCAGGTACCTTCATTCCGGGCTTATATGTGACCGGTATTTCCCACCTGTAGTCATCCAGCTTGTGTAGTGTGCTCATGATCAATCCCCTACACGTCAAACACTATGCGGGCCATGTATCCATTGTCCGTTTGGCTGATGTGGGAACCGTGGTATGTGGCGGCCTTTACTTCTCGAATGAAGAGGTTCCGTGAACCTTCCAGATATTCACCGCGGCAGACGACTGACAGATGGCCGTCCTGCACATCATCGAAATGGAAGTCTGAGAAGACGAGCTGCTCGGCATCGGCGTAGAAGAGAAGCTCGTTAAGCCAGTCGATAAGCAGCGCATCCATGTCTGTAGAGTCCAGATTCACGGTTTTCTCAACTTCCCGTCCGACCTCGGCCTGATCGCCCACAAGGACCGAATTCAGAGCTCTCGCTGCGTTACGAAACAAATCCTGCATATCGTCTCCACGCACAACCACCGCGATATCTGCCGTATGGCTGACAATCTCGAATGGCTTCTCGCTCATGGGTCTATCCCGTCTCGCTGACATTCATGATAGCATGAACACGTCCGGCATCCCGGATCATTGTGTTCGACGATTGACCTAGCTACGGTCTTCTGGTAAAATCGAATTTCCGGGCGGTTAGCTCAGTGGTTAGAGCGCTGCGTTGACATCGCAGAGGTCACTGGTTCAAGTCCAGTACTGCCCAGTTTTCATGACGACAACGCTGCTACTTGGTTATAACCGCGCGGAGCTCCCTGCCGTGGAGCAGGGTATTCTAAGGTTGGAACGCAGTATCACGGTGGTTCCCCTCGTTGCATATGGACAATAACGCGAGCTGGCTGGAATCCATGAGGCACTCGGCTGCCCACGTGATGGCCGAGGCCGTCCTGCGTTTGTTCCCGGACGCTAAGTTCGGCATCGGTCCCGCGATTGAGGATGGGTTCTATTACGATTTCGATTTGCCTCGTCCGCTGACACCGGACGATCTGCCGGCCATCGAAGATTCGATGCGAACAATTATCGCAGAGAATAAACCCTTTGTGCGACGTGACCTGTCGAAGAAGGATGCGCGTGCTCTCTTTGGCGAACAACCGTACAAACTTGAACTGCTTGACGAGCTTCCGGACGAAGAGGTTTCCGTCTACACCCATGGCGTGTTCACCGATCTTTGCCGGGGTCCCCATGTGGATAGTGCGGCACAGATCGTAGCTTACAAGCTTGTGAGGACTGCAGGGGCCTACTGGCGCGGTGATGAGTCGCGGCCTATGCTGCAGCGAATCTATGGCGTTGCATTTGATTCTGAAGAGGCGCTCCAACAGCACTTGGAGAAGCTTGCCGAAGCGGCCAAGCGGGACCACCGCAAGTTGGGGAAAGAACTCGATCTCTTCAGTATCCACGATGAAATAGGACCCGGTCTCGTCTGCTGGCACCCGAATGGGGCGATGGTGCGCCAGATAATCGAAGATTTCTGGAAGAGCGAGCATCACAAACGCGGTTACGGGATCGTGTACACGCCTCATGTCGGCAAGCTCGAGCAGTGGAAGCAGAGTGGACACTGGGAATTCTACAGAGAGAATCTCTATTCTCCTATGGATGTAGATGGGCAACAGTATCTGCTGAAACCGATGAACTGCCTTGGGCACATCCTTATTTTCAAGAGTCGTCTGCGCAGCTACCGTGAACTCCCGATTCGCATGGCCGAGTTGGGAACCGTATACCGGTATGAGCGTGGCGGCGTTCTCTATGGGCTGACACGCGTACGTGGATTCACACAGGACGATGCACATATCTTCTGCCGGCAGGATCAAATACAGGCCGAGGTTGCCAGTGTGGTCCAGCTTGCGCAGTTCATGATGCACACCTTCGGATTCGAAGAGTACAAACTGGTATTGGCCACACGGCCGGATAAATATGCCGGTACACCGGATGTGTGGGAGCACGCAACGTCGGCGCTTGTGGCGGCGCTCGATGTCCTGGGGCTTGAGTACGAAGTGGATTCAGGTGGCGGGGCCTTTTACGGGCCTAAGATAGACGTGAAGCTTGCTGATGCAATGGGACGCGACTGGCAGGGACCAACGATACAGGTTGATTTCAATTTGCCGCAGCGTTTCGATGTCTGTTATATTGGGGATGACGGTTGCGAACACCTGGTTACCATGATTCATAGAACCGTTCTTGGAAGCATGGAACGGTTCTTTGCGTGTCTTGTGGAGCACTACGGAGGGGCTTTCCCTGTATGGCTCAGTCCGATTCAAGCGAGAGTGATTCCCATTGCGGATCGGCATGTCGAGTATGCAGTCCGGGTAAGCGAAAAGTTGACGCGATCCGGTCTGCGGGCGGATGTAGACGTACGCTCCGAGCGTATGGGTTCCAAGATCAGGGATGCGCAGATGGCTAAAGTGCCGTATATGTTGGTTGTTGGCGATAAGGAGATCGAGTCAGAAGGAGTCTCCGTGCGGTTACGTAGCGGAGAAGACACTGGCTCGTGTACCATTGAAGAGGTGCGTATTCGAATACAGAGTTCGGTTGACAGCAGGTCCTAGCCTATGATGAAGAGCAGATCACGCCGCCCAGTACGTCCTGCAGCAAGGCCTCTCCCAGTCAATCGCCAGATTAGAGCGCGTGAGGTGCGGGTCATCGGAGAAGAGGGAGAGCAGCTCGGTACTCTACCGATCGCGAAGGCTCTTCAGACAGCACAAGAGCGTGGCCTGGATCTGGTAATGGTCGCGCCTAATTCGGTGCCGCCGGTGTGTCGGATAGTCGATTACGGTAAGTTCAAATACGAGCAACTTAAGAAGGAAAAACAGGGACGTAAGAGTCAGAAAGGTCTTCTACGTGAGGTCCGGCTACGTCCGAAGATCGAGGAACATGATCTTCAGGACAAAATACGGAAGACCAGGGAACTGCTCGAGGATGGCAACAAGGTTAAGATCAGCGTGCGCTTCCGGGGGCGGGAAATTGTGTACCCGGACCTGGGTTGGCAGGTACTGAAGCGGGTGGCTGAAGCGCTAAAGGACTCCGCAGTTGCCACCAGTCAGCCTTCCAAAGATGCAAGGAATATCGCGTTGACGCTTGCTCCTCTCCCCACCAAGAAGACGCAGGAGGCCAAAGAGAATGCCCAAGATGAAGACTCACAAGGGAGCTAAAGGCCGGTTCCACGTAACGGGTACCGGAAAGATCCTGCGTACCAAGTGTGGCAAGAGCCATTTTCGCCGCAGAAAGGCTCCACGAACCAAGCGACTGTACGACCAGCTGATTGCCGTGTCACCGGCTGACGTGCCTCGTCTCCGGCGCCTCATGCCATATTCCTAGACCACGAATCTACTTGTTTGTGCCAATCGTTTCTTAGTTGAGGTCCAAAGGGAGGATACTGTGCCCCGATCTACGAGTGGACGGGTAACTCGAAACCGTCATAAGAAAGTCCTGTCATATACAAAAGGCCATCGTGGTTCACGCCACCGCCTGTTCCGCAGCGCCCATGAGTCCATGCTGCATGCACTTGATTATGCGTACTGTCATCGACGGGAGCGCAAAGGCGACTTCCGCAGGTTGTGGATAACACGAATTAACGCCGCCGCTCGTGCCAATGGTTGTTCGTACAGTGTTTTCATGAACGGGCTTCGTGGCTCCGGGATTGCGCTGAATCGTAAGATGCTGGCCGATATGGCAGTACGTGAGCCCGAGGCATTTGCACGCCTTGTCCAGTCGGTACGTTCAGGAGCGGAGTCCTAGGGCACACAAGGCAGCCAGGAATGCAGCAGGAACTTGACCGGCTGGAGGCCGCGGCGCTCTCTGAGCTTCACGACGTCAAGACCATATCTCAACTTGAGGAATGGCGGATTCGGTATTTGGGGAAGAAGAGCGCCCTTACGTCTGCGTTGCGAAGCCTCGGTTCTCAGCCGCCGGAACAACGAAGAGCGGTTGGTGCTCATGCCAACACGATTAAGGCGAACCTGCAGTCCCTGCTTAATGCGAAGCAGGAGACTCTATCCCTCAGCAGCATCGACCAATCGATCGGTGGCGCGTCTCTTGATGTAACTTTACCCGGACGATCTATGCCGATCGGTCGGCTGCACCCGATCACCCAGGTCATCCAGGAAATCTGCGCCGTGTTTGCGCGTATGGGATTTCAGGTCATCGACGGACCGGAAGTTGAGAGGGACTATTACAATTTTGAGGCTCTGAATATCCCGCATGATCATCCCGCCCGGGACATGTTTGCCACGCTGTGGATCGACTCGAAAGAGGATCGTGACGCGCGTTTGCTCCGGACGCATACATCCCCGATGCAAATACGTATCATGGAGCAACACAAACCTCCGCTGAGGTTTGTTGTGCCCGGTAGAACGTACCGCTACGAGGCTACCGATGCAACACATGATTGGATGTTTCACCAGGTGGAGGGGCTTGCAGTCGATACGGACATAACACTACGCGATCTCAAAGAAACTCTGTTTGAATTCTGCCGAAGCATTTTTGGGCGGGATACCGGTGTGAGGTTTCGCTGCGATTATTTTCCCTTTGTCGAGCCTGGCGGAGAGATAGCGATTGAGTGCTTCCAATGCAAAGGAGGCGGGTGTCGTCTTTGCGGCGGGACGGGGTGGTTGGAAATACTGGGTACGGGTATGGTGCATCCCGACGTGCTCGCCCGGTGCGGGGTCGACCCGGCGGTCTATTCCGGGTTTGCCTTTGGGATGGGTGTTGAGCGGATCACAATCCTGCGTTACGGTGTCGACGACATCAGGCATTTCTACTCAGGGGACTTCCGCTTTCTGAGACAGTTCTGAGCCTGGAGTACTGGTTATGCGAGTTCCATTGAAGTGGCTTTCGGAATACGTTGCATGCCATTGGCCTGCAGAACGCATCGCTGAACGTCTGACCCTGGCCGGGATCGAGGTGGGCGCTGTTGAGCGGGTGGGGGAGTCATGGGATGGCGTCGATGTTGGGCTGGTCGTGGATGTACAGCCGCATCCGAATGCCGACCGTTTGCGACTTGTGACTGTCGATATCGGCTCACTGACATCGACAGTGGTATGTGGTGCTCCCAATGTTGCTGTTGGTCAGAAGGTGGCGTTTGCTCGAGTCGGAGCACAACTTGTCGACGGACATTCAGGCAATCTGGTTACTTTGAAGCCAGCTAAGATTCGTGGCGTGCTTTCTGAAGGGATGGTCTGCTCTGAGAAAGAACTTGGTCTCTCGGATGATCATTCGGCAACCCTGGAACTGCCTTCTGATGCACCTATGGGTATGCGGCTATCGGATTATCTGGGCGATGCGATCCTGCATTTGGAACTTACGCCTAACCGGCCGGACCTTCTGTCCGTTATCGGGGTCGCACGGGAAGTGGCTGCACTCTGCGGCAGCAATCTGTTACCGCCTCAAACTGTGATAGAGAGTAGTGACGAATCAATCGAAGAACTGATCAAGATCACTATCGAAGACAGTGAGGACTGCCCACGTTATTGCTCTACGATTGTCCGGGGCATTACGCTCAGGCCATCACCGTCATGGATGCAGGCGCGCCTGAAGGCCTGTGGCATACGGCCAATATCCAACGTCGTCGATATCACCAACTTCGTGATGCTCGAATACGGTCAGCCGCTGCATGCGTTTGACTTCGATGCCATAGCTGGTCGTGAGATTGTGGTACGCCGGGCCCGAGTGGATGAGATGTTCAGAACTCTCGACGATGTGGAGAGAAACCTCAGCCCGAAAGTGCTCATGATTGCTGACGGTGAACGCGCAATCGGGATCGCCGGGATAATGGGAGGCAGCAATACGGAGGTCTCGGAGAAGACATCGACAGTATTGCTTGAGGCTGCCAATTTCAACCAGGCAGTGATTCGGCGTGGCAGTTCACTTCTGGGCCTGCGAACCGAGGCGTCTTTGCGTTTCGACAAAGGTCTCCACCCCGACCTCGCGCTGGAGGCGGTGCAACGTGCCACGAAGCTTCTTGCCGATATGTGTGGCGGTTCCGCCGTGGGGGGTGTTTACGATTCCTACCCGTTGCCTGTGCCTCTACGGGAGATTCCCCTGCCCTCGAATGAGGTGAAGCGTCTTACCGGCATGGAGGTAACCGCGGAGTATATTCGCAGCACTCTTGAATCTTTAGGATTCGAGGTAACCGCTTCGGACGAGCAGGCGACCTCATATCGTGTCCCGTACTGGAGAGGAGATGTCACTGGCTCCGCTGACCTTGTGGAAGATGTCATTCGCGTGCTCGGTTACGATAATATCCCGGTGGGGACGCCTCAATTCACGATAGCAACCGTGTCCGTTCCTGCAGACCTCTGGGAGTTCAAGGCCAGACTCCGCCATCTGATGGTAAGCGCTGGGTTTCAGGAGTTGCTCACGTATTCACTTTGCAGCAGGGACAGGCTTGCGCTGCTATTCCCCGACAGGCTGCTGCCGACTGAACCATTGTGGATTGCCAATCCGATGACGAAAGACCTTGAGTATCTGCGAACGAGCCTGCGGGCGAGCCTTCTTGAAGTGATTGCACGTAATCTTCGCCGCGAGCACTCGCTGGTTCGCATATTTGAGTTGAGTCGCATATATATTCCTCGAGGAGAGGAATTGCCTGATGAGAGAGAAACCCTCTGCGTCATGCTTTGTGGCAGCGCTCATCCGGTTTCATGGCTTCATACCGAGCGGGAAATGGATTTCTATGACGCCAAGGGAATCGTAGAATTCGTGTTGACGAAGTGTGGCGTGACAGCCAGTTTCTGCCCCGGTGAGGAGACATCCCTGTTTCCCGGAAGGCAGGCCGACATAGTCGTGGACGGGAAGAAGATAGGGGTGGTTGGACAGATACACCCGGCGGTTGCGCGTGCATTCGAGATTGATAGTGAAGTGTTTGTAATAGAGATAGATGCGGCGGAACTGATGGTTCTTTCTTGTGATATCATCGAATACCAGCCGCTTTCCCGGTTTCCATCTTCCGAGCGAGATGTGGCAATCGTAGTTGACGAGAATGTCCAGTATGCGCAGGTGGCTGACATAATCGCCGACTTTGGGCTCGTCGCCCGGGCTTTGTTATTCGACGTGTATGTGGGGGAGCAGGTGCCTGCGGGGAAGAAATCCTTTGCTGTTCGCCTGGTGTTTCAGGCACCCGATCGGACACTTACTGACACCGAGATTAACGATGTGCTACAGAAACTACTTGCACGTCTCGCATCAGCTGTCGGCGGGGTCCTGCGCAGCTAGGGCCGATCTCACAATCTGAACGAGCGCCGCAACCGCTTCATCCACAGGCAGATTGAAGGATTCTGTCGCGTTTCTACGTTTGACTTCGACTGTACCGGAAGCCAGAGTGCGGGGACTTATTGTTACCCTCAGTGGCATACCCAGGAGGTCTGCATCATTGAACTTGACGCCCGGCGACGCAGGCCTGTCGTCCATGAGTACTTCGATTCCCGCCTCCCACAACTGACTATATAGACGGTCGGCCACAGGCTGGACGTCTCCCTTGTCAGGATTGAGCGTGCAGAGGTGCACCTGGTAGGGCGCCACACGCATAGGCCAGATGATGCCCTTGTCGTCGTGCCCGTGCTCGACAATGGCTGCCAGGAGTCTGCCTATTCCGATGCCGTAGCATCCCATGACTGCGGGCTGAGATTCTCCATTCTCGTCGAGGAAAAGTGCGTTCAGTTTGGTACTCAGGAAGGTTCCCAACTTGAAGATGTGGCCGACCTCAATGCCTTTCTCTGCTGTAAGTACACCGCCGCAAACGGAACAGAGGTCGCCTGCACGGGCAAGTGCGATGTCTGCCACTATTTCCGCAGTGTAATCACGGCCGTAATTTGAGTTTGTGAAGTGGTAGCCTGTCTTGTTTGCTCCCGCCACGAGATTGCGTGAAGTCGGTACTGAGTCATCTGCTACGATTCGCACGCCTTCGATGCCGATTGGGGACCCGTAGCCCGGAGCGATACCCGTCGCCACCTCTTCTTCTTCGGCAAGCCTTAGCAGGTCACACTTGAGAGAACGTTGTAGCTTCACCTCGTTGACCTCGAGGTCTCCTCGAATAACCGCGAGCACAAACTCACCGTCAGCTATATAGAACACAGCTTTGAGAGTTCGATCACAGGACATGCCTAGAAATTCTGCGACTTCTTCGATCGTGCGACTGTCT
Source organism: Dehalococcoidia bacterium (assembly GCA_007129495.1). Taxonomy (GTDB): domain Bacteria; phylum Chloroflexota; class Dehalococcoidia; order GIF9; family AB-539-J10; genus SKVJ01. The sequence goes on along the minus strand of SKVJ01000002.1, from coordinate 7,389 downwards.
GGAGTGGCGACCTCTGTCAGTGTCTGCAAATCTGGCTGTGCAAGTGATTGTGAAGTGGGCGAAGTCTTGTCGCTGCGAGCCTTCTCCAGGTTCGACGCGTAGCCACAAGTGCCGCAGTAGATCACTGTATCCTCTCCGGTTGGCGTGAGCACCATGAATTCGTGAGAATCTTTGCCGCCAATTGCTCCACTGTCAGCTTCAACCATAACTGCGGGTAGACCAAGTCGATGGTAGAGTGCCGAATAGGCGGCTGCCATCGCCTGGTAAGTGTTATCCAGGCCCGATTCGTCAGTATCGAAGCTATAGAGGTCCTTCATCGTGAACTCACGCACCCTGAGGAGACCTCCCCTTGGCCGAGGTTCATCCCGGAATTTCGTCTGAATCTGGTAGAGCATGACCGGCATGTCGCGGTAGCTCTGGATATATCGCCGGGCGAGGTCTGTGACGACCTCTTCATGGGTGGGGCCAAGTGCCAATCGGTGGTCTTTGCGGTCTTTAAGTGTGAAAAGCGATTGCCCGAAGGACACATGACGACCTGAGGACTCCCACATCTCGAACGGTTGGAGTGCGGGCATGAGCAACTCCTGACCACCAGCCCGGTCCATTTCTTCCCTGACGACCTGCTCGATTCGGCGCAGGACGCGCCACCCAAGTGGCAGATAAGAATAGACACCTGCAGCACCCTGACAGATCATGCCGCCTCTCAGTAGGAGTTGGTGACTGATGCTTTCTGCCTCTGCGGGGGTCTCGCGGGTGGTTCGCCCGAAAAGCTTGGAGAGTCTCATGTATGCGTCACCTCATGTCCTTATCGTACTTCACACTGGAGCGGGCAGTCAGCAGGCGATCTATTTCGGTGGCAATGGTCTCGTATACGGTCTCAGGTAGCACTGAATAGGCGAACACACCATCGCGGTAGACCAATACCTTCCCGTCTCCTCCCGCGACCCCGATGTCTGCCTCTCTGCACTCGCCCGGTCCATTGACAACACAGCCCATGATAGCCACACGAATGGGTTCCTGGATGGTCCGGACGAGTTCAGATACTCGTGCAGCGATGCCGGGAACATCCAGGGTTGTGCGCCCGCAGGTCGGGCAACTGATAAGCGATGCGCCTGTCGTACTGAGTCCCAGCGACTTCAGTATCTCCCTCCCAGCTTCCACTTCAAGCGTGGGTTCACCGCTGAGCGATACGCGGATTGTGTCCCCGATCCCCATGGTCAGGAGCTGTCCTATCCCAATGGCGTTACGTATTCCCCCGGTTAGAGGCGGTCCAGCTTCGGTGATGCCCAGGTGCAGTGGGTAGGACATTCTGTCGGCTATGAGGCGGTTCGCTTCAATAGTCGTGAGCACGTCAGAAGACTTAAGAGAGACCTTTATGGACCGGAAATCCATTTCCTCCAGCATCCGTATCTGGTCCATTGCAAGGAAAACCATCCGTTCCGGAACCGGTTCGCCCGGGAAGTAGTCATGTGCTATGCTGCCGGCGTTCACTCCAATGCGGATCGGAATATCTCTATCCCGGGCGTGGCGAACAACCTTCTTCAAGTGATCTTCGCGATTGATGTTGCCGGGATTCAACCGGAGTCCATGTGCTCCCTCGTTGATCGCGGCGATTGCCAGTCGATAATCGAAGTGAATATCAGCCACGAGCGGCACGGCCGTTTGGTGTCGGATCGCGCCCAGAGCTGAAGCTGCTTCCATATCCGGTATTGCAATGCGCACAATTTGGCATCCCGCGTCAGCGAGGGTTTGAACCTGACGGGAAGTGGCAGGTATATCCCGTGTGTCAGTCTTGGACATTGACTGCAGGGAGATGGGTGCGTCCCCGCCGACAACTACGTTTCCAATTCTGACAGGAGTTGTACTCCGGCGATTGTTCACAAACCAAAGCCTCTGCCTTCGATCAATCTGAAAACATCGCTCATAGTAATAAGAATCACCAAAGTAATGAGAAGCGCAGTGCCCGCCGCATATGCCCAACGAAGGGAGCGTTCAGAGAGCCTGCGCCCTCGCCTGGCTGCCTCGATGAGCGATACCAGTATTCCGCCGCCGTCAAGAGGAGGAATCGGTATGAGATTGAAAAGTGCGATACCAATACTGATAAGGCCCGCGATGAAGATGAGATTCGACAGGCCGAAGGTCTGTACAGCCTCCACGGTGAGTTGGCCGGCGCCAATCGGACCTACGAATGCCAGTGAGGGATCTTCCTGCATCAGAGGAATTGACTCCACGATCAGTGCCGGCATGGATATGATGAATATTCCACTCGACAACGCAGCGGTTCCCAGAGGCGTTGTATGTCGCTCGATTCTCGTGCCGGGCGCCCACTGCAATTCAAGTCCCAGGTTGTCACTGTCCAGGTCTGAGTTCGCGAACTCGACGGTGTACGTTTCCGCGTTGCTCAGGAGTGTGAGCTCGATTGTGGTAGCATCGTCAGCCGCGGCAGAGAGTCTTTCGGCGAAACTCGCCTCGTTTATCACCCTGATGCCTCCGACCCCCAATACGGAGTCACCTTTAGTGATTTGAGCCTGGTCGGCTGGTGAGCCGGGCAGGACAGCTGTCACTATATTGTGACCCAGTGTGATACCAATCACATTGCGGCCGAGCGTTTCTGAATGCTCCGGAACCACGTTTACCGTAAAGTGAGTCCCGTTTCGCAGAATCTCGAGTTGCACACTCTCCTGCGCGGCACTGCGAGCCAGCACCATCTGAAGGTCATTCCACGTATGTAGGGACTCGTCGTTGGCAGTCAGGATGATGTCGCCGGCTTCCATGCCAGCTTGCTGTGCTGGTGCCGATTCCTGCACCTGGTAGACCAACAATCCGTCGCTGAGAACGACTGGTCTGGGCATCGCGAAGAAGGTTGTCAGCAGGAGGAACGCGAGCAGGATGTTGGCACCTGGACCTGCAACGTATACCAGCAGCCTGTGCCAGGGGCCCTGTCCTGCAAGACTACCTTCTACGCTCGGATCATTTTCGCCCCGACTCCGAACGAATGCACCGATAGGTATCGCATTCAATGAGTAAAGAGTGCCTTTCCACACCCGGCCGAAGAGACGGGGCGGGAACCCTATACCGAACTCCTCCACCGCCACGCCGATGCGCTTGGAAGCGATGAAGTGTCCAAACTCATGAACCAGGATCACCACGAACAGAGATAAGATAAAAAGTAGTATTGCTTCAATCATGTCGAACTTGTGTTGCCTGCCTTTGTCAAGTTGTACGAATCTTTGTGTGGTTTGTCAGCACATAGTCACGCGCCCACGCCTCGGCACCCAGAACGGCTTCAAGCGTTGTAGCATCACAGGGACTGTGTGCTGCAATCGTATGTTCTACCAGTCGCGCGACTTGGGGGAATTCAATTGCGCCGTGCAAAAATAGCCTCACTGCCGCGTCGTCTGCACCACACAGGGCTGCGGGATAAGTCTTCCCAGCGTATCCGGCCTCACATGCAATCCGGAGGCCAGGGAATCTATTGGTATCCACTTCAGCAAAGGTTAGCGTATACAGTGTGTCCCATGCGAACGGCCGTCGTGGACCTCGCACGCGGTCGGGATACGTGAGCGCATATTGGATGGGGAGTGTCATGTCAGGAGAGCTGATCTGAGCCTTGACTGATCCATCAACAAATTCGACCATCGAGTGGACCAGGCATTGTGGATGAAGCAGGACCTGAATCTGTTTGTATGGCATATCGAACAGCCAGTGCGCTTCAATGATTTCAAGGCCCTTGTTAATTAGAGTGGCTGAATCGATCGTGACTTTTGGCCCCATAGGCCAGACGGGATGTGCCAACGCTTCTCTTGCGGTCACAGCCTTCAGCTGCTCTTCGGAATAGGTCCAAAAAGGCCCTCCGGATGCCGTCAGCAATATCCGTTGTACTGAATCACGCTCTTCTCCTCGTAAGCATTGCCAGATTGCGTTGTGTTCACTGTCGATCGGTACGACAGTTGCTCCCGTGCACCGCGCCGATTCCATTACCATGGAGCCAGCCATCACCATTACTTCCTTATTGGCCAGAGCTACCGTCTTGCCATGAGCAAGAGCGGTGAGGGTTGGTTTCAGACCGGCGCTTCCCGCTGTGGCGACGATGACTGTATCGATCTGGTGATCTGCGACAATCTCCTCGGGAGTCCTGAGAATCGACTGACCCGAGGCGACTTCCTCAGGCACAAGTGAATGATACAAGCGGGGTTGAAACTCATTAAGCTGGAGCGATAGTAACTGTGCATTCCTTCCACTCGTTAGTGCGACTACCTTGACCTGCTCACGCAGGTGTCGCGCAACCTCTAATGTCTGTGTTCCAATTGAGCCGGTACTGCCGAGCAACGCAACTCTGTTCAAGCCGAGACTCCCCACAATGCGAAGTAGTAAAGCATTGTTCCGGTAAATAGCAGGCTATCAAACCGGTCCAGCATGCCGCCGTGGCCGGGAAGCACTCCTCCGGTATCTTTTACCGCTGCACCACGTTTCAACGCAGATTCCACCAAATCGCCCACCTGAGCTGTGACGGCAATGCAGGCAGACGCAAGCAGTGTCAAGACAACAGGAAAGGGAAACTCGCCTATGATTCCCAGCAGCACAGCTCTGACCAACAGTCCAATGCCCAATGCGGATATCAGACCTCCTATGGCGCCCTCCCACGTCTTGGCGCCACTGATTCGTGGTGCGAGCTTGTGGCGGCCGAATGCCCGGCCGAAGAGGAATGCAAACGAGTCATATGAGAACGTCGTAAGCATCCCGAACAGGACCAGGCTGAGCCCTGCTGGAAGCATGTACAGCCCACCCCAATGGCCCAGCAACCAGCCGACATACAGGGCGCTCGCGAGTGTCCATGACCATTGGGCAAACGTGCGTTGTCTGCCCGAAATCGGGAGTAGCAATAAGAGGGATAGGACGAGCGGGACGGTGATGAGAAGGCTCTGCATTACCCCAGTCGGAAAGAGCACATGGCGTGTCGATAGTAGCACCGTCCACACCGTGGCAACGACAACGAGTGGATCACGCATGGACAACTGCGGCGCCAGGCGACAGAGTTCGAGGATACAGACTGTCGCAACGATGGTCAGGAAGATACTGAATGGATGTGGTCCAAGTATGATAGCCAGTAGAATAAGCGGCAGACCTATGGCCGCTGTCAACAACCTGAGGCGAAGCACAACGGAATTGTACCAGACACGAGTGCGGATCGCGGAGGGTATGCGGATCCGGATCCAGGAGTTAGCTACCTAAAGCTCCCGGATCTCCTTTTCCTTAGCCTGTCCTGTTTCGCTGGTCTTCAGGACGAAGACATCTGTCAGTTCATCAATCTTCTTGACAGTGGATTCCATCTCATCCTGGGATATCTCTTTGTCCTTTTCCATCTGTTTCACTTTGGAGATATAGTCTCTCCTGATATTCCTCAGCGCCACTTTGCGTTCTTCGACACGTTTACCCACGGTCTTGGCAAGTTCTGTTCGCCGCTCTTCCGTTAGAGCAGGAATCGTGAGTCGAATCATATTCCCATCGTTAGAGGGATTAAGACCCAGGTTGGCTTTCAGGAGCGCCTTCTCAATGGTCTTTAAAGAACCTCTATCCCATGGTTGAATGGTGATAAGAGCCGGTTCGGGAACAGCGATATTGGCCAGTTGCTTAAGCGGAAGACTGGTGCCGTGATACTCGACGAGAACATTGTCAACGATAGCAGGGCTTGCGCGCCCGGTTCTAATGCCGGCTAACTCATGAGAGAGGCCATCGACGGTCTTCTGCATGTCGGCGGTCGCATTCTTGAGGACATCGGTCACCATGAATCCGCCTCCTCTCTGGCGCGTGAACAGTGCAGAACGCTAGCAACCCAGTTCAATGCGTGCGAACCGACCAATCCGAATATTCTCACCGGTGCGAGCCACGGACTCGGTTATGAGGTCGGCAATGGTCTTGGAAGGATCCTTGACGAATGGTTGCGCAAGCAGACACACGTCCTCAGCAGGAAGGTCACAATCATCGGGCATCTCGTTGCTATCGAGATATGTTGGACTGCTGGCAACCACCTGTATTGCAATGTCATGGGCCAGGCGCTTGAAATCTTCCGTGCGCGCCACGAAATCGGTCTCGCAATTGAGCTCGACAAGGGCGCCCACCCGGCTGTTGTGGTGCAGGTATGTTGACACAACCCCTTCACCGACGGTTCGAGATGCGCGTTTTTCCGCCATAACGAAGCCTTTCTGTCTTAGTGCCTCGATGGCTGCATTGATGTCGCCACCGCAATGCTCCAGTGCTTTTTTGCAGTCGAGCATTCCGGCGCTGGTCTGTGTGCGTACTTCCTTAACCGCGTTGGCAGATATATCCATGTGTAAACCCCGCTAGCTCTCGTCAGGATTGAAAGAATAGGAACGCAACATCTCGATAGGTTCCTCAGTCTCTTTCATGGAAGCCGTTTCGGTATCTTCGAACTGCTCCGCGGCAAATAAGCCCCGGCCTTCGATTACTGCATCTGCTATCTTGCCACAGATCAATCTGATGGCTTTGATGGCATCATCATTGGCAGGAATAGGATAGTCGATGAAATCGGGGTTTGCATTGGAGTCAGCGATAGCTACGATAGGAATGCCTACCTTCCTGGCTTCCGCAATCGCGATCTTGTCTTTGAGGGGATCGGCGATGAATACGACTCCGGGAAATGAGGTCATCTCCTTAAAACCGCCCATCTGGCCGTTCAGATGCTCAATCTTCTTCTCAAGCTTCGAACGTTCCTTCTTCGAGAGGAGATCGAGTTCTCCCTTGTTCCTGCGGTCCTCGAGGCGAACCAGGTAGTCAATTCTGGATTGGATGTTGCCGAAGTTGGTCAGCATTCCTCCCAACCAGCGCTGACTCACGTAGAACATCTCGCATCGGGTGGCCTCTTCTTCGATGACCTGCTGAGCCTGGCGCTTCGTACCTACGAACAGTACGGTCTTGCCTTGGGAAGCGGCATCTCTGACGAAGAGGCATGCATTCATCAGCATCTGGACTGTCTGTTCAAGGTCAATGATGTGAATGCCGTTGCGTTTCGCAAATATGTACCGCTTCATTTTGGGATGCCAGTAGCTCGTGTGATGGCCGAAATGCGCACCCGCTTCAAGTAGGCCCTTTACTGATGGATTCTCCATTATTCTGTCTTATCCTATCGCTTTGGAACGTTTTGATGAGGCCATATAACCTACGTAATGTACCACAGGCCATACGTGACGTGCAACATGAACCTACAGGTTCACGCGGCTGACCAATGTAGGTCCCCAGCGGTTATGAGGCGCGCTAGGCTGCAAGGGAAATGAACTCTCCTCTGCCAAGGAGGTGGGTGCTCCGAGTCCAAGAAGAGGCTGTATGGCGTCCCTGGAGGGATTCGAACCCACGACCCGCTGCTTAGAAGGC
>SKVJ01000056.1 GCA_007129495.1 Dehalococcoidia bacterium | reverse complement strand
GGGAGGGCATCGCTGCGTTTGCAGTAGTGCTGTTGGAGCCGTGAGATTACTGCGGTCGTGTCTCATTGCGCCTCTGGCACATGCTTTGCGGTCGTTCGGAGCGCCATCTGCGAAGTGCTAGAATTCAGGCGAGACTGGCGGAGGCGGCGATGAGTAATCTAGCCCCTGAAGTTCAGGTGGTTTCGTACTGCTTTTTCCCCAGTTGTTTCAATCCGTGGAGGTACAGATATGCCGTTGTACGAGTATGAGTGCGAGAAGTGCGGCAAGCATCTTGAAGTTCGACAGGCAGTTGGCCAGGACGGTGCTGATCTTGAGTGCCCGTCCTGTGGCACAGTTGGGCCCAGAAGATTGTTCTCCTCGTTCTTCTGTGCAGGAACTGGCGATCCCGGTTTCTCGGGTGGCAGCAGCAGTTGCTCGACGTGTAGTTCGGGGAGCTGTTCGTCATGCGGAGTTTAGATTAGCGATGGCAAGTCTACTCCGGCAATGACATTGGCGACTGCCGATTGGGTATTGATAGTCGCCGTTGCTTCTGCGTGAGGTGTCAGATACAAAAGGATATCATCCTTACCTTTCGTCGGCCGTGCATGAGTACTGAGCAAGGACTATATGGTGCTTGAGCTACTTCCCATGCTGGTTGTTTCCGGGGCGGTTGTTGGCTTCGCAGCTGCTCTGCTGGGTGTGGGGGGAGGCTTCATCCTGGTTCCGGTGATGTATTGGGCGATGGCAGGGGCGGGTGTAGCAGAGGACGTCGCGCTGCGAACGGCATTCGGTACGAGTCTCCTTGTCATCATTCCGACTGTTCTCAGCAGTACGTGGCGCCATCATAAGAAGGGCGCCGTGGTCTGGAGGGTGGCTCTGATCCTTGGAGGCTGCGGTGCGATAGGGGCCCTTGCTGGCTCAACTCTGGCAGCGTACCTTCCGGGCGAGGCACTGAGAGTTGGTTTTGGGGTGTTCATTCTCGTCGTGTCCGCAAGAATGCTCGTGGGAATACGGGCAGAAGGGGTAATTACGGACTGGACCCTCTCACCACGTTTACTACCTTTGATTGCGCTGGGACTATCCATGGGTATTATCAGCGGGCTGACGGGGCTTGGTGGCGGCGCGCTTATGGTACCTGCCCTTGTTCTTCTCTTCCGCTTCCCGATGCTACGTGCGGTGGCCACTTCGAGTGCCGCCATTATCTTTACTGCTCCTGGCGGGATCATCGGCTATATAGTGCACGGGCTTGGAGTGCCGGGCAGATTACCCTACAGTATCGGCTATGTCAACCTCGCGGTCTTTCTCGCCCTTGTGGCCCTTAGCGTACCCATGGCACAGCTTGGGGCTCGAACTGCCCATGCGATAGACGCCCGGAAACTGAGGCTGCTGTTCGTTGTCCTGATGGTCTACGTGGGGCTGAGAATGGCAGGGGTGTTTGTATGGCTGGGTCTCTGAGGACATTACGAAGCTGCAAGCACTATAACTTCTTCGCCCACAGTGGCATCGAGATATCTGGCAGCGCTGCCGTTGTTCAGGGAGATCTCCATATAGCCGCTACTGCCGATGAGTGCCATCAGACCAGCGACTTCCATGTAGTGGTGCGAGATACCGTCGATGCGGGAACCGCCTATCGAAATCTCGACTGGCCCCGGCGGCAGGTCGGAGCTTCGGATATCCGTTACCAGGTTGCCGAATCTGTCAGTGTGCATCACATGCCCGAGGAGTTCGCCCGGCGCCAGTAGCTGGGGTTTGGCGATGGGCAACACTGTCAGCACATCCGTCTTCTCTCCGAATTCGTAGGGCGACAACCCAAGCGACAATCCGGCGGCAACGGGCGCGAACACATCACGTCCGTGAAAGGTAGGGCTTACTGGAGTTCGCCAGAAGCGTGGATCGGTAATTGAAACGGCTTCAATGCCGCGCTTCAATCGAATCAGGGTGTTATCCATCCCTGTCTCGGGCACACAATCTTCGTTCAGCGCAAGGTGGTCGATGACGTAGGTGAGAAGGCCGTTATCCGGCGCCACGAATAATCCCCCTGACACTTTCAGTATGATCCCGCGTCGCTCACTACCCACGCCGGGGTCGACGACCGCAAGGTGGATCGTATTCTTGGGGAAATAGCGATAGGCAGTGCCGAGAACAAAAGCCCCAAGCCGCACATTCTGGGGTTCTATGGCATGGGTGATATCGACCAATGTGGCTCTCGGATCCCTGGTCAGAATTACCCCTTTCATCACAGCGACATAGGCGTCTTCGACGCCGAAGTCTGTGAGCAGGGTAATTGGCGGAGCCATGACGACACTAGGCTGTCGCCACCGTAATCATGGCCATGGCGACAAATATCACGGCGAGAACGATGGTGAGACGAAGGAGGGTCTTCTCGATGCCACGTCTCGTTCGGTATACTCCATCGGGCTGTCCGAATATACCTCCCAGTCCACCACCTTTCACCTGTAGAAGTATGACGGCGATCAGGACAACCGCGATCAGCATCTGCGCTACAGCTAGATAAATGGGCACGCTCGCTCCTCCCTGAACAATCGCTTACCTCTATACCGAGAGAAAGGTCGCGATTCGAATACTCGACTGAATCCCTGTATCTCGTTTCCTTGAAGAGCCCGTGCTCCTCTTGTGTTCTAGTATAGCAGGTATGCTTTGAGGCAGAAAGACCGTCTACTTGTGCGATTCCCGGGTAGTCGCAGGTACAGCGCCAGAGGGATATGGGGATATGTCAGTTTGACTGCATGAGTGAGACTGCTAGTATATCTGCGAGAATGCTGGGTTGTGGCTGGTTAACCGAGGAGTTCTCCGCCTCAAGCGTCTTCAACCGCCGCAACTCACTAACCGTCATCCCGGCGTACTTCGTCTTCCAGTTGTAGTATGTCGCCTCGCTGATGCCGTACTTCGGGCACAACTCCGGCACCTTCGTACCGGATTTGCCTTCCTGCAGCACCCCGAAAATCTGCTCCTCCGTGTACCGCTTGCGTGCCATTACAAGTCCTCCTCCGTCTTCGTCAGTCTATCAGAGGACTCTAATTCACACTGGTACTGATTTCGGGGGGCCCCTAATCCGTGGATTTGAGGATGGCTGCAGCTACGAATCGTACGTGATACGTTATCACCCAGGAGGTGACGATGAGAAAGTCGTCGGATCGCCTGGGCTTCAAGATAGTCGGTGACCTGG
>SKVJ01000005.1 GCA_007129495.1 Dehalococcoidia bacterium | reverse complement strand
TACGGACAGTGGAATAACCGGTCCCTCCCAGAGAGGCGTCCAATAGAATGATATCCGGGTCGTCGGCTGCGACGGCATCAAACAGCTCATTGGTGGTGGATACGCGACGCGACACCTGATACCCGAAATCGACAAGTATTCGGGCACGGGCTTTGGCAACCCCGGAATCAGCATGCGCAACGACGATGGCACCCTTATTGGTGCGCATCATACCTACCTCCCATGGTTACCATAATGTAGTATGCATGAAGCCTCTTTATTGCGCAAATCATTGTACCTGCTGTTGACATTGTTGGTGGGTGACCTTATTTCCCATCCCCGGTGTTGGCGTATAGTCAGCGACCGCGCCATGACGTGCACTACAGGCATATACCTGTGTCGTGTAGGCGCGGACGACTGACCTCCGCAGGCATATCGCGCTGCAGCCATTGACTGAAGCGAGGATCGACACGCATGCCAGGAACCATGGTATACGGGCACATCGGGCCATATCTTGACTGAGATCGGCCTGAGACTGAGCGGCGGATGAGCTCCCAAAAGCTCTGCGTCGAAACTACGGCCCTCCCATGTGTCCCCAATCGTCCCTCAAGAAGGAGAGGATCGTTTCGTCCGTCAAGTTCATGTTATCCTTGAAGCCGAATCATTCCGAGGCTGCTGTTGATGACGTGTGGACGGTTTATCGCCTACACACTTGCGGACTTGTTGTTCAAAGAAACCATTCTGCTCATCATACTCCTATTGATTCTGCCGGCTGCCGGTGTCGCCGTGCCTGGGTGGGGTGTGATTTCTGCCATGGTCATTCTCGCTGTGGTCTCGATTGCACTTGCACGTGTCACCTTGAGGACGATGAGACTGAAGTCGAGACGGTTTCCCGATGCGGGCGCCCGGGGTTACGTAGTGAAACCTCTGGAGCCCGAGGGCTATGTTCGGATCGAAAACGAGTTATGGCCGGCGACCGCCGTGGGAAGTGAACTACCGACGGGCGAGGAGATAGTGGTGCTCCGGATGGGTAAGGGTTTGCATCTCCTTGTGGATGCAGTCGACGGGTCTGTCGCTGAGACCTGATTGCGGCTGACAGGGTGGGGGTGATTTCTGCGCCATCGTTGAAACTCGCTGATAATTTCAGTATCTACTATGGCTTTTTGCTTTGTCGCGACGAAGGAAGAAAGGGTGGTACCACGTAAATTGACAGCCCTGGTGGAAATGCCCTAATTTTATGTACGGTCGACCGTCAGGCGGGGATAATACCGTGAAGCTCCCTTTCCTTTCAGCTTCGTCAGCCTTCCTCAGACCCGCGGGATCGTGGAAGAAGAGGCTATATCATGGCTACCATGCCGGACATGCCGGACTTCCTTGACTATCGGCTCGATTTGGAGAGCATCTCCGAGTACGCCGAAGAGTGCGAAGAGATCACGCATAATGGCGTAGTCGATGAGGCAGTAATGCCTTCTGTGGTCGGCGATACCACTTCGGTCATCGGAACAGAGCCCCGTCAGTTCAGTGATGATTCCGTCGCTACTTACCTGCGCGAAATCGCACAGGTCCCGCTGCTAACGGCCGCCGAAGAACGTGCGCTGGCGGGCCAGATCGAACGTGGGTGTCACATATCCCAGCTTGAGACTGCATATTTCCGGAAATACCAGAGGGAGATGTCTGCCCTCGAACTTACCTTGGATATCACTGGACGTGTTGTGAAAGCCTATCCACTGCTCAAACTGATTCAGCGAGATCTCGGCATCCATGACGATCTCAGTCTGGGAAGGCTGCTGCTGGTTCCCGAACTGCGTGCCGAGATCGACGACGATATCAAACCGAGTCTCGTTGCCGCGGTCGCAGAGGTGGGGAATCGAACTCCCACTGCGTCATATGAGGCACTTGTCACTCTCTCGCTGAACAGCAGTGTGCTGCCTTCGCGTATGGGACAGTTATTGTCGATTGTGCCTTTCGATCGATTGCGCGAACTGGTTAACGACAAGGGACTGGCAATATTGCTCGAGCCTTATGAAGATGATTTCCAGCGCCATTATCGCAGAGTGACCTGTCTGGCCGAAGCTGCTGAGAACCATCTTACGCGGGCTAATCTCCGACTTGTCGTAAGTCTGGCCACCAAATATTCCACGTCGGGAATGCCGCTCCTGGACCTGATCCAGGAGGGCACTGTTGGGTTGATGCGTGCGGTCAGAAGATTCAACCACCGTAAAGGCTACAGGTTCAGTACATATGCGACATGGTGGATCCGACAGGGAATCCAGCGCGCTGTAACCAACCAGACTCGAACGATACGCATTCCGGCACACATCGTGGAGCGTATGAACAAGTTGTTGCGTGCGACGCGTGAATTGAGACAGGAACTGCAGTGTGAGCCCAGTTACGAGGAGATTGGATTTCGGGTCAACATGAGTCCGGAGAAGGTGGAGGAACTTATGGCTCTGTTCCGCAATGAACCCCTCTCTCTCGATATGCCTGTTGGAGAGGACGGGGAGATGGTTCTCGGGGAAGTGGTTGCCGATGCGACACTTCCGGCACCTGCCGAGGTAGCCATTGAGAGGATACTGAGGGAACAGATCGATGGAGTGCTTGACCATCTCACTGCGAGAGAGAAGCAGATTCTTCAGCTTCGCTACGGACTTCGTGACGGATATGAACGCAGTCTCGAGGAAGTAGGGCGTGAGTTTCAAGTCACGCGTGAACGTATACGCCAGATCGAAGCCAAGGCTCTCCGGAAGCTCAGACAACCCGCGATTAGACGGCAACTCAGGGAGTACCTTGAGTCGTAGTGGGAACCAAAGAGTCGTGATCCCGGCTGGCAGCGAATTGGCCTGCCACAAACCTAGTATGGCTGGGAAATGCATCGAAAGGCAATCTGAAACCGCTGGGATGGCAGGTATGTTCAATGAACCGGGTCCGTACACTTGGGGAGCGGCCGCTGCCGGGCGTGAGCACGACTGATCATAGGCCCTCGACGAAGACACCACCGCCCTTGTGCCTGTCAGGAGCATTGTGCAGTTCCGTCTGCAGGCCGTGAAAAGAGGCATATGGGTGCGACCTGACCGGACGGGTTGACACTCAAGCCCGAATGGCTTATGGTGACCGGGCAAGTATTGTTGCGTTCGATGATGAAGTGCAGACCAACCGCCGCGATGCCCTGTCAGCCGTCGCACCGTCAGGGGT
>SKVJ01000025.1 GCA_007129495.1 Dehalococcoidia bacterium | reverse complement strand
TAGCCAAACCGTTTGGCTCCAGATTCGCGAGTACGCCACGTGTATTTCTCAGTGTATGCAGGACCAAAGTTCCCGCGCTCTCAGGCCACAAGCAGTCCCAGCTTTGCCATTATCTGGCGCAACTGTTCCCTCGCTTCGTCACTGAGAGGGCCGACCGGTCGCCGGCAGGGTCCAGCGTCGAGACCCGTCATCAGCAGGGCTTCCTTGATGACTGCAGGGAATGTGCCCAGGGAGAACGCGGCCCGAAGCGGCGCTATCTCGGCCTGAGCGGTGCGAGCAGTATCCATGTTGCCATCCATGCATGCATCGTAGAGGCGTACCAGATGGCGTGCTGCCACATTGCCGGAGGCAGCAACCGCACCCGCTCCTCCGTACAGCAGCGTGGCGAACACGAGAGTATCGCGGCCGGCGAAGACTCTGAATGATGGTGGCGTGCCGTTAATGAAATCGGCCGTGATTGAGAGGTCGCCGCTGCTGTCCTTTATCCCCACGATATTGTCCAGTTGCGCCAGTCTGGCCGCCAGCGCTACCGATATCTGGACGCCGGTCCGGCCCGGATTGCTGTACAGGAGCACGGGTAATGTGGTGGAGGCGGCTATCTCGCGATAGTGGTCGTAGAGCTCGTTCTGGCTCGGCGTGATGAACGTGGGCGTAATGACCGATACCGCATCGGCTCCTGCCTCATCCGCCATCTGAGTGAGCCTCACTGCCTCCCGGGTGGTGGTAGCACCGGTGCCGGCATATACGGGAACCCTTCCATCCGCTGCTGTCACAGTCACTTCGATCACACGCCGCTTCTCCTGCATGTCCAAAGCGTAGTACTCTCCCTGACTACCCAGCACGAAGACACCGTGGACCCCATCACCGATGAGACGTCGAACGAGCTCTGACAGTGCCGGTTCATGCAGTTGCTCATCGCGGGTAAAGGGAGTGACCATTGCGGGAACAATGCCGTGCGGCGTGAAATCCATGCGAAGACTCCTCCTATCGGTGATGACTGAATACTGTAGGCCCCTTCGGCTCTCCTTTCAATGATTCGCATTCACTCACCCAAAACGTTACCGGGGCGATATGGTTCACTCATTTAGGAATGGTTACTAAGGAGTCATGCGAAGCGATGAGAGGATGAGCATAGATGAACGACCGAGGTACCTGAAGCCCGTCCATGGGTTCGGCGCGTCAGAGTCCTATCACCATTCCGCTGTCGAGGGCGTTCTCAAATGCCTCTGCGTTATGGCAGGGGCAGGTTTCAAACCCGCAGGAGCGTGGTAGTGAAGGCGTCGTGCTTTGTGCCGTCGGCTTGGTGGTCGTCGGGGGGATGATTTCAGCCTGAAACCACCAACTCCCGATCGATAACCCCAAGCAGTCCGGCTATGCCTTGCCGCGTATTTTCTCGAGCAGGTCCGTCCTGGGTGGCGTGAACACATCCAGCACCCTTGCGCCGTGTGGCCCCACGTATGCTCCGTGCTCCACATCCGGTCCAAAAATGAGCACATCGCCCTCCTGTACAGGGTATATCTTGCCTTCCACGACAAATTCCGCGTCGCCCTTGAGCACAATCATCACCTGCTCAGTGTCCTTGTGGCTGTGGGCGTCCGCAAAGCTGTTAGCCGGCATATCGACGAAGCTCAGCATGATCTTTTCCCCGAGAAGGATGTTGGCCCCTCCGTGGCTTCCAAGGTCAACAGCGTGACCCCGGCCGACATGCAGCACTCTGTTGTCGAATTCCTCTTTGCTTGCGTAGGGTTCCTTTCGTTCCATCTGTACCTCCTGAGTGACTGAAAGGTGAATGTATGAAGGGTATCTTACACGTTGCGGACTCCTTTCCCAACCGGTCCGCAGTGTTGGCGCCTCAACGACGTGGATTGCTTCAGCAGGATTATCACAACCAGCAGGAGTCGAGGTCGCTGCACTGGATAAGTGCCCCGGCTTCCCGGTGGTGCTACCATTTGGCTGCGAGTTGTGGCACGGGGTGTCGAGGAGAGTCATATGGCCACTAAGAGGCCGATAGCATTATCGCTGCTGTTTTACCTTGGCGTTGCGTTGTTTCTAGCCTGCAAGAGGGTCACCAGGCCGAAGTCCCCAACAGGTCGTGTCCGCTAGGGGTTCAGCAGGGTCTGGACTCTCTGGTTACAGGTTTCAGGTGACTTGCCGCGACGGCTGACTCCGGCACCCACTGGTGAACCGGCGCGGTTTCTTCCAGCTCCGTATGTGTCACCCCGAAGGGAGCCTTCCCTCAGGACAGTCTGCACGTGCTATTCAAACAAATCTTTGCGGGATGATACCGGGACATGACAGGGCTGTTGCCTCCATCGTTTCGATGCAAGCCGCCATTACACTGCACGAATACAGGCTGAAGCCAGTGATGGCCGGCCTGACAACGAGTTCATTTTGCGTATCTCCCTTTGGCCACTAGAATGAGGTAGACAATAACGTCCTCTGGACGGAGATTGTCCACACGAGGTGACAACAATGAAGAAACGATGGAGTGGCGTGGTAGCTCTCCTTGCCGTTGCAATCATCGTGATTCCGGGGTGCATCAGTACCTCGGCTGATACACGTGTACCTGCTGGCGCGGATGAGACCCTGGCAAAGGCTACCTTTGCCGGCGGATGTTTCTGGTGCATGCAGCCGCCCTATGATCAGTTGGACGGGGTGGAGCAGGTGATAGTCGGGTATACGGGTGGACATGTTGAAAACCCCACCTACCAGCAGGTCCTATGGGGGGACACCGGCCATTATGAAGCTGCGCAGATCATCTATGACCCCGAGAAGGTAAGTTACGAGGAATTGCTTGAGGTGTTCTGGCGGCAGATTAATCCCACCGATGCCGGAGGTCAGTTTGCGGATAGAGGCCAGCATTATCAGACCGCTATCTTTTACCACGATGTCACACAACAGACCCTGGCAGAGCATTCGAAGCTGGCGCTTGACAGATCCGGCAGGTTCGATGAACCGGTCGTGACTGAGATCCTGCCCTTCACGGCGTTCTATATGGCTGAGGACTATCACCAGGACTACTACCTGACAAATCCCGGCCGCTACGCGAGCTACAAGGCCGCGTCAGGTCGAGAGCGTTTCCTGCAGGAGACCTGGCCGGAAGTAGAAAGTCAGTACGCCGGGTATCAGAAACCCTCTGACGAAGAGCTGCGAGAGACTCTCAGTCACATGGAGTATCAGGTGACGCAGAGAGATGGAACCGAACCACCTTTTAACAACGAATACTGGAATAACGAGGCGGAAGGTATCTATGTCGACATCGTCTCCGGTGAGCCTCTCTTCAGTTCCACTGATATGTTCCAGTCTGGAACAGGATGGCCCAGTTTTTCCCGCCCAATC
The DNA here is from genome assembly GCA_007129495.1 of Dehalococcoidia bacterium. Lineage (GTDB taxonomy): Bacteria > Chloroflexota > Dehalococcoidia > GIF9 > AB-539-J10 > SKVJ01. The sequence continues at coordinate 29,181 of SKVJ01000025.1, read as the reverse complement.
GATCCTCACTACATCGTGACCGTGGTCGATACCAGTTACGGAGCGACGAGGATTGAGGTAAGAAGCAAGTACGCTGATTCTCATCTTGGCCACGTATTCGAAGATGGTCCTGAGCCAACATGCAAACGTTACTGCATCAATTCCGCTGCCCTGCGGTTTATTCCTGCAGACGATCTGGAAGGCGAAGGTTACGGCCAATTTGAACGTCTCTTCGAGAACTGATCCAGCGTTGGTATAGCCGGGTCTCAGGTGTCAGGACAGCGGGCGGGCCATGGTGCCCCCACGTTTTTCATAGCAGGCTCCCGCAGGAGGGTTCGGTTCCCATACTTAACTTCCCGTGGGGCCGCTGACGGATACTGCAGGACCGGCACAGCTGTCGACCGCCATCATTGTAAGGATGCTCGGGTTGGGTCCCGCGCACTGAAAGACCAATAGGATCACCCTTGGTTCGAACCCGTAGTTCGCCTCTTCCTGCGCAGCAGGACTTCCACTACTGCACCTGTGATTATGGCCAGTATGAAGACTCCGCCCCACAACAGCCATCCATAGTGCGGATATTGAGAAGGAACATCGCTCGCGAAGCCTCCGAACAACTCTCCGATGACTACCCCTTTTCCATATCCTGCCGTAGTAATGAACGCGAAGTAGTAGAGTCTCCAGTACAGTGGGATTATCGATATGAGTGCAGCTGCATTTAACACCCTTCTGGCAGTCCATTCAGGCGTGTAGAGATCGCTGAGGTGATACCATCGAAACGAAGTAGAAGACCGCATACACGGTCCCTACCACGGCAAGAGCAGCCAATCGCCGTTTCATGCCGAAATCTCCTCGCATCACGCTGCTACCGAAAGGAGAGGCACCGGTGATTGTGCGTACTCTCTGCCTTTCGGCTGCTGAATCACTGTGATAGATGCCACATAGGAGTCACTGGGCTCCCGTCTCCTGGTCGGTCTGCTCCAGCATTTCATCCCACCCTTTATTCGCTTGAACCATGTATTCCTCGTCGGTCATCAAGGGCAGATGAAGCTTTGTGACCGTCTCCTCGGACACCTGGCCGTCAGCGACCATCTCGCGGCCGGCCCGTCTAAGGGTGTCACGAAAATCGTGGATCCTCTGAACTATAGCAGGATCTTCGTCGTCCGAGATTCCCACAGCCTCGCCGCAGTTACGGTAAATCTCCAGTACCGTGTCATACGCACCGCTGCTCTTGGCTATTGCGAAGAAAGTCTTGAGCAATTCGAAGTTGTGCTCACCGGGAAAGCCGGAATTGGCAATGAAGAACCGCCGTGGAAACCGTTTGATCCGTCCTTCGTGGTAGAAGCTGCCGTCATCGTTCTTGTGAATATGGGGTGTGGCCATGGGCAGGAAGCGGTCGGTGAAGTTCTTGAGGAGCCCCGTCATATATAGGCCGTACACCGGTGTGGCCATACCGGCGAAGTCGGAGTCGAGAAAGAGCTCTATGAGTCCTGCCATGTCATCGTTGAGCACACATCTGCCGGGGGTCTTAACCCAGCAGGCGAAGCAACCGCGACACTGCTCGATGTCTTTCTCGATCAGAAATACCTCTTCCGTCTCAGCGCCTGCCTGTCTCGCGCCCTCCAGTAGCGGTTCGATCATCGCATGGCTATTGCTCGTTCGGCCACGGGGACTTCCGTTGAAGACTGTCACTTTCATTCTGCTGCTGCACCTCCCGATTGAAGTCTATCTGAGCGTACGATGGACTTGCAAAGAGAGATTCTTAGAACGGTTCAGCGTGTCGACAGCGGGTAGCATGAAGAACTACGGCCGTGTCTTGCCTGTTCCTCCATTCGTGATCTGAGTTCCGGCAGGTAGTCATGTTCGGCGACTGATTCTGTACATGTGACAAATGGAGCCCGGATGCCCGGAATTGGCGAACGCGGAATCCTCGCGATTTGCAGGGTGCGCTCGCGCTACCGGCAATCTGTAACTCGGGATCCGCACGACAGCTGGCATGACGTACGCCGAAATCACGAATCCAGCAACAGATGCAGTTTCCGCTGAAACAGCGGACTATCCCATACCTCGGTGTTCAACAGCCCTGCAGGTATTGTCCCACGTTGTAACGCGCCGATCTGCGCGAGGATGCTGTTCCACTGGCCGGTGAAAGTCTGGTCCAGCCACGCAAGCGAATGTGGGGCAAGGATCACGTTGTCCATCCTAAGCAACGGGTTGGTCGCAGGAGTCGGCTCCTCCTCGAACACATCAATGCCGGCACCCTGAATCCAATTCTCTGACAGGGCGCGGACAAGTGCCTGCTCGTCCACTATAGGTCCCCGCGCCATATTAATGAGGAAACTCGACGGCTTCATCTTCCTCAACTCTGGCTCACCTATGAGGTGGTGGGTCTCCTCGTTCAGTGGGCAGCAGATGGCGAGGAAGTCGGACTCCTTCAGGACGGTGTCCATATCGACGAGCTCGACGTTTACGTCCGATACGCTCTTCTGGGTGATGTACGGGTCGCAACCGATGTGTTGCATGTCGAGCGGCAAGGCCAGTTTGAACACTTCATGGCCGATGTTGCCTACGCCTATCACCCCTAATGTCCTGTCTACAAGCCCGATGCCGTGGTGCCTGGCTCTTTCGGCCCATCTGCCCTCCCGGATCAGCCTGTCCTTGGTCAGCATCCTGGTACTCAACGCCAGTATGAATGCGAGGATGGCAGCCGCAACCGGGCGGCGCACAGCGTCACGGGTGATGCAGAGTGCCACACCAGCCTCGGTCAGCGCGGGCACTTCGATCATGTCGTATCCCACGCCAAAACGATGCACCGACAGCAGTCGGTCGTTGCCTTTCAGTGCTTTGGCCGTCCACTTCGGTGTGAGGCTGCACACCATGTCATAGCCGTCAATCTGCTGCGGGGTGACTTCCGGGTGCATCTCCGGGAATACTTCATACTCCACTCCGGGTATCGTGTCGAGGAGGGTGAGTCCCGGCCCGGGTGCGATGAAGTTACCCTCTTCATCGACGGCATCATTCGTGATTCCGATCCGTGTCGGCCTCTTCATTACGACCCTCCTTGCGATGATGAGACTCTCCTCCAACACCGACATTCTAGCGCGTTGAGCCCGAATGTGGCAGGTAATCCGGGGATACTTATGCTTGTTACGCGGGTCATAGATACTGATGGTAGATCTGTAATCGGGAGCCGGTTACCGTGGTATGTGACGTGGCGAGGACGTTCGGGGATTAGGACTCATCTGATCCTTGTCAGAGAGAGGATGGTGAACTTCTGGGCGATCTCGCGTTTTAGGATGTCACCGGTAGCGCATGATGCGCTGGACCTTGAGTGCTATGCGTGATATGTGCAGGACATATTGCAGACCGGTTGATCAGTTTCATGTTGCCTCGGGTGATTGCCAGGGAAGGCGTTGCTGCGCTACCCGCGCGCAAACGAACGAGGTGTCAGCAGTATGAAACACCGCCCTTCGGTGGTCGTGTCCTCAACTCCAAGAGAACAACTACAGCATTCCAAAGTTGATGAGCGCGTGGTTTCCAACAACTACAAGCAGAGACACGCTCAGGCCTACATGGATCATCCGCCATGACTCGCGGTGCCGTGGCACCAGATCGGAATGCAGCATGAAGCCGAAAACTACGATGGCGGCCATCAGGATGGCCGATGCGAGGCCTTCTCCGAGGGCCCGGGGGCGGGATGGCCGAGATTATGGGCGGTGTGCACATCCACAAGCATGAATGTCAGCAGGTTGCCGAAGACGCGAATCTTCAGCAGTGCGGCACGGTGTTGAGGGGTGCGACGTTTCAGATAAGAATACACAGGAACAAGAATGAGCAGGTACACTCCACCGATCACGCCGAACCACTGGATGAGGGAAGAGGGCCGACGGGTACGCCAAGGTTCCACCAGCGCTGATATGTTCCGAGTGATACCAGCACCGTGAACAACAGAAGTGCGATGCAATACTCAAGTGCATTCTCATTTCAATTCCACACCTTGCCTTACCGGATTGGGTCCGGATTACCCATGTCACCCCATAGAAACTATATACGCCCCTTTTGCGACTTGGCGTTGTATGCTGTAGACGGCGCATCCAATTGTCAATCCTATCCACAACCCGCAGAACAGCCCATCGAGTTTGACACTGGCCCTTGGAGCAGCCGTGTGACAGTCTGGAACCGGTTCTCCACTCGAAAGGGTCGATATTTCCCCTGTCCTCTTCTCTCCCTGACTGTCTGTGCGTGCCCTCGATGTTGCCAGCTAAGATCCATGCGTTGCCGGCTCACTCCATCGAGGATCGCGGCAAACAGTTTTCGCAACACGGTCACCTCAGCCAATTGGAACATAAGTTACTGAATATGACGCACAATCCGCCTGCATCTTGATCACCTTAATTTGAAGGCCGCGTAATGACTGGTCTTTGATTGTCTTGGGTGAGCCCAACGTCGACAAAAAGACCCAGGTTGTAGCCGGGAACGAACGGTTGAAGCCGCGCTTGATTCGCAAAGAGACGGTGACCGGAGAGGCAGCCAGGGAGGCAGGCGATGTGCGCACACGGAAGTTCAATGATGTGACGGCAGAGCCACTCGCGCCAGCCTAAGGCGACTCAGGGAATTCAACTATCGCGATCTCCGTTTGACGACGGGCTAAGTTCGCACAAGGACTCTTGCACATCCAGAGTCAACTTCACCATGCTTGCCGATGGGCACCTCGTTCAAATCATCCCATTCTGCCCTTCTATTACGGGTGCTGTATAGCACTGACAGTGATAATGGTTCTGATTTCGGGTTTCGGCGGAAGGTCAATGGTCAGTGGATCACTCGCTCACGGTAATCGAATTGGTGTCAACGGAACCGTTATGAGCATTGAGTTGTACCGTCACAGATGTTGACTGTGTGCTGGATACGTTGATTGATCTCTGTGTGGAATGTGCCTAAGCTCTAGCTCTCTAACTCCAATGTTGTGATTCAGCTTTCCTCAGATACGGGCGAAGGTACGATTCTGCGTCTCCTTCTCGCTAGAATCACAACCGTCGGACTGATCAGTGCCACGCCAGCCAACGTGGCAGCAGCATGAGGGAAGGCAATGAGCACCCCAGCCGCAATCAAGAGGATGCGCCACATCATGCTCAGGCGACCGCACTTGACAAGGTAACCCTCCAGTCCTGAAGCCAGCACGAAAATGCCGAGCATGGCCAAGGCTGTGTGAAACACGATCTCGCCAAATGTGCCCTGCATCAGCAGCGCAGGTTGAACAACGAAGAAGAATGGTATGAACATCAGCAAGACTCCCATTCTGAGGCTGGTAAAAGCGGTTTTCATTGGGTTTGCTTCAGCGATACTGGCGGCGGTAAAGGCGCTTATTGCCGCTGGTGGAGTGAGACCTCCCATTCCGGCATAGAAGATGATAAAGAGATGCACACCAATCAATGGGATGTCGGTGACGGCGACCACCGCCGGAGCCATTGTGACAGCAAGGAACAGATATGAGGTGCGGTTAAGTCCCACCATGCCCATGAGCAGGTTTAGTGCAGCACCTATAGCCAGAATAAGAAACACATTGTCTCCACCTAGCGATACTATCCATGCAGTCACCGCCGCAGCCATGCCAGTCTTGTAAAGGCCAACTATGATGAATCCTATGGAGAGCATGATTGCCGTGCCGAAGGTGACCAGTCCTGCCGTATATGCGAGTGCCGATTCCAGTGTCTGCATTGTGAGAATCTTCCTCTTGGTCAGTAGACTCAACAGCAGCATGAGACCAGATGCATATACGGCGGTAATGACCCCCCACCGCATATAGACGAGCCCGAACGCCAGGAAAGCGATGCAGACGAGATATATCCACCCATCTTTGACAGTGGGCAGGATTTCCGGGATATCGCTGCCAGACAGGCCCTTAAAGCCAGCCTTGGCCGCATAACCATCCACCTGCACAAGTAGCCCGAAGTAGTACAATACTGTAGGAATCAGGGCCGCAACCATGAGTGATACGTAATCAGTATTCATGATCACCGCAGCCATGAATACCAATCCTCCCATTACCGGGGGCATCGTATCTCCTCCGGAAGAGGCGCAGGCTTCGGTGGCTGCGGCGTACTCAGGAGAGTACCCCGCTTTCTTCATGGCAGGTATGGTAAATGACCCTGTGGCAGCGATGTTCGCGATAATGCTTCCACTCAGACTACCTAAGAACCCACTGCCGACTACAGCTATCTTGGCGGATCCACCCCTCACGCGCCCCATCAGCGCAGTTGCCAGTTTCAGGAAGAACTCGCCGCCCCCAAGGCCCAGCATCACACCCCCGAACAGGTAGAACCCAAGCATCATCTCTCCCAACATCACAGCCGGCAAGCCAAGGATACCGTTGGCTCCAAACGCAAAATCAGAAAATATCTCTTCTAAAGAAAGCTGGAATCCGTACAGGACTCCTGGCATTCGACCTGCGACTAGAGGATAAGCTATCGATACGCATAGCACTCCAACATATCCCCACCCGGCTGCCCTCCGTCCCGCCTCTATGGACAGGAAACCGAGGATGAGAGCTAGCGCTAAGTGGAATCCCGACGGGGCAGGAGTCCACAAGCGCATTGATATTTCATTGGCATGGAATAGAAAGAAGATCAGTATTGCGCATACTGTCAGTGAGAAAAGATAGTCTGACCATGACGGAGAGGCAATTCTGCGACTGCGAGAACCTGCCAGTCCGACATAAAGATTGAGGCTGAGGATGGCAAAGAGCAGGTAGTAATAGGTTGTTCCAGCCAGCACGTTCGTAAACAAAGGAATTGCCAGCCAGTGAAGAATGAAGAGGGTTATCGCCGCTATCGTGGTACTTAGATATAGCGCTTTTGCTGGCCTTGGCAAGTATCGATACCTGGTCAGAGTAAGACCGGGAGTCGAGCCTCTTTCACTCAAGCGGTTCTTCCTGCGCTTTGTCTACTAGTGGTTGGACTCACAGGCGCTCCCTTTCGGGTATCTCATCATGCACCTTGCTCTCCACCTGCTTGCCCGGTTTCGTGCTCTGGTCCTGCGTTGTACACCTTGCTCTCACCGCTTCGATGCAGACTGATGTGGAGGCCAATCATGGGTATCTGGTGCTCCACCTTGTACGTTTCCCAGAGATATATCCAGTCCGGGTTGGCAGGGCTGATTTCAATGCCCCTATCTATTGCCATAGACTTCGCCTGTGAATAGGCATCAACGTAGGAATCAAACAACTGGATGTTCTCCTTTTGACGCGCCTCGTGTGCTTCCGTCCACAGCCCTCTCTCCCTGAGGTACTTAATGAGACCTTCATGGACCGGAATATAGGTAGTCTGCAAACCATCCATGAGATGGTCGATAGACATGTATCTGTTTGACGCGTAGGTCTCCATGTAGCTATCGAAGTTTTCGTCCATCCATTTAGCGAAGTTGTAGACAAACGTTGGATCAGACGCCTCGTCGGTGATCTGGAAGACATGTCCCACGCTGCCCCAGTGACCGATTGCCTCTGGCACTCCTGTAACAATAGGTCCGAAAGAATACAGGGGGTTTGTTGCCTGCCAGCGCCTCGCGCCATCCGGGTCCTCATCGCTATTCAGATCCAGAAACCGTATGCCATAAGGAGCTGCAGCGACTTCGTAGAGTACAGGCGAAGTTGGAAAAGTAAAAGCGATATCTGCCCTGCCCTGGGCGACGGCCCGCATCGCCCCTGCAAAACTACCCGAATCAACCCATTGGATCTCGTCTTCATCGAGTTGAATCCAAGCTAGAAGCGAACGGTGGGGATTGAGGGTCGATTCCTTCATATTCCAGACAGAAAAACGAGTTCCCGGCGCGATATCCCATATTGAGTCTATCGTCGAATCGCCGCGGACGAAGAACCCGGAACTAGCGAGGTCGTTAATCCAAACGATTCTGGCATTGAAGGGCCCCCCATCTTCCGTGGCGTGTTCTCCTATGGCCTCGATGACATTGCGTAACGCGCTCTTGGAAGCGGAAGTCATGAACATATCGCCGCTCTTCACGTAGCGCATACATTTGCCAGGATCTGCCTCAGGTACAACACGAATGGCCATACCCGTATCCGCTTCCATAACAGAAGCCCAACTGACATACTTAGCCAACCCGCTGTGACCCGGAGCTGCAAGATGGAGCCTCTCAGGCCAGTGGTACTCCGGCCCGCCTGTTTCACTCTGTACTACGTACGAATTACAGGCTACCACCAACATAACAACAGCCATAAGAAAGACTGTTATCGACAGCCTGGCTACAAATCTGTTCACTTATCGATCCTCCTCATCTTCAGCATCTTTCAAATTGTGCTTACCCTGTGGTTGGTACAGGCAGTTTGGCTCACTCTCCAGATGGTCTCCCGTCGAGGCGTATGCCCGAGCCCTGCAGCCACCGCATATGTTCCTGAACTCGCAGATACCACACTTGCCCTTGAGATTGGAGAAGTCCCGGAGTTCGTTGAACAGTGGAGCATTGGACCATACTTCTGCGAAAGAATGGTTCCTGACATTCCCGGCTTCGATGTCCATATATCCGCAACCTTGCACTCCGCCGCGGTATGAGATGAAACAGAATCCAGTACCCGCAAGGCAACCCCTCGTGATCGACTGCATCGATCTGGACGCCGTTGGCGGTGCTGGTTCTTGAATGCCGTTAGCTTTGCTGAGCCTCTGCTTCAAAATTCTCATGTATTGAGGCGCATCGGTAGGCTTAATGAACAGCGAGTCTCTCAACTCTATCTGCTTGTCATGTATCCAGGTGAGCGCCTCTTCATACTGTTCAGCGGATAATTCCTCAGATGCGAGAGATTGACCCCTGCCAGTGGGTACGAGCATGAATGGATGGAAAGCCACTGCACCGATATCCGCGGCAAGACCTAGTAAGTCCGGAAGGTCTGCTATATTCTGTCTGGTGATAGTACTGTTGATCTGGATTTCAATACCTGCATCGAGTGCATTGGCGATGCCATTGAGTGCCTCCTGATAGGCCCCCGCCCTTCCACGAAATACATCTTGTTTTTCGGCTGTAGGGAAATCCAAGCTCACACTCACACGGGAAACGGGTACTTCGCTGAGCTTCGCTGCTAAGGCCTTCGTTATCAGGGTGCCATTCGTACCCATCACGACCCGAAGTCCTTTCTTCACTGCATAACCGGCTATCTCAAATACGTCTGGCCGCACCAGAGGTTCACCCCCAGTCAAAATGAGGATTGGTTGGCCGACGCTTCTGACGCCGTCGATAACCTGATAGCTCTCATCGATAGAAAGCTCATCCTCGTAGAACCTGTCCTCTGACGAGGCACGGCAATGAGCACAGGACAGGTTGCAGCGACGGGTGATTTCCCACGCCACAAGTCGAAGGCTTGCAGTTACAGTTTGCTCAGTAGTACCCGCCACAGCGCTCACCTAATCCAATCTCTTTGTCAGTCAGATAGCAGGCAGGGTCTTCTGCCCAGATGTCGTCATATACAGCTTCTGCACGCTCCCTCATATTACCGTTACACAGATTCAGGTAGGCGCATCTACCACAGCGTCCCTTCAGAAGGGCTTTCCGATTCTTCAGCGCCGCCATCAGCCAGTCGGAGGTATCCATCCAGATATCACTGAAGGACCGTTCCAGGACATTACCCGGTGAATAGCCTCGCCAGAATTGGTCCGGGTGTACGTATCCACCCGCATCAACGGCACTAATTCTGATCCCCGAGCTATTGCCCCCGTTCTTTCGCAGAAGTTCATAAGTGTCTTCGGCGCACCCAGACCCATTCTCCATCAGTTTTAAATACAGGTAGACGCCATCAGCGTGGTTAGCTACTGTGAGTACCTCTTTATTCAAACCGCGGCGGTGCAAGTCTTCGGTCAGGTTGCATATCGAGTCCACCGCCTGTCTAGTTTGAGCATGGCCGATGTCTTCCAGCACGAGCGTACTGCCCCTGCCTGAGTACACCAGGTGGTAGAAACACAGTCGATCAATACCCTCATCCTCCGCCAATTGAAACATGGCTGCTATATCGTGGTAGTTTGATCCGGTGATGGTAAACCTGAGGGAGACTCGTATCCCATGTCTGACACAGTTGCTGATGCCCTCAAGAGCCGCTCGATAGGCACCATGCTTGCCGCGAAAATGATCGTTGATGAACTCCGTACCGTCCAGACTCACCCCGACTTCCGTGAACTGCAAGTCCCTGATTTGTCTTGCTATGTCGTCTGTTACGAGTGTCCCGTTTGAGGATAGTGCCACCCTCAGTCCCTTGCTAACGGCATAACCCGCCACATCGAACAAGTCTTCTCGAAGTAAAGGCTCTCCACCCGAAAACAGGATTGCCGGAACACCGAAGGTAGCGAGGTTTGCGATAAAAGCTTTGGCCGAACCGGTGTCCATCTCCGGACCGGTTTGTTGCTCGGTCGCGGAGGCGTAGCAATGGAGGCATTGAAGATTACATCGGTTAGTGCAATTCCAGACCACAACAGGGGCAGACGTTAGTGGTTCTCGACCGTCGGTGTAGCTGTGATACCGAAGGCTGTCTCCGGGACCCTGAGCACCGCACAGGAGGCGGGAAACCGAAATCATCGGAGGAAGTCCTTTCTTCTAGAACAGGCATCCTCGGCGTCTTGCTGATAAGCGGCGACTAAAGAGAGCATGGCTTCATCCATAATCTGTGGTACGAGCGCAATCGCTTCAGCGACTCTCCCGCTGTGAGCCTCTCGTCCTCCCATCAGACGAACTATCGCCTCCATGATCGGAACCTTATGAAACATAAAGGCCTTCACAGCATCTGTTAAGGGCACTTCCAGTTGCACCAAGGCATCTCCAAAGCCACGACCAACGCCTCGAGCAGTTTCCAAGGTTTGTCCTCTCCGTGCACGTCCACTAACATATGTCAGGGTCACCTCAAGCATGGCTCGGCCAAGATCAGCCAGTCTGCTCTTGTATGCGTCATTCAGTCGCGAACAGCAGTCGTTTGCCTCGAGAAAGGTTCGTCCCAGATGGCCATGCAAGTTGCGTGTGGCTTGAATTTCGGCGCCCAACTCTTTGACGCCAATCGTCTTCCTGCGAGAACTCATGAACTTCTTGAGCTCTACCTTGGAATACCGGCGATGCCCGCCCGGGGTCACAGAGGCTCTGATTCTGCCTCTGTCGGACCATTGTCTCAGAGAAGCCTCGCTCACTCCCAGCACAGTCGCAGCCTCGCCTATGCTCATAAGCGGTTCGTTCTTCCGCATAGTGTGACTATATTTGGAAAATCTATAAAAATCAACACGAGTTCTACGTCTGATACTGACTACTGCTCTCCACCAGCCCGCACAGCTCTCTTGGCGATCTGGCCCCGCAGGAGTATGCAGAGACAGCATCTAGACTCCGATTGGCACTGGTATCATTGGCGGAGGGTCAGGGAACACGGCAGACTCCCGATTGGCACTGGCATCAATCTCGGCGTAAGGTCACCACCGACAAAGTGAGGCTAAGAGAATCTACTAACTATCTACTATCCTGCAGGTGACGAGATGGCCCGGGATGGCATGACACGAACGAATCGGCTGTTGGGGCACTGACAACATAACACTGTTTGTACGCAAGACGACATCGTGGTGCGATAAGTATCAGACTCAAGAGCCCTCCGCAAGTCTTACAGGGTCGGCACCTGTGCGGCCGTCCGCCGACGATCATCTACGAACGGCTGCTCATGAACGCGCAGGACAGGGATCCCCGCCTTCGAACGTCACTGAAACGAAACGGGCACTGTGTTCCCCTGTTCCCCCAAAGGCACAGAACCTGATGGTTTCGTCTCTCAGTATTGCACAGGGGTGCGCACCTCGGGGGGACCTTCCATCGTGTCTTTCTGAAAGAGCTCCAACAGCCGCTGGAATACCGGTCCGGGTTTTCCGGTGCCGATCGTCCGCCCATCGAATTTGACTATGGGTGCCAATGAACCGCTCGTCATGATAATCATCTCCGCACTCTCATACATCTCATGCGGCGTGATATCTGTCTGGCATATTCCCTGCAATTCTCCACTGCTGATAAGCTCTGTGGCGAGCTGGGTGGCTCGAACCAGGCCGGTGCCCTTCAGCATCCGCGCAAACGATGGGTACTTGAGTATTCCGTCCTGACTGACGATGACCACGTTTTCTGTCGATGACTCAGTCAGATGTCCATCCGCATCAAACCAGACACCGAAATCGGCGTCATTCCGATTCGCCTCCAGGTCCACCAGCGCATTGAGCAAATAGTCGGTCGATTTAACCTGCGCATAGAAGCCCATCTTCAGCGGCACATGGCTCGTTACCGCGGTTGCTCCCTCGGCAATCATGCTGAGAGGGAAAGGCTCTCCCTTCCTTGTTCTGAGCACCATAAGGTAGAGATGGCTCCTCTGGGGTGTTGTTGGATTGCAACTGAAGTCACCTATGCCCCGGGTAACAAACATACGCACACCACAATCCTTGCTGCCTGATATCCCGATCGTTTCGAGAGTGATCTGCCGGATGGTCTCCATATCGAACGGCAGGGCCAGGGAGATTATCTCCGCCGATTTCTTCAGCCTCGTCATATGAGCATTGAAACAGTAGGCATGGCCATTGATAACGGGGAAGTATTCAAATATGGCATCGCCACGATTGATTACGTGGTCGTCCAGAGGGATGACCATCAAGGCCGGGTCCGTGACTACTCCTCCAAACACACTGGAGTACATAGCAAGGTAATTGGAACCTCCCGGCTCCCGCCATTCGGGAGACCCCGAAAAGATCTCGTCTCTCGAAAGGATCTTAAGACTCATAACAATCCTCCTTTGTCTGACATCCATTTCGTATTTGCAGGAAGGCTCCCTTCCTAATGGTGAAGGATGCTGATTATCAGGTAAGCACCCGTCCCACGGGATACTGGCTCTCCACGAAACCCCCGCGCAAGTGTAGATTGATTGACGTGTCTCCCGAAGTTCCACGATGCTGACAGTAAGGTAACGGTCATCGCTGGCGGGAGTGATTGCGTTGCCTCTTACCCTCGGAGTACCTTCTCCCGACGCTCCAGGCGACAGCGAAGATCACTCCCGTCGACACGGCCTGCAGTGGATCGCGTGTCAGCATCATCCAGACAAGCGCAAAGACAGCGCCTCCGATCACTCCGTAGATATCTCTCCTGTTCATCTGTAACACATTCTGGCGACTCGCTCTGTCCACGCCTCGCACATGATGTTGCAGCACACAAAGACAGCGTCATCGTTCAGGAGCGATCGCGGCGTAACGTCCCCACATCATTCCATGCACCCGCAGCCATGTCAAGACTTGACGGGCCGGAGCGTGGTCGAGCGCCTCTTTCCTCGTCAGATCACTTACCTACGTACGCGATAGCGTCCATCTCCACCTTCATGCCGGTCACTGACAGCGCCGTACCATACGTCATTCTTGTGGGATACGGCTCAGAGAAGAACTCCCTGTAGACCTCGTTCATCCCGGCAAAATCGTCCATGTCTGCGAGGAGCACCTGCACCTTCACGACATCCTTCATACTGTAGCCACCGGCTTCAAGAATCACCCGGATGCTTTCGAGGGTCAGTCTCGTCTGCTCCTGAATGGTTGTGCCCCTGAGCTTGCCGGATTTCGGGTCAATCGGTCCCTGTCCTCCAACAAACACCATGTCTCCAGCGCGAATCCCCATGGACCATGGCCCCCAGGGTTGGGCGGATTTGTCGGTGTGGATTACCTGTTTCACGCTAACCTCCTGCGTCAAGACCTGTATTTCCGCGTCGCGAGTGCAGATGCAATCCTACGACACCATACTTTCCACTTCAAGGTCGGCGGATACCGGCGGTACGCCCGTGATTGTCCCGGTTACCGCGCTGTGTTACGTGATGGGGAAGTCCGGGGGGACGACAACTCTTGCGATCCTTGCCATGAAGGAGATGGTGAACCTGTCCGGCTTCAGGTGTCAAGATTTCTCCGGTGGCAGATGATAATCCGGACGCCGGGTGTTATTCGGGATATTTCAGAGATATATAATCATTATACGGTGTCTCGGAAATCCAAGACTGTTGAGTTTTGGAGGGTATTAGTGTATAAGTGACGATGGCTTATGATGCCGCGAAATGCAGGTCCTGGGCGGCCTGTTAGAACCCTGGCCTCAGGTATGGCCTCGATCAGGTTCGAGCGCCCATATATGGCGGGAAGTTGTACGAGCCTGCCCTTTGGTTCGTACTGCCGAAAGGAGGTGTAGGAATCGACTACACCAGGGGCGATCTGCCATACGAAGACTACATCGCGCACTTCGACGAACGGCTGCGCAAGTATATCCCCTCGCCCGGTGAGTGGACACCCGTAGATGATGCGCTGTTCTCTCCGCCGGACCTGTATACCGTCGCTCCGGACGAGGCCACGAAACTGCAGCTCGCTGCCCTCCAGTATTCATTCGCGCACCATTACGAACACAACGATCTCTACCGCTCGTACTGTCAGCAGTATGGCATGGCTCCGGCGGATATCAGGACTGAGCATGACCTCGCCCGAATTCCCCTCATCTCCGATGCATTCTTCAAGAACCACCCTGAGGGCAGGGAGTTCGCCACATGGCTGGGAAGTATCTTCACGGGCAAACTGCCCACGGTGGTGATCGAACAACAGCATCCCAATTGCGACCAGGTCGTAAATGCCTTCAATGCGGCCGGAATGGTCGTTTCATACAGCAGTGGCACAGGTGGACGTCATACCTTCATCCCGCGGGATCGACGCACGTTCAATAACGCAGAGTATGCGCTGGCGAAGTGCATACTCGCCATGAGCTGCGGACGATGGATCGACAGATCGGAGACGTATCTGCTCATGCCCGACCCCAGGATCAACACGATATACGCCGGGAAGTCCACAGAGATCATGTTCGACCTCCTTGGCGACATGAAGGTTGGTATCAAACAGAGCCTGTCGCTCAACCTCATTGGCATGGTCATGGGCAACAGGGGTGGATTCAAGGGAACGCTGGTGCGGCTGGCCGGGCGTCGTCGCTCAAGGCGAATGATCGACGATGTTATCAAATGGCTTGAGGAACGACAGGAATCGCCCGACTTCACCTTCCTTTGTGGCGCGCCTTATCTGCTGCACGCTGTACTGACGGAGCTAACCCGTCGCAACAAGCGGTTCGAGTTTGGCGAGCGCGGTGGAGTGGTGACCGGAGGAGGATGGAAGATAAGGGAGAATCAGCGACTTCCCCTCACCGAGTTCAGACAGGCCGTATTCGATGTCCTGGGCATCCCCGGGAGGTACTGTCTCGACATATACGGCATGGTGGAGAGCAACGGATGGATGGTTCAGTGTCCTGAGGGCCACTACCTGCATGTGCCCTACACGTACTTCAAGCCGCTCGTGTTCGACACGGAGCAGAAACCGCTGCCGTATGGCGAGTGGGGCCGCTTCGGATTTCTCGATGCGGCCGCGTTGAGCTACCCGGGATTCATACTCACGGGAGATACCGCTCGGATCCTGGAACGGTGTCCCACGTGTGACCGGCCCGGTCCTGTCCTCGATCCCGAGGTCAAGCGCGCGGCCAGCCAGGAAGACCGCGGATGCGCCGTCGAGGTGAGGAGGCTGTTTTCGTCGGACTGAGCGGGGGCAATTCCTGTGGTCTGCACCCGGAACGGTGTCGGTCTGCGGGATAAGAAGACTTGTCTGGTCCAACCGCAACGTGCGAATCTGAGGAGAGCAAATGGCAGACTTGAAGAGGGGAATCGGTCCCTGGGATGCCGTTGCTCGGGGGTACCTGCCTCCGTGGCCCGTGCTTCGGCGGCTCGTAGCAGGTGCGTTCTTCCTCGCCGCGTACTTCTTAGGCAGACCGCGCGTGCCTGGACCGCATCTGCAAACCACGGCCTCCTTGAAGATGGCGTATGTACGTCCGCCGCGCAGCTTCGAGATGCCCGAATATCAAACCGGCATGAGATACTGCAGCGCCAATGAGAGGTATCTCCGGCCGACGCTCTACTGCAACTCGCACGCGCCCGAGGTTATTGCGCTCGCGCACCATCTGGGCGCATACCGCCTTGCAGACAGGGACTACGCTGAAGCTGCGTTCGAGTTTGTGAAGAGAAAAATCACATTCGAACTGCTGCCGCTCGGAGAGGTGGAGGAGACCATCCGGCGCGGGACGGGCGCCTGCCTGCACCGGCTCGCGCTGTTCGTGGGGCTGCTGCGAACCGCCGGCATCAGGACGCGCTACAGACTCTACACGCTCACCTCCATGAATACGAGCACGGACACGGTTGGCGGTGACGCCGGTACGAAGTGGAGCACGGAGACGGGCAGGTTGCTCTACCACGGCCAGGCGGAGGCGTACATCGGGGATGAGTGGATGGTGGGGAGCATCGGCCTCACTCCCGAGCGGCAGGCGTCGCTCGGGTCACCGATCACCAGGTTCGGCGAAGTTACGCTTGGCACGTGGTATACGCCGGATTCGCGGTCGGTGGTTGCAGTGGAGTCCATTCCTTACGGACTCAACCCCCTCGTGCGGTTCGTCTGCCGTGTGGCGCCTGCATCTATCGACAGGGTCAACGCGAACATCGTGGAGCAATGCCGCCTCGGCCGTGTCATCCTGGATGAGGTCGGCGAGGAGGAGTACGACGCCCGGGCGCGGCTGTCGCTGCAAACACCTCAGCCGCAGATCGTGCTGAAGAAGCGCGAGGAGATCATCTTCAGGCATTAAACTGAAGCTCTGAGATGTGTCCCTTCTCAGTGGGACTCTCGCCCGCCGACCGGCCCCTCAAGGTCTTGCCAGTGGGTACCAGTAAGGAAGCAGTATGACGTCTTCGGAAACGGAAGTCTCTACTCCGATGCAGGCACCTCCCTTGAGC
Source organism: Dehalococcoidia bacterium (assembly GCA_007129495.1). Lineage (GTDB taxonomy): Bacteria > Chloroflexota > Dehalococcoidia > GIF9 > AB-539-J10 > SKVJ01. The sequence continues at coordinate 12,383 of SKVJ01000025.1, read as the reverse complement.
CTGCCCAGAAAGGTCGGCTACGGCCTGGGAAGCTCCGCCTCGAACTTCATCTGGCAGATGGTCAGCTTCTACCTCGTCTTCTTCTACACCGAGATCTTCGGCATCCCCGCTGCTGCGGTGGGAACCATACTCCTCGCCTCACGGATCTTCGATGCGCTGAACGACCCTCTCATGGGACACATCGCGGACCAGACGCGAACCCGCTGGGGCAGATTCCGCCCGTACCTCCTGTTCAACTCCGTGCCAATCGCAGTCATCCTCGTCCTGACGTTCAGCACTCCCGACCTGTCCATGTCCGGTAAAATCATCTACGCTGCCGTCACGTATCTCCTTCTCGGTGTGGCGTACACCGCGATGACGGTTCCGCACACCGCGCTCATGGCGTCGATGACGCAGGATACGAATCAACGTTCCAGCCTCGCCTCAACACTTACGATCGCGATCTTCTCCACCATCCTGGTCGTCGCAGCCGTCACCATGCCGCTGGTCAACTCGTTCTCCTCGCCACAGATGGGATTCACTATTACCGCGGGTATCTACGGCGCAGTGGCGATCGTTCTGTACCTCGTCTGCTTCGCCAGCACGCGGGAACTGCCGGCGACACAGCGATCGCGGCATAGCTTCCGGGAGGCGCTGAAACTGCTCCTGGCCAACAAGCCGCTCCTGATACTGCTGGTAGCGGTCTTCTTCACCCAGGCCGCCAACGATATGCGCACCACGTCGGCCATCTTCTTCCTGAAGTACAACCTGGGGATGGAGTTATTCTACCCAGTCTTCATGGCCATCATGATCCTGTCGATGATCGCGGGCGCGCTATTGAGTCCAGTATTGGGACGGAAGCTGGGCAATAAGAGGAATCTGTACAGTATCGGGATGCTCATCGTCATTATTGCAGGAACAATGGTCCTGTTCACTCCCTACGAGAATGTGACCGCCATAATCGTGCTGCTGGCCATCTCCAGCGCGGGTGTGGGCATCACCTACGTGATGACGAGATCCATGCTTGCTGACATGGTGGAGTACGGGGAGTGGAAGACTGGCGTCCGCGGCGAGGGGATCACCGTCTCGACGTACGGGGTCAGCAACAAACTCGGCTATGCCGCAGGAGGGTCCCTCGCCGCATTTCTGCTGGCCTTTTCGGGCTACGTGCCCAACTCTGCCCAGACACCGGAGGCGCTGGCGATGATCCGGTACATGCTGGTACTGTTCCCGGTGATCGCTGGCGCAATCGCCGTCGTCATCATGCTGCACTATCGCGTAGACACCAGATCGTTCAACCACATCCTGCAGCAGATTCGGGAGAGAAGAGCGGCGAATCCTGAGTAAGGAAGCTGGCGGATCTGACCTGTACGCGGAGCGTCTTCTCAGGTTCTCACTGCCCCGGTGAAGGCAATCCCCTCACCCTTTATCCTGGATACCGCTTTCCGTTCCACCGCAGAACCTGGAGATGGCGAACCCTGAAGCGCAGTCAAGATAGAGCAGAGATCCCAAGGCTATGCTGACGGGCAGCAACCTGAGGAGTACCATTCTTCTCCGCAGCATCTTATTTGATTGTCAAGTTAGAACAGGAAGCTCTTGATATCCAAATTTCGGATTCTCTATTTTCAGTTGTTGTCTTCATCACCAAGTCCCCGTCACCGTGACAATCATATTTCTTGAAAAGAGGGCTGCCTCAAAAGCAATTTGGGGCAGCCCTCGTGTTATCTGGTGATGACGTGTTCTCAAGGATAAGGCACATTCCAATTTGGCATGAATTCGTAGTCGATCCCTGGGGTTACCTCATGCGAAAATTCGCCCATCGGACCACCGTCCAGGGTGAAGAAAGTCCGGGCGGTATGTTTCAGCCAGACTATCTTATCCGGGTGAAGAGTCCCGTCGTCTACAGAGACCAATTCATGGTAATGGACATAGCCTTTTTCGTAATACCATTGGCTTTTTTCTTCCGTCCACGTGTCAATGATGCCGTCCACCATATAGAGCAACTCGCCGTCGGGAGCGTCGGAAGACCACCATTGTGACGCTCCAAATGGCCCCGTATTGTAATGCTTGCCTACAACTCTGTCGGGCCCCGCAACTACCCATTCATGACCGGGAACGTCAAGAGCTTCAGCTCCTTCGTAAATGGGCGGTCCGAGAAAGTAGTAATCTTCTCCATCAACTGTGAGGACAACACCACTGTGGAAGCCAGTTTCGTCAGGTCTGTTACTCGGATTCGCACCAGCTACTGTTGCTGATAGCATAAACAACGAAAGTCCCAGACACAGACCGATTACTGCTAACTTCTTAAACTTCTTCACAATCGTTACCTCCTTCAAGTCCAGATTCACCATTTTCGACCTCCTTCATACCTCCTGTTTCACAATCGGCACCTCCTTCAAGTTCAGATCACTTATTCCGGCGCAACGGCAATAGTCTGAGCAACCCAATGAATGAACGAGCCTGTCCCATGGTATTCCTCTCCGGTCGGTCCGGCTTCTCTCTGAAACCGCCAGGAAGCTGCGAACGCTGGCCATTCATCCCAGGCAATCCATTGATGCGGCTCTGTCCACGTGATGTAGAGGTTGTTGGCGGAGATCCGTATGACCAGGGAATTCTCAGGAGCATCGACAGACGGTGTCGAGATGCCAAGCGGCGACACGAATCCATCGGGTGGAGGTTCAAGATGGCCGGCTGCCGCATACGGAAGGTCAGCTGCTCCTGAAATCCTCGCCGCCCAGAGCCCTCTTGCATCGGGGAATGTGTAGGACTCTGGTTCATCAGAACCTGCGCGTTTCCACCATGTATGGAAGGTGTACGGATGCGAGGCATCTTCAATCGTGGACTGAGAGTAGATCAGGCTGAACCCGTCGGCCGCCTCGCCATCAACACTTGCGACAAATATCACATCACCTTCCTGTACTCCAGGTGGTCGTTGTACTGTATTACTCTCAGGCGCGTGGGTGGTTGTTGCGGGGTTAAGATACGGGAAGATGAATGTTTCAGGGTATGGTATTTCCATCTCTACCAGTGAAACGAGGATTTCGCGCAAGTCACCTTCAGGGGCTGTCGTCTCACCCTGGCGGGTCAGCACTACCCGTAAGTCATCCCAATTACTCGGGTCATCAGCCAACTCGTATTCACGGATTGTCCATTCGGCCGGAATATCCGCTTCGACCCATTCCTGTACCAGGGAATCTCCGTCATAGAGCCTTACAGTAAGGTCGAGGGACACACCACCGGAGAGATTCTTGGCAAAGATGCAGCGCAGTATCCTCGGTCCCTCACCCGGAGGATGTCCCTCACTCAAGCCAAACATTGTTGACTCGTTTGCGTCTTCCGGTGAAGCAATCATTGTCGGTTCTGGTCCCCATATGGCACCTATGCCACGGTGCAAAGCTGGGAACCAGGTGCTGACGGTCGTCCAATTGGTGTCGAATTCTCTATCCGGAAGGAGAGCCTGTTTCTGTGGTTGCCATTCCGGTAGCGGAGGCGGCCCAGGGTCTACATCGTTAGTCCTTTCGAACTGTGCGACGATCGAGTAGTGCGCATTCATCATGACAGTCGTTGAGGCGCTGTTGACGTCGGCAACGGGCGCATCTCCGGCCCATGCGAAGAACTCCCAGCCGCTGGCCGGACTTGCTACAAGGTCAACCACTGTGCCTTCCTCATAAATGAACGTCCCCTCGCCGGGTGTAATTACCGTACCTCCTTCAGTGCTCTCTATCATCAGGGTGTACTCAACAACAGGGGCAGGCTCACAAGCCATCATTCCTGCGACAAGGGCCGTGAGCAAAAGGGAGACCAATGCAATTCTCATCCTGCGCGGTCCCCGGAGACTGGCTCTAATCGGCATATTTCACCTCCACGCTTCCGTAATCGACTCGATGAAATACGAGACTGGCCGGGTATCCGGTGGGACAATGCGACTGAACAGCATTCAGTCTGTCGAGAGGACGGATCTCACTTGACGAAAAGATAGGGTCCACTCCTCCCACGACTTCCCATACCGCCTCGTAGTGAACCTGTGTTGGCACTTAGGATAAGGACGATGCGGCCGGCTGTCAAATCCGCTCAGGACGGAGATTGCGAGGCCGCTGGCCGAATTCTAGGCTTTAGCCCGGGACGGATCGATCTCAGGCTGCGACTGAGGAGATCTTCAACCTTTTCGATGAAGACAGCATCGCTCAGCGGCCGGCCGCTGTGCTTTGTGGGGCAGTGTGGCGGTCCCCGTGTGCAGGGCTCTGGAAATTCCTGCTGAACGGTGGAAGTGGCCCCACTGCTGCACGCTGGTCAGGAGACAGGTAAGGTGCACCCGAATTGCTGGAATCGATCTCCTCGCGGGTTAAGGTAACCATGCCAACTGAGGCTCCAGAATCTCCCGTTGCACGCACGCCGTCAGTGTGCCACTGCAAGACGCGGGATAATGCGGCATGTGAAGTGCGACCGAGCATGGATTCCGGTTGTATACAGACGGGGTACCGTCGCTCCCTGGAGTGGACATAACTCCTAACGCTGCATCGGCACGGCTCCCGCACGACATATAAATGTTCCAGCTGCCTAGTGCCGAGGGCAGTGATCACGAGCGCCTGAGGCAGTCCTGCCGGGCACAATGGAATAATGGGTGGTACACTACTGCCTCAGCGGTCCCCGGGCAGCCTCGGCTCAGATCCTGGATGGAGAAGGCAGAGATGACACTACACGATGCATGCAGTCCCCGAAGGACGGAAGCGGAGCTTGCCAACCTTAGAGAGGAGGTCTTTCGGCTCAAGCAGGAGTTGCATGCTGTCATTGTCTCTCACACCTATCAGATTGCCGAGGTGCAGGACATCGCTGACCTGGTGGGTGATTCGCTCGAGCTGGCGCGCGCCTGTGCCGAGTTGAAGAGCGAGACGATTGTCTTCTGCGGCGTCGATTTCATGGCGGAGACAGCTGCCATCCTTAACCCCGAAGCCACGGTCCTTCTGAGTGCGGCTGCCGCTTCCTGCCCTATGGCTGCCATGATTGACGAGGGTATTCTCAATGAATGGAAGGCGAAGTACCCGCAAGCGGCGGTAGTAACCTACGTGAATAGCACCGCAGCGGTAAAGGCCGGCAGCGACATATGCTGTACTTCAGCCAACGCGGTTGCAGTAGTGGAATCTGTGCCGAATGACGAAATACTGTTCATCCCGGACAGTAATCTGGGCCATTATGTGTCCACGAAGACGCAAAAGAGCATGATACTCTATCCAGGTTATTGTTCGATACATGCCCGTCTGAGCGCTGCAGAAGTCATTCAGGCACGACGACAGTACCCGGAGGCCAGGGTGCTGGTTCACCCGGAGTGCCGGGCAGAGGTAATCGAACTGGCGGATGCGGCTTTGAGTACGTCTCAGATGATCCGCGATGCCGGGGAGCGTTCAGCGAAGACGTTCGTCATCGGTACCGAAGAGGGACTCCTCCACCAGCTGCGTCTGAAGAATCCGGAGAAGACCTTTCACTTGCTTTCACCCACTCTAATCTGTGTCGATATGAAGAAGACACGATTGGAAAACGTCATCGACACAATGAAGCGGCAGAGCAACGGGATCACCGTTCCGGAAGAGGTCGCATTGAAGGCGAAGAGGGCCCTGGACAGAATGCTGGCGGTAGTCTGATGAACGAGGGGAAGGTCTCCGGCTGCTACGACTACGTAATTGTGGGTAGCGGAATTGCGGGGCTGTACACTGCCCTGCTGGCGAAAGAGAAAGGCAGCGTTCTCATCCTGACTAAGGGCAGTATCGCGGACTGCAATACCAGGTATGCTCAAGGGGGGATCACGGCCCCCATCGGAGAAGGAGACTCCCCCGCCCTCCATTTACAGGACACCATTGCCGCCGGGGCCGGTCTTTGCGATCCCGAGGCCGCCAGAATCCTGGTGGAGGAAGCAACCGGCCGTATCTCCGATCTCATCCGGTTGGGCGTGCCGTTTGACACGGTGAACGGTCACATTGCCCTGACGAGGGAGGCGGCGCACAGTGTGGCCCGCATCCTGCATGCCGGCGGGGATGCAACTGGTGAGAACATAGAAACCACGCTCGGCCGACGTGTCCAGGACGCTGGAATACGGATCCGCGAACACCGCCTGGCCACGCAGATACTGGTGACCGCTGGCAACGTGCAGGGTATCAGAGTCGTGAACACTACCGATGGTTCAGAGGAGGAGTACGGATGCCGTTACCTCATCCTGGCCACAGGGGGTGCCGGGCGCCTGTTCAAATACACCACGAACCCGGATGTCGCCACCGGTGATGGTATTGCGCTCGCCTACCTTGCTGGTGCCGAGATCACGGATATGGAGTTCTTCCAGTTCCACCCCACCGCTCTGCGGCTGCCCGGTGTCGCGCCATTCCTGATCTCGGAAGCGGTGAGAGGTGAAGGTGGAATCCTGCGCAATACCCGGCATCACGCCTTCATGCATGACTATGCCCCGGAAGCGGAACTGGCAACGCGCGATGTGGTTACCCGAAGCATCGTGAGCGAGATGCGCAAGACGGACAGTGACCACGTATACCTTGACGTTACTCATCTCACGCCTTCGCTGGTGACAACCCGTTTCCCCAGTATCTACCGGTTCTGCCTCGCTCATGGCCTTGATATGACCCGGGAGATGATACCGGTAGCGCCGGCGGCCCATTACCTCATGGGAGGCATCAAGGTGAACGTGTGGGGGGAGACCAGTATTCCGGGCCTGTTCGCCGCGGGTGAAGCAGCCTGCACCGGAGTCCATGGAGCCAACCGACTGGCGTCCAATTCCCTCCTGGAAGGCCTCGTGTTTGGCGGGAGGATCGTTGAAAGAACCCGGTGTCCGGCGCGTGAGATCGAAGACGGGACCACGGCGAAGACGGAAACCTGCCCGATCAGAAAGCGGGAGCCGCTGAGTGACGCACCGCCTCTGAGTCTGCCGACGCTGCAGTCACTGATGTGGGACAAGGTTGGAATCATCCGGTCGAGGGAGAATCTGGAACAAATGGCAGGGGTTCTGGCTGCGTGGCAAGTGGCTATGCCAAAGCCGGTCGACAGAGCTTCGTATGAATTGTCCAGCCTCGTGACTACCGGTCAATTGATGACCGAGGCCGCGTTGCTGCGGGAGGAGAGCCGCGGGACTCACTTCCGTACCGATTTCCCGTGGATCAGGCCGGAGTGGCAACGGCATAGTACGTTCAGGAGAGAGCATGAAGTTGACAGCTAAGACTATTGATGAGGTTATCGACCTGGCATTGGCGGAAGACCTGGGCGCCGGCGACATTACCACCGACGCTCTGATTTCGGATGACTGGTCAGGACGTGCGTCGTTTGTGGCCAAGGCGGAGGGCGTCCTTGCCGGCATCGAGATCGCGGGGCGGGTATTTCGCAGGGTCGACCCCACCACACGCGTGGAGATCTTCCTTCAGGAGGGAGCCGGCCTGACACCCGGGGTTATCATCGGGGTAGTCGCCGGAAGGCTGTCCGGCATCTTGAAGGCTGAGCGGACAGCCTTGAACTTCCTGCAGCATCTGAGTGGCATCGCCTCGGAAACCGCCCGCTACGTCGCAGCCGTCAACGGTCTGCCGGTGAAGATCCTCGATACCAGAAAGACGCTTCCAGGTTTGAGAGCGTTGGAGAAGCACGCGGTACTGATGGGGGGTGGCCAAAACCATCGGATGCACCTCGGAGACGGGGTCCTTATCAAGGACAACCACCTTGAGGCCCTCTACGAGCAAGGGTTCAGCTTGAACGCTATCATCGCAAAGGCACGGCAGGGCACTCCAGCGCAGTTGAAGATAGAGGTAGAAGCGAGAACGCTGGACGAGGCTCGTCAGGCTGCTGAAGCTGGTGCCGATATCATCCTGCTGGACAATATGAGTCCCGAGGTAATGCAGCAGGCAGTCAGGCTGATCGATAAGCGGGCCCTGGTCGAAGCTTCAGGTGGTATCACCCTCGCGAATGCGCGTGCGGTGGCCGAGAGCGGCGTGGACTTCATCTCGGTTGGGGCGCTGACCCATTCAGCGAAAGCACTGGATATCAGCCTCGAGATCGAAAAAGCCTGAAGGCTCTCGTCCCAGGCATTCCACGGAATGCATCTGCCATCCGGCGTAGGGGTCGTTCGCGAACGACCCGGATGAGGGTGTGGTGGTGTCCGGCGGCAAATGTAGGGGTCGGTTCCCACACCGACCCGGGTTGGGTGATGGACCTGTCCGTACCGTAAGGGCACGATGCCTCGTGCCCGCCCGGGGTGCGGGGCTGCTAACGTAGGGTCGGCACCTGTGTCGCCCGCCACCGGCACGTTACCCTGGACACTCGAACCAGCCAGCCCCGCTTACCCGTCAGCCCGCAACCGTGGCCTGATGAATGAAACGGGAACGTGTTGTATACAATGCTGACCGGCCGCTGACCGTGGATTTGTATATACGCGCCTGAGGGAGTACACTGAAGGTTGGTAGTTGAAGTTCAGTTTTTTTGGTCCTCGCTTTCGCCCTCTTTGCACTCGAGCTCTGAATGACCGTAACTCCACCGAACCAAGTCGTACGTATAGAGGAGGTCATTCAGTGAGTTATCAAGACAAGTCGATTACATGCCGCGATTGCCGTCACGACTTCTCCTTCTCGGCGTCAGAGCAGCAGTTCTTCGCCAACAAGGGATTCACCAATGAGCCCGCAAGGTGTCCAGCGTGCCGTCGCAGCAAACGCGACCGCATGTCGTCCACGTCGGGCAATCAGCGAACCTGGTAGCGTGTTGCCGTCAGCAGGCGGCACAGCTTCGTACACACTGCGTACGCGCAGAATCAAAATAAGGAAGTTCATCAATTGAAGATTTACGTAGGCAACATAGCATTTGAGACCACCGAGGACGATCTGACTCGTGAGTTCTCCGTATACGGAGAGGTCGCGTCAGCCAACGTCGTGAATGATCGTGATACTGGAAGGTCGAGGGGCTTCGGCTTCGTCGACATGCCTTCCGAGTCCGAGTCCAATGCCGCAATTGCGGGTCTGAATGGCAAGGACATGATGGGAAGGACTCTGACGGTCAACGAGTCACGACCTCGCGAGAGCAGCGGCGGATTCGGTGGAAACCGTGGTGGCGGTGGTGGCGGCCGCCGGTACTAGAAGCAACAGCGGCGCGGTGCCGATGCCTTCGGGCAGATGCTCGCGCAAGTCACGCGAACCGCGGTAGTGCAACGAGGGAGAGTTCCCGGACAAGGGCTCTCCCTCCTTGCGTTACAGGACGCAGACCGGGTAAGAATGGAAGTACTATGGGAGGTTTCGCAATGGAGACAGAAGACATGGGAACTGAGAAGACACAGACTCACGACGAAGCACGCAAGCTGCTTGATGACGCGTGGTCTGCCGCTGGCAAGGCGTTCAAGGAGGCCAAGACGCAGGCGGACATAATCTATGGTGAGGCCAAGAAGGCGGCCGTCGATAAGGACGCCAGGAAGCGGGCGGATGAAGCCCACAAGCAAGCCATAGAGGACGCGAAGCAGGTACGTGACGCCATCACCAATGTGGCCCTGGCGACCTTCACTGAGTTCTGGAAGAAACAGAAACAGGATGTCGATGATGCCGCAGCCAACAAGAAGGAGCGCGGCATCCAGGCGGAAAAAGCCTACAAAGAGGCGAAGAAGCAGGCGGATGCTGACCGCAAACTGGCCAGGGATAAGGCTGTCGACAGCAGTGCCAGAGACGAAGCCAACGCGGCCCATAAGACGGCTGGCAAGCAGGCGAAGAAAGACTACGAGGACGCTATGAACAGCTAGCGCCTCGTCCACGCCTTCCGTGGTTTGGGGGTGTCCCCTTCATTGGGGTCGTTCGCGAACGACCTGGGTGGGGTGTGGTTCCCCCCCAACACTCACTCCGCCTCGCCCCTTACTCCTCGGGGTGTCTGAGTTCCCAGACCGCGGCGAAGAAATGCCGCGCCCATTCGTTGGCTGCCTTGCGGTTGGCACAGAACGTCACGTGCAGCGTCGGATGCAGCGCATGCAGCTCGGCGATCGCCCTGGCGCAGAAGCGGGGCGTGTAGTGGTGTACCTTCTTCGGGTTCAGGAAATCGGCATACGAAGCCTCGATAACGAGAGCATGGTGACGCATGGCAGCCAACTCGGCAAGTCGCTGGTGCAGCACCTGCATGGTTCCGAAGTCGGCAAGCAGATTATCGAACGTCTTGCGCTCCACGACCGCCAGCGTGGCATCGCCATCCATGAGCGAGTAGTCACCGGCGGCGATGGGCGCGCGCTGAATCGCTGCGCCGGGGAACCGCCACGGATACTTCTCGTTGCTGTGTATGCGGACGACCATCTCGTGGGCGGTGCCGCGAGAAATGAGTTTGAATGAGGGGCGGTGTTGTGCCATGCTCCTCTGGGTAAGCCAGAAGACCTGTTCATAGCTCTCTTCGGGTCGTCCCTTGTAGGATTTCTTAAGGAAGAGGAAGTCGCAGCGCTTGTAACGCTTGCGGTCCAGCACCACTGAGATGCGGCGGCCCCGTTGGTGGAAGGCGGCTATATCGACCCGTTCCACTTCCTCCAGCAATTCCTCCGGGTCAGGCGGATCTGATTCCCTCAGGCAGAAGATGTTCCTCCCTGCCGCAGGCCAGCGATCCTGCGTACGCAGCACCATCCATGGCGCTCCCTCGCGGATGATCTGCACCCGGTAAGGGAACCGGTCGTTCTGCGTCCGCTCAAGTATCCACGTTCCGCTGGCCATCGCGCAAAGATACCATAGTACCTGCCACGAGCGGTACACCATCAGTGGATCTCACACGTGTGTCTCGGCAAGGGGCACGATACCGCGTGCCCGCCCGCGGTGCGCGGCTGGTAACGTAGAGTCGGCACATGTGCCGACCGTCGTCTCGCCCACAACCACGTTGACCACCAGGTACCGCACCTGATGGGTGTACCTGCCATTCGGCGTAGGGGTCGTTCGCGAACGCGCTGGGGCGGCATTGTGTCACGTGGTAGTCATGCTTCAGACGGGTGTCACTGGGCGTGCAGCGCACCTCTTGCCCCGCAGGGTGTCACTGTTCCCACACCGACCCGTCATCGTCCTGATCATACGCCCGCGCGCGTGCCTTCCAACCCGCGTGAACCCAACCACAATCTATGTGCAGGGGCCGGATATATCCGGCCCGCCATACTTCGATAACATGCCCACGGTGGAATCGGCCACCGACTGCATTCGCACCTCCCTCCCCCGTAGATACCGTCTTGCATGTCAATGCGCAGCGGCTATGGAAGGGTCGAAGGGGCGACCGCTTTTCAGCACCCCGAATGCGATGTGGATGAGCTTGCGCATGATGGCGCAGACGATGACCAGCGGATGCTTGCCGCTGGCGCGGAGTCGGGCGCGCAGAGCGGCGATGACCGGGTTGTACCGGATGGATGCCAGGGCAGGCATGAAGAGCGCCTTACGAATGCGCGAGGAGCCCGTCTTTGAGATCATGCTCCTGCCTCTGACCGATGAGCCCGACTGGCGGTGTCGTGGCGTCAGACCACAGAAAGAAGCCATACTGCCTGCATCGGGGAAGCGCGACACATCGCCGAATTCGGCTAGGATCATGGCCGATGTGCCGGGTCCGATGCCGGGGATGGACTCAAGCAGATCTCGCTTGCCACGCATATCCGGGTGACGGTCGATGTGATTGCGGATGAGCTTCCTGGTGGCCTTGATTTCCTGTTGCAGGTACTTGATGACCCGCTTGATGGACTCTTTGATGACGTCGTCCGCCGTCTCCAGCCGGTTCTTCTCCTGTTCCAGCATGCCATTGAGCGCCTCGAGGCGGCGCACGAGTGACTGCAGTTCCTTGACCTCAGGTGCCGGCGGCTGCCACGGTTCGGGCTTCATCGCACTGCAGAAGCGGGCGATGAGCTGCGCGTCAGCCTTGTCGGTCTTGGTCCTGGACAGCTCACTCTGGCCGAATCCCTTGATTCGGGCAGGGTTCACGACGCTCACCACGTGGCCAGCGCGGTGCAGGTGCTCCGCCAGTGCCTCTCCGTACGTGCCGGTCGCCTCAAGACAGGCGTGGACCCGATCCGTTCCGTGCTTTGCCAGCCACCGCTTGAGCATGCCGAATCCCGCGGTGGTGTTGCTGAACCTGCCCGTTGTCACCTTCTCTCCCCGCAGCAACGCCACATCGAACTTCTCCTTGGCAATGTCGATACCCAGAATCGCCGGCTCCATTGACTTCACCTCCCATAGCCTTTACTGTGTCGCTGGTGTCGCGGCCACCCCTGTGCCAACCTTGTCTATGCAAGCTCATCCGTTACGGAGGCTTAGGATACCGTCCGGCCTCGGGAGTGGCGCCGGGGAGAGGGGATCGCAATCTACACAACAGGCTCATCGGCCTAAGGGGTTCGGTCTGATTCCCCTCTCCCGCGACACCCAGAGCAGGATACACCCTCAAGATACAAGGGG
>SKVJ01000008.1 GCA_007129495.1 Dehalococcoidia bacterium | reverse complement strand
CTCCTACAATTTCTCTTTTATGGTAATAGAATCACATCATAAATCAATATGTCAAGCGGATCACGCGTTGATATCTTCATGATTTGCGCAGAGAACGTGATGTAAACGACTCACAGGCTTTCTCCGGCACTGCACAGCAGTGAGAAACGACTTTGCTCAACCAATCTGCGTGCAGTGCAGCCATCAAGACTGAACCTCCTCAGCCAAGTTGTTGTACTACTAGAAATGCGTGAACCAACGGATAACATACCAGAAGGTCTGGTGCGGTCTTTGCGGTGTAATGCCATTGTGCAACCATCTCCATGAACGGTTTCTTCGTTCCGAACGCCCTGCAATCATGTGTTGCCGCTCCATCAGTTTCAGCTACCTGCGTCATTCCGCTATGCTCATCCTCTTCTCACCTCGCACGGTCCTTCAGTAGCATTCTCAACGCCTTCCTCCCCATCCTCCAGCGCGTGCGGCATCTCCAGCGCCGGCAGGGCGGGGATCTCGGAGCCCATGATTTCCTCGAGCTCGCCGTACCTGCACACCGTGCCGTACTTTGCACGCTCGATCAGCTTCTCCCGCCTGGACCAGATGCGGCCACGAGCGACCAAGTCCCCAGGAACACTCGTTGCGTGTCCCAAGCCAATCCTGAATCGACTGTCTGCCTCAGAACGCCTGATCCCTCCACACGCAATTTAACTCTGTGGCGCACAGTACTTTGCGCCACACACCACGCCACTGAACACCGCCGCACTCGACCCTCTTCCGACGTCATCGTCACCGCAATCGTGTATCCAGACTCGTGCATACCGAGCAGTTCCCCACGAGGACCGCTCCAACGGCGACATTCTCAGATCCGTGCGACATCTCCAGCGCCGGCAGGGCAGGAATCCCGGAGCCCATGATGCCCTCGAGCTCGCCGTACATGCATACCCTACCGTACTTCACGCGCTCGATCAGCTTCTCCCGCCTCGACCAGATCCGTCTACAGGCGACCAGGTCGATACCACTCCTTTTCACGCACCGTGAGTCACTGCTGCATAGCCACCCACTGCCTCCGAACGCCTGATCCCTCCACATGCAATTTAACTTTGTGGCGCAAAGTACTTTGCGCCAATGTTGAGCCCCTAGTCACATCGCCTCATGATTCTTCGTCGTCCTCCCCCTCCTCCAGTGCGTGCGGCATCTCCAGCGCGGGCAGAGCCGGGATCTCGGAGCCCATGATGCCCTCGAGCTCGCCGTACATGCACACCGTACCGTGCTTCACTCGCTCAATCAGCTTCTCCCGCCTCGACCAGATACGCGTCATCGCGCGCTTCTCCTTCTCCAGGTCATCATCCATCTCGGAAAACGCCTCCACGATATCCTGGATGCGATGCCGGAACTGCGGGCTCACCAGGTAGCCGTAGAGATTGCTCCGGATGCACTTACGGGGCGGGCAGTCCATCACTCGCTGAGTGGATAGGCTACGGACAGATGACTGGTCGCGACGAATCATTGATCATCGTGAGAAACTGGTCTTGCATAGTGCCTACGCATCGCGCCGCAATTGGGAGAGGACCGTGCGACCCTTGTCAGTCAGACGATACTTCTGCCGACTGCTTCGCGGCTGATCGGGAATAGTCCTCTCCACATGGCCGGCTTCAAGTGCGGGCCGCAGATACCCAGAGTAGAAGGATGGTCGATGCGACAGGCGCAACCTCGACATCAACTCACTACTACTCGCATCGACGTCCGTGAACACCGTGAGCAGCCGCATGACTTGTTCGGTCACTTGTTCGGTCACTTGTTCGGTCACTTGTTCGGTGCCGGTCCTGGTCCTCCGCAGAACCAGCACAAATGAGCCCGCCTCAAGACGAAACTCGGGCTCAGGGAGACCAGACGCGACACACACTGCGATCATGTCCAGAGTCCCTGACCCCGCCTTCTCAATGTAGTTCGCCAGGTACAGTGGTTCAGCCAGAAGCGGATTCGTGGGAATTGAGGGGTGGGCCGTCCTGAGGCTCGCAAGCGTGAGCGCCGGCGGCAGGTTGCCGGGATTCCACACCTCAAGGCGATCTGCGAACAGCATGACCTGGACACTCGCGTTGCTCGCATAGTCCCGATGCGCGATTGCGTTGACGATGGCCTCCGCTACCACTGACTGTGGTATCTCGTACTCAACCGGCGCCTCGGCGCCGCGATCGCGTGTGCCAACCCAGAGATTCAGCTTTGACATCACGAAGTCGACGGACTGATCAGCCAGCTCGAACACCGTCCCTTTGTAGATCTGGTAGGAGGGGATGGGCTTTCGGACCTGGGTCCCATGGAAGTGCATGCACTTCACTTCCGACGAAACCAGGAAGCGCTGCGGCTTCTTACCGAACAGCAGCATGGCCGCATTTGTCGGGATATCATGTTCGAGAAGATTCAGATGCGTGAGCGCATCGATATATGGGGTGCTGTCATCAAGAACGTAGTTCCGGTTGTGATGCGCTCGACTAAGAAACCACGCGACCTTTTCGGAGGATACGTCGTCCATGGTGGCGCCCCGACACCCTGCTGCATCGAAAGGCCTCACTCTTACGAGAGAGCGGTCGATCAGGTACTCCACAAGGCTGGCATAGAGGGCAGTGGTCAGTTCGGGTATGCTGCGGAAACGCCGTCTGACCAGCTGAGAATCGATCTCTCGAATGAGCGCACGCATCTTCGGATCGCGCTCGTATTCCTCGTCTCCCTTCAGGTATATCAGGCGTGGCTTGCCGATTGCCGTCGCACGCAGAAACTCCCGATGCGTGGGCGACACTCCGGTCCGATCCGGAACGCCATATTCCGCGCCGAGCAATCCCACGTACACGTCGCTGCGATCCACTTCGTGAAGGAATACCTCGTCCGCGCGGCGGTCGACAGCCGCCACATCCTCAAATATGAATACGTCGAAGAACCGACTCAGAAGGGCGTCGCCCTGGACGTAATCTCGAATGACGCGTCGCTCTTCAGCAAACTCCCTCCGGACACTGCTCACAAACAGCCGAATACGGTCCATATCTACTTTCCGGTACCTCAGCTCATTCTTACGGTCGCGCGGTTCATGAATCCCGAATGGAACGGCCTGCCTTTCCCCATAATCCCGATATCCGGAGATCGCCGCGAGTTCAGTCCACATGCTAACACCCGAACGACGCAGATGGTAGGTCTGCTGATTCGCCGGCCAGCAGTTGGAACCTGGTCCTTCTCCTCTCCCTCCTCCAGCGCGTGCGGCATCTCCAGCGCAGGCAGGGCAGGAACCTCGGAGCTCATGATGCCCTCGAGCTCGCCGTTCATGCACACCGTACTGTGTCTTGCACGCTCGCCTTGCTTCTCGCCACGATCCGGATGCGTCTACAGGCGACCAGGTCGGCAGCACCCCTTTTCACGCACCGTGAGCCAATCCTTGATCGTCGGCTGCCTCGGAACGCCTGATCCCTCCGTACCCGATTCCAGTTTGTGGCGCAAAGTACTTTGCGCAGATGTTGAGCCCCTAGTCACATCCCGTCATGATTCCTCGTCTTCCTCCCCCTCCCCCAGCGCATAGGGCATCTCCAGCGCCGGCAGGGCGGGGATCTCGGAGCCCATGATGCCCTCGAGCTCGCCGTACATGCACACCGTGCCGTGCTTCACCCGCTCGATCAGCTTCTCCCGCCGCGCCCAGATTCGCGTCATCGCCTTCTTCTCCCTGGCGATCTCATCGTCCATCTCCGAGAAGGCTTCTACGATGTCCTGTATCCGCTGCCGGAACTGAGGACTCACCAGGTAGCCGTAGAGCATCTCCATCTTGTGGGACTTTCCCTCGCCCGTGAGCTTCGTACGGTCGAGCTCAGTGAGCGCATAGCGCAGCGCCGAAGCGAGTTGTATGGCCAGAGGCCAGCTCGTAACCCACACGCCGTCCACTTCCTTGAACCCGTCCACCCCCTCCGGCAGTACGCTTGAGGCAATGACCGCCAACTCCGCCCCGGCCTCGCGCTGGTTCTTCTTGAGCTTCGGGATCCACTCGTTGCTCCACGCCCTCGTCTGCTTGGACTCCCAGACGATGGTACCGCAGCACCGACCGAACCTGGCGTTCACCTTCTGGATGACGTCTGCACCACGCACCCCGGTGGGCACCGGCTCGATGACATCGGCCGGGAACGCACGTTCAAGCCGCTCCTGGATGGTGGCCTCGAGCGCCTCGCCCTGCGCCTGCTGGCTCCCCAAATCCGCCTTACGCTGCAGCTCCTCGATCTGCTTCTTCAGTCCCTCGATGGACTGCTCCTTCTGTTTCATCTCCAGATCATGCTTCGCACGGGCATCGTGACGCGTCTTCTCCAGTTCCTCCTGCATCTTTCGCATGTACTGGAGATCGAGGTCTTCTTTCTCCTGCGCCAGCTTCCGCTGCAGAGTCAGCGCCGCCTTCTCGCTCTCCTTTGCGGCCTTTGCCGCAGCGGCCGCCTCCTCGGCCTGCTTCCTCAACTCCGTCGACTGCTGCTCAAAGGCAAGGGTCGCCTGCTGCTGAGCCAATGAGCGGGCTTCTTCGATCTCCTTCTTCTTGCGCGCTTCCAACTCCACCTCTACAGATGAGCGCACATTGCTGCGGATGTCCTGCAGTATCGCGTCGTCCAGCGCGAACGTCCGTCTGCAGTGCGGGCAGGTTATAGTCAGTGCCTTTTCCATGTGTCAGCCTCCCTAGATGTGTATCAACGGTACCATGAACTCCCTGATAATACCCCACGGTTGTGACAACTGTATGTCACAAACCGACGGCGCTGCCCGGTTTCAGGTTGCCGGGTAACGGTAAGAAAACCATCGGTCCCCCCTTCCCTCCGGAGGGTCTGAACCCCCGGTACAAGGGAAGACTGAGACCACCCGGGCAGAAACGTACGCCTGTACTGTGATGGGCGCACATCACCGTACGGCATCTCAGCCGGCCGGCGGACGGAGAGAGCCGATGTCTGCGTGGATGAGATGGACGGCTTCGAGGATCAGACACACTGGAGTATGAAGCGCTGCTGCTAGCCCAGCAACGCGATGAAGCGGTCCCTGTCGAGTCCCACATCCCGCAGGATCTTAGAGAGGAGGCCGGGACCGAATTATCTCGCCCGAGTGCAATGGGACCACGGTAGCTCTGCCATCGCCATGCCTGAGATATACGTGGCTGCCCTTCTGTCGCACAACGGCGAAGCCGTCACGTTCAAATGCACGAACCACCTCAGGACCGGTGACACGCGGCAACCGGGTCATACGGACACCGACTGAAAGCCGACGAGCTCGAGGCTGGCAGGAGCATCCTCACCCTGCACCTCGAGGCACAGAGCGATAGCCTCCCGGACGCGTACCATCAACTCATCTATGGTCGACGCCTGCGTATGACACCCGTGCAGAGCGGGGACGGTCCCAATAAGCGTGCCGTCCTCATCCCGTTCAATGACGACCGTGAATCTTCGAGCTGTCATAGCATCGTGGTCACCTTTAGCGATGGCACCTCGTCATTGTAGCCGCGCACGCATCACACCGCAAGGCCGAGGTATCGGCGCGTGCACACGGAAGCTGATACGAGGCAGTGTGGCGTCATGACCGTGCCGACGTAAGCCTGCACCCGTGCGGGTCGATGAGTAAGTCGGTCGCTGCGAGGGAATTGTAGTCACGCGCATCATCCCGCACCCCACATGGTTCACTGACGGACGATGACGGGTCGATGTTGAATCGACCCCTACACGAGACCATGGTTACCCCGCCAGGACGGGCGGTTCCCAAACCGCCCCTACGGAAGATCGGGCGGATATCACGACTTCGTCGTCGCCAGACCCTGCGCACTTTGAGGACGTGCCCTGCCCAAGACGACGGATGGTACATGTCCCATCCCTACGGGATCGCATGCAACGTTTCGGTGGCGGGACGGATATATCCGTCCCCCACGCATATCCGGCCATCCCACCCGGGCGGTTCCCGAACCGCCCCTACGGTGAAGAATATGCATCGCGGAATCGACACGGGTAACGATGGGGGTAGTGACGTCCCCGATTCCTTCACACGCCTGTGCTATGATGGGCGCACATCACCGTACGGCACCTCAGCCGGCCGGCGGAAGGAGAGAGCCGATGTCTGCAGACTACCCTGTTGCCAGTGCGGAGGAGTGGGCGGAGCGCGTGATGACGGTCAAGGATATTCCGGTCGTTCACCTCGTCCCGGGCACCAGCACCCACATCGTACCCGGCCGGAACATGACCCTCAGCTTCATCACCCTCGACGCCCACCAGTACTTCCCCATCCACAGCCATCAACACGAGGAGATGATCATCGTCCTCAAGGGCGAACTCGATACGATCCTCGAGGGCAAGCGATTCCGTATGGGTGAGGGCGACGTCATGCCCGTGGAGGCCGGCGTCGCGCACGGCGTGCAGATACTGGACAACGAATGCACGCTCCTGGAAGTCTTCGCCCCGGCTCGCAAGGAGTACGAGGAGAAGCTGAAAGAGGCGTCAGCCGCCACATAGGTCAGCCGGCCCAATCTTCCAGCAATACGAGGGCATCCCCCGGGACCTGTCAACCATCCTTCACGGGCACGCATATTCCCATGCCCGCAACGTGTAGTTGACAATTGCCAAGCTGCTGCAACGGGACACTCACACGAAGCTGAAGAAACGCCGCGGGTTCTCGATCAGGAGAGTGTCTATCAATTCCTGGCTCACGCCCCGCTTCAGCATCATGGGCACCACGTAGTTCGAGATGTGCGCGTAACCCCAGCCTCCATATGAAACCAGCTTCGTCTTGTAGGCTACATCGTGGGATATCAGCACCTGGTTCAGGTAGCCCGCGTCGGCCAGCGCGCAGATCTCGTGGATGCGCTCAGTATCGCTGGGGATGTCTATCGGCACCGAACCGGGGAATATCGGATAGTGTCCCTCGTAACCGAAGAAGTCGTACTCCAGGTAGCAGCCGAGCTTCGCCAACTCGACGCGCGACTCGTGGGTTCGCAGTCGACCGTCGATGTGACTGATGGCCACGCGGGTCATGTCCGCCCCGGCATCGAGCAGAATCCGCACGGCCCCACCGGGGCCCTCCGGATGACGTCCCGGATGGATGTTGATGGGGGCGCCGGTCTGCTTCTGCGCCTTGACAGCAGCGCGGATAGACCGCTCCTCGAACTCGTGCACCGGCCACGTCGCGCCCACCTCGCCGATGAGTCCCGCCTTGACTCCGGTAATGCCCACGCCCTCAGTGATGTCCCTCACAATCTCCTCGGCCATCTCATCGATCGATTTCGCCAGGATCGCGGGAGTCACCCAGCCGGGGTGGTAGTAGTAGAAGCCGGTACCCATGATGATGTTCAGTCCGGTGAGTCGCGAGATGCGGCGAAGTCCCTCTGGATCCCTCGCAAGGCCGATGCAGCTCTGCTCCACGACCGTCCGGCCTCCCGCAGCGACGAAGTGCATCAGTTCACGGACCGCCAGGTCCTCATCAAGCAGACTGAGGTTGTCGATATTTTCCAGGGGGTGGTATCGCAGCCAGCTCAGGATGTCCCAGTCAACCGGCTGGTGCGCCTTGCCCCTGTCCGAGGCGGCAGCAGGCTCCATGAACAGAGGGCTGCCATCGAAGAGCAGGTGTTCATGCGAGAGCGTGACGCCGAGCTCGGCACTGTCTATCGGTCCCAGGACGGTCTGGGCTTTGCCGACGAGTGATGGTAATGACATGTGATTGCTGCCTCCTTGTGATGGACGGTCTGCGGCCGTGTGAATTCGGCTGGCAGCATAGTGCCAGCGGGATGTCGCTATGTCAACGGGGGATACGCGGAGGTGGGGATTAACACACGCGGACGGGCACGCGGCAGCGGGCCCGTTACGACGGACAACACGACTGGCGGGACGGATGTATCCGTCCCCTGCATATAGCCCGTCCCACCACCCACGGGTCGGTGCAGGAACGAATAGCACGAGGGTAACCCATGACGCGGTGTTGGCGGGTCGATGTGGGAATCGACCCCTACGCGAGACCGCCGATGGCCCCGCCAGGGCAGGCGGTTCCCGAACCGCACATGTGACTGCAGCATCACGAACGGCGCTAAGGCAAGGCAGTTTGCGGCAGTACGACAATTACGACTATGTCGTTAACGTTCGTCCCCGTGGGGCCTGTCACTATGGCATCACCGGAAGCCCGAAGCGCACGAGAGATGTCGTGCTCGCTCAGCGCCCGGTAGATATCGACGCCTTGCTCACGGGCCCGCAGCAAAGTCGTCCCATCGGTCAGCGCTCCAGCAATCGTAGTCGGGCCATCCGAACCATCGGTATCCAATGCGAGAATCGCCACGGGCGCATCCTGCCCCAGGTCGAGACATGCCCCTGCTGCCAGTTCCTGGTTCGCCCCCCCTTCCCCGCCTGTATCGCGGCGCACCCGTACGCCCGTCTCGCCCGTTGCGATGAGCGCGCAGGGCGCTGCGACCGGATGGCCGCTGAGGACAACCTCGCGGGCGATGCTCGACAGCGCACGGCCCACCTCCCGACTCTCACCGCACAGCAGCGTGGTGAGCGGTAGAGGTTCAAGGCCAAGCTCACGACTCCGCTCCACGGCAGCATCGAAGATATCCCTGGTGCGGACGACCATATACCGTTTCAGTCTGATATCGCCTGGAATCTCATCCGCCACCGGGTTCAGGTTGGCACCCTTCAAGAATTGGCGCACCGTCTCCGGTATACGTTCCCAAAGCTCATACCGCTGCAGGATGACGATAGCCTCCGCAGGAGTAGTGCCGTTCGGACTCATCCAGTCGGTGTTCCAGATAATGGAGTCCGACTTCTCATCGGATACCGTCAGGGTGATAATCGTGGCCGGATACAGCCGCAGCGCGAGCCGGCCGCACTTGATCTGTGAGAGATGACCCCGCACCGTCATTATCTCGGTGACGTCGGCGCCGCTTGTCACGAGAAGGTTGCCGACCATGGCCTTATCCGCCACTGAAACCCCGGGCACCGGTGCGATGACCTGTGCGGACGTGCCACCAGACATAAGTGAGAGGACGAGGTCTCTCGGCCCCGCCCGCCCGGCGATGGCGAGTATCTCCTGTCCGGCCCGAAGACTGCTCTCGTCCGGAACGGGATGGGCGGCCTCCTGAACGCGTATGCGACTCAACACGCCATGACGGTCGACGAATGGACCGAGTTGCCCCGCCTTGACCGCGACGAACCCGTCGGAGATTCGATCTCCGAGGAGCTTCTCCACAGCCAGCGCCTGGTGGTAGCACGCCTTGCCGCCGCCGATTACGTAGATATGCTCAAAGGAGTCAAGGTCGTAGATATCCTCATCGATGCGCAGCCGCCCCGCCTCGACGTTGAGACGCGAAAGGACGGCACCGTACGGATCGACCGCCTCCAGTGCATATCCGGCGATATCGAGCGCCAGGCGCCGGCCGGGCACGAAGCCATGGGACAGCAAGGCAGTGTGATCGAACACGTCACTTACCCTCACGAGGTCCACTCAGCGACGCCCGTCTATCGCACCGTTGCGGAAACGGATCAGGCGAGCCGTGCATAGTCACGTCCCGCATAGCGCGCCACCGGGCCGAGTTCGGCCTCGATCTCCAGGAAGCGGTTGAAGTTCGCGCCGCGGTCGCTGCCGTGCGGACCGCCGATCTTGAATACTCCCGCATTCAGAGCGACACTTATGTCCGACAGAATGTCATCCTCAGTCTCGCCGGAGCGCACCGACATCACCACCGGGCATGTGTGGCGTTGGGCAAACCGCGCCGCATCCATCGCCTCGGTCACTGTGCCTATCTGATTCACCTTGCAGAGCAATGCGTTCATGGCGCCGGCGCCGATCGCCAAACGAAGGCGTTCCACATTCGTCGCCGTAAGGTCGTCGCCCACGATAAGGACACCCGGAAGCGAGTCCACCACCGCCTTCCATCCGTTGAGATCGTCCTGCTGTATCGGGTCCTCTATCGATACGATGAGAGGATACTCACGCACGAGATCCTGCATCGCCGCGATCATCTCATCGGGCGTGCGCTGACGGCCATCGAACCGGTACGTGCCGGCCGCCACGTCATACAAAGGGGTGGCCGCAATATCAAGTCCGTAGACTACGTCCTTCGCGTAGCCCGTTTTCTCAACCGCCTCGCAGAGAAGATCCATGGCCTCGCGCGAGGTGCGCAGTGGTGGTGCGAATCCGCCGTCCTCTCCAAAGTTCGTTGAAAGCTTGCCATGCCTGTTCTCGAGCAGCCCCTTGAGCGTATCGAAGACCTCGCATACCAGCCGGGTGGCCTCGGCCATAGTGGGTGAGCCCACCGGCATGACGCAGAACTCCTGCGCATCGAGGTCGTTGCCTGCATGCAGTCCGCCGTTGATCAGACAGGCCTGCGGCACAGCCAGCACGTGGCCGTCGCCACTGAGGTAGCGGTAGAGGGGCATGTCGAGGGCCGCGGCAGCAGCCTGTGCGGCCGCCATCGACACCGCAAGGATGGCATTGCCGCCCAGTCTCGACTTGTTCGGAGTGCCGTCGAGTTCAACCATGAGGTGATCCAGCCGACGCTGGTTGGTTACCTCCTCATCGAGAAGCGCCGGCCGAAGCACATCGTGAATGTTGGCTATGGCCCGGTGTACGCCTCTGCCGCTGTAGCGGCTGTCGCCGTCGCGCAGATCGAACGCCTCGTAGGATCCGGTCGACGAGCCACACGGGACATCCGCCCGGCCACAGTAGCCTCCCTCGGTGTACACACGAGCCCGTATTGTCGGGCGACCCCGATTATCGATGATCTCAAGTGCCTTTATGTCCGTGATGGTTGGAGTATTCACGCCCATGACAGTTCCCTCTCCTTTGCGTCCTGATGATGAAGGTTCCGGCTGTCCGATGCAGCCCGACATCTGAGCGACAGCCGGATCGATAGGAGGCCAGTTTACGCACGCAATGACCCCGGGTCAAGCTACTCCAGACAACCGCCTGAGAGGCTGCGGGCCATCATAGCGGGCGGCATCATCGGACATCGCGACAGCAGCCGTCATCAACGCAATCAGGTCGTCGCAGCATCTGCGAACTCCATCGCATAACGGGGGTCGTTGACTATTGTACACATCGCCCGGGAAGCGAAAACCACCAGTTCATTCCCGTTTCCGGAAGCATACGGACAGACGGCCGTCTGCCCGCCATGCGTGAGTCCGCTATGAGCTAGCGTACTACTACTCCGCGCACGAACCGCACGGAATGTACGATCGTCTCGATTACATTACCGACGATGATCAGAATCAGGATGACTATGGTAACCGTCGGCATCGCGGTCCGCAGTCCCTCAACGGGCAACTCACTGAAATCAAACGGAAACACCCACAGGAACAGGACGGCCACGATGAACCCGAGCACATGAACCACTACCTCGACGGCCTCCTTGATCAGGTACCGGTTCCAGGCAAGCACCAGGATATGACCGAGCACGTTCAAGGCAAGGGCCAGGTTGAAGATGGGCAGCACGCGCGCGAGTGCGGCGGTCATTATCGGATAGCGAAGAAGCTGGGTAACGCCACCAATTGTGGTGCTGTGATAGAAGGCGATATATTCGGAATAGAAGTTGAACAGCACGAACAGGAAGATGCTCCACACAATGACTGCGATGCTGCCGATGGCCCGGCCGGCCGCACTGTCCCCCCGGCGGCGGCGGCGTCGTGACCGGTCGCGCTCGCGCGATTCATCCCCGGTCAACCCGTGGAAAGCCATTGCGCCGCGCTCAGGCCCCTGCATTCCGAACCTGTCGAGCAGCCAGAACGAGAGATCTCCGGCAAGCGGCACGAGTATCTGCTCCCTCTGATAAGTCTTCACCATCAGCAGTATCCAGAGCACCATGGAGAAAGCCAATACCAGCGCCCACAGGACAGTGAACACGATCGTACCCGCCACCAGGACCCCACCCCACAACGGGAGCGAAAATATGGAAGCAATGGTACTGAAGACTATGATGAGTAT
>SKVJ01000028.1 GCA_007129495.1 Dehalococcoidia bacterium | reverse complement strand
TCTTTCCATTCCTCTGTCACTACCATACACGCACACTGTTTTACACTACAGATTCTTCTCCCTCAAAGCTGAGCGGGGTCGTTTCCAAAGCTGGTCGGCCTCGGTGACTGTCAAAGTCGGGTATGACGACGACCGTGGCGACAGACCATGCCCGCTGTGCAGCGTGGTACGGTAGTCCCTTCTTGACAGAGTGACACTACGGTCGGTACCAAACTAGAGGCCCTGAAGCCGACCGCCTCAAGAAAGCCATGCTAGCCACTGCAGGTGGACGGGCCACTATCCGCACCCGTTTCTTCGGTTCGAGCGCCGCAACATCGTGACTTATTTGGTCCGGTATCCGCATCAGACGCTCCATCGCCTGTGCTGCAGCAATCGTCTTCCTTGCCGAGGGTGCCAAGGAGCACACCAGTAGCGCAACCAGCACCGGTCCGCACACTGATAGCGTTCACCGGACAGTTGATGGCGCAGGCTCCACACTCAATACAGGCGTCCTGATCGACAATAGATGCTTTGCGGTCCTCCAACATGAATACGCCATGTGGGCAAACTATGGTGCACATGCCGCAACCGATGCACGCTTGGACATCAAGTCGCAGGGCAACAACTTTCTCCAGGTACCTCAGCATTTCAAGTCCTTCTAGAAGAATCTCGCCAGCATCCACAGGGCAATACCGAGCGCAGCGGCGATACACTGCGACGGTACCGCGAAACGCATCTCCTTCTCAACGCCGGAGAGCGATGTATAAGTGGTTGAACCTGTGAAATCCATACCCATGAAAGCGCAAATCGCTGGCATCATGAGCAGCCACGCTGCCGTACCGAGCCCTCCAGCTACTCCAGCAGATGGTATCAATCCCACAATCACGAGAACAGCCGCCAGCAGCAATCCCATGACCATCCCTTTCCACGACAGGGCACGGCCGGGCAGCCATGGCAAGAACGCAGGAACAAGGACACCGCCAGCCAGAAGGCATGATCCTCGCTCGTGCCGATGTCGAGGCCGAGGATCTCCCGGCGCCCCTCGCTGTTCACCGCGGTGGCAATCACCCCGCTCACGTTCACGATGCGACCTGCTTCCCGCACCTTCTGTGTCAGCGCATCCAGCCAGACATAGCGGTACGGCCCTCCGTCGAGGGGCCGCGTCAGAAACACCTCCACCATGCCGTCCAGCTCCTGACAGATTCGGCTTACCCGGCTCTTCGAGATGCTCTCACAGCCCAGCGATTTCACCAGGTCGTACACACGCCTTGTCGATATACCCCCCACGTACGCCTGCTGTACCACCGACAGAAGCGCCCATTCGCTCCGCCGCCTCGGCTCCAGCAGGCTCGGGTAGTAGCTCCCCTCCCGCACCTTCGGAATATGCAGATCCAGCGTCCCCTACGCGCGTGTCTCACGGCCGTGCCCGGTACCCGTTCCGTTGCGTCACCCGCTCCGGCGTCCGTTCCCCGTAGCTGGCACCGGTCTTCTCAGTCACGTCCGCCTCCATTAGATACCTCACCAGCACTCCCATTGCCTCCCGCAGGAAATCTCCGTCAGGCTCTCCTCCACGCTTGCGCAGAAACTCAACAAGGTCCATGCTTTCTTTGGTCACTGTCGTCACCTCCATCATCGTTGTCTTTTCCGATTCCGATGATGATGACGCAGTGACCACTCTCTTTGCCAGTCTCCTCTTACACCACTTCCTGGGACTCTACTGTCCACCGGCCAAGCTCACTATGTATTACTACCTGGAATATGCTTCAGCGCTAATGTTTGGATATCCGTGGATGTGCCAATGGCCAGTCTGATATTATGAATGGGAAAATCGAGGACGGCAGAGTCGTATCTTGATCTTGCGCAAGTTCTGCCCGAAGCTGGAGTCTACAATGGATTCAATGATGCGACTTGATACGACTAGAATGTGTCATGTCTGTAGGTGAGGGGCAGAAATGGACTGATGGCGAGGAGCAAGCATGGCAGAGGCTCGCCATGAGTGCTCCTGAACAGGTGTGCCAAAGGACGGGAGCGCGTTTCGACAAAGGCTCCGGTGCCTATATCCTGAGAATGTTCAATGTGGAAATGGCAATCCATCCTGGACGTCGAGAAATCGGGGGGACAGGCGATCTATGTAACTTGCTCTTGGGGAAACTGTCTTACTACTCGCGTCTTTCTATGCTTTGGTACCTGGTGCAGGCGCAGCATATCCCGCCTTCAGGTAACCTCGTAAGCCCGCGGCAGCTGCCCGGCGGGCTTATCTATGCTCGAGGATCACATATTCTGCCTTTGGATGAACTGACGGAAAGGTATGGCGGGGACACTGGAACCTTTCTGAAGAAGGCGGGGGCACTGGGAGGGGAGTACTGTGACTACGGGGATGCCTGCACTATGCTGTATCCTTTCCCAAGGGTTCCGGTACTGCTGGTTCTGTGGCGCAAGGACGAAGAATTCCCGGCTCGTGCGGAGTTGCTGCTAGACGCCACCTGCTCGCAGCACCTGCGGCCGGATATTATCTGGTCAACGGCGATGATGTCCATCATGGTCATCTTGTGACGATATCTGAGTGAGAGGCGCTCGCTTCAGTTGTATGGTGGCAAGCATGCTTGTACGCATATATTTACGATTCAACAGTGTTGCCCTCTTGAGCGTTGATATCTCTTGGTGATTGTGGTTATACGAATAGTGCCATACTACTGCCGACCGCTGGCTCAGAAACCGAACGGCGACCGCGTACAGGCTCAGTTTCCATCGGTTGCCCCCATCAAGGAGCCGGGCCTGTGAGTGATCGGCTAGGGCACGGACTGGCAGACAGGGAGGATAGGAGATGTTTGACAAGTGTCCTGGAGCGGCCCACATCCGTACCCCCACGCTGCAACTGAAGACCTGCCCCAAATGTGGGGCGGAGATCGAGGTGTTCTCTACCGACATGCAGCGCGACTGTACCCAGTGTGGGCAGACGGTGTACAACGACCTTGAGTCGTGCGTACAGTGGTGCACCTACGCCCGCGAATGTGTAGGTGAGGAAACCTATCAGCGATTGAAGAGGAAGCAGTAGGGTGGAATGGACTGCGCGCCTGGAGTTGGACAGATAGGGATAGTAGTATTCGGCAGGTTACTCCCGCTTCCGGCTGACTACAGTCGGCGTCTCGAAGTTGGCGGGTGACAGGTAACCTAACGCCGATTGTAGTCTCTTTCGATTGTACACCTCCTCCAGAAAATAGGGAATTCGCTGCAGCACGTCGGCAACGGTGTCATACTCGAAGAGATGCACTTCCTCGTACTTGAGCGTCTTGAAGAAG
>SKVJ01000034.1 GCA_007129495.1 Dehalococcoidia bacterium | reverse complement strand
GAGCCCACCAGGACTTGACAGTAGAGCGTCGCCACGCTATTGTCATTACTGTCGGCTAGAACAACGGGGAGAAACAAACCGTTACATATCGTCCACTGACCATCAATGCCAGGCATACAAGAGGTGTCGGGGAAACCAACTGACGGGAACAGGTTGTTCGAGGTGAATTGCTCCAAGTCCGATGTGCCTGGTAGTAGGATAGAGAGGAAGTTGAGAAGGAGGTGAGTCGATGAAACGGAAGAGAACCCCACTACTG
Organism: Dehalococcoidia bacterium; assembly: GCA_007129495.1. Classification (GTDB taxonomy): domain Bacteria; phylum Chloroflexota; class Dehalococcoidia; order GIF9; family AB-539-J10; genus SKVJ01. The sequence goes on along the minus strand of SKVJ01000034.1, from coordinate 73,233 downwards.
GTGCTTGCCTTATGTGCGCTACTGATCGGAAGCATCGCGATACCCGGGTGTGAAGCAATTGAAGAAGAGTACCCCACCCAAGCCATCACCCTCGTGTGTCCATGGGGAGCCGGCGGTGGAACGGACCGAGTCGCTCGATTTCTCGCCGACAGGATGAGCCTTGAACTGGGCCAACCCGTGGTAGTGATTAACCAGACGGGTGGTCACGGGGCGGTTGGACACAACGCTGGTGCTCTCGCCGATCCCGACGGTTACACCCTGACCATTTCAACCTGGGAACTCAGCGTTCTGCGTCATATGGGCTGGTCGGATATCGCCTACGACAATGTGAGAGGCGTCGCACTGATCAACCTTGACGCGGCAGGACTGATGGTTCATCCGGATGATGCTGCCCAGCACGGCTGGCAGGATGCGTCCGACTGGATAGCGTACCTGCAACAGAACCCAGGTCTTGAAGTTTCCGGAACCGGTGCCGGGGGCGTGTGGCATGTAGCTTTGCTGGGAATGCTCGCCGAGGCCGGTGTTAGCCCTGATGCAGTGGAATGGCTTCCCAGCACCGGTGCGGCCGAAGGGATTACCTGGCTGCTTGGCAAACACATCGATGCAGTAACCTGCAGCATCGTCGAAGCAGGTCCACAACTCGAGGCAGGCACACTCACTCCGCTTGCCACCATGAGTGCCGAGCGTTTGCCGGCATTCCCAGACATACCCACGTTGCACGAGGCTGGTATTAACTGGGAGCTCGGTGCCTGGAGAGGCATCACGGTACCAGCGGCCACTCCGGACAACGTAGTCGAGACCTTGCATGACGCAATCCAGGCTGTACTGATCAGCGAGGAGTGGACCACCTGGATGAGCGACCAGGGATTCGGCCAGGTCTACCTGCCACCGGCAGAGTTCGATGAGTTCATGGAGAATGACTACGCCGCTGCCGAACAATTGCTTGCGGCTGGCGGCCTGATCTAGTATTCGACCGGCATGACCGGGAATTCGAGAAGGCAAGACCTTCGGAGGGAGGAGTGGCCACTTCAATTGCCGCTCCTCCCCCATCTGTAGGGGCTTGCAGCCAGGAGGGCTGGTAACCAGTGAACACATGGAAGACCGATATCGTCACAGGGTCGGCCTCAATCGCTTTCGCTGGTTTCGTGCTGATCTATTCGCAACGGTTCCCTGGGCCGCGGGGAACTGACCTTGGCCCTGCACTGTTTCCGCAGGTCGTAGCGGCAATCCTGCTTGTGATGGGTGCACTGGTGCTAGTCCAGGCGTACAGGCTCAGAAAGCAACCACCCGAAGAGTGCGAACCGGACCCTCTCGATGAGCAGATCACCCCTACCTTCCACGGCCTGCGCAACGTCGCAATCACCATCGTAGCGGTCATCGCCTACATCGCGGTCGTTGGAACGGCCGGATTCATCCCGACCACTCTCGTGATGCTGTTCGTATTAATGAAAGCGTACGGTCTTTCGGTTCTGCGCAGCGTACTGTTTTCGTGCCTGATCACAGGATTCGTGTACGTCCTGTTTGCGATGCTGCTACGGGTGGTGCTCCCCTGAACCTGTCTTTCTGCGAAACAAGGAGTAGATGAGCATGATTCTCGATGTCCTTGCCTCGGTAATACGCGTAGAGGTCATGCTCCCTTGGATATTGGGCATGATTCTCGGGGTTTTTGTGGGCGCCATGCCCGGAATGACCGCCACCATGGCCACTGCCATTCTCGTGCCCATCACCTACTACCTGTCACCTATGGGCGGCCTCGCCATGATTCTTGGTACCGCCTGCGTGGCCATCTTCGCAGGCGACATCCCTGCAACCTATCTCAGGGTTCCGGGAACACCGTCATCAGGAGTGGCCGTCCTCGATGGCTATCAGATGACCCGTCAAGGACGGGCATCCTGGGCGCTCAGTATTGACCTCGTCTGCTCTCCTCTCGGCGGACTGGTCGGCTTCCTGTTGCTTATCGGTGGGGCCACCGCTCTGGCCGCAGTCGCGCTCAGGTTCTCCTTCTATGAGTTCCTCTGGGTGGCAGTATTCGGACTCGCAACGTGCGTCATCATCTCGAGAGGCACCATGGTCAAGGGCGCCATCGCTGTAGCGCTGGGGCTCTTTGTCGCAACAGTTGGGGTCGACATCGTCGGCGGCTACCCCAGATTCACTTTCGGCAATGTGAATCTACTCGGTGGTGTGAGCTTCATACCTGCGATGATCGGACTGTTCGGCATACCGGTAGTGCTGCGCAAGATCATGACTCCAAGGGACCTTGATCTCTCCAGCGTCGAGGAAACGCGACGCTACTCCATAATGGATGTAATGCCGACGGTGATCAAAAACCGCATGCTTGTCCTTCGCTCTTCTATCATGGGCACATTCATCGGTAGCTTGCCAGGAGCTGGAGCGGACATCGCAGCCTGGGTTGCCTATGGCATGGCGAAACGCAGTTCCAAGACGCCGGAGAAGTTCGGCACAGGAACAGACGAAGGGGTCATCGCACCTACAAGCGCCAACAATGCAGGTATTGCGGGAGCCTGGATACCTGCCCTGGCGTTGGGCATCCCAGGCGACTCCATTACAGCAATCATCCTTGGCGCGGCGATGATCTACGGTTTGCGGCCAGGGCCGCTGATGTTTGAAGGGGCCAGCGGCGAACTCGTCAGGGGAATATTTGCCATCGGCATTATGACTCAGATCATGCTGATCCCGGTGGGCTTCCTCGCCATCAGGGTATTCAGCAAGGTGTTCAAGCTACCCAACAGCATCATCATGCCGATGATACTCCTCTTCTGTATCGTGGGATCCTATGCGCTCAACTTCAATATGTTCGATGTCGGAGTTATGTTCATGTTCGGTCTCCTGGGCTTCTATATGGAGCGCAACAGGATACCATTGCCGCCCCTCGTGCTGGCGATAATCCTCGGGCCGCTCATAGAAAGGAATTTACGGCTCGGACTCATGCAGACAGGAGGCGATCTACTACCTTTCTTCACCAGACCGATCTCCGTCATTGTCATTGTGGCGATCATCCTCTTCCTGTCGTGGAACAGGGTTACCGACCTTATCTGCAGATTGAGGGGAACAGACCAAAACGAATCGTAAGAAACGGCATAATGCAGAGCCTGGCTATCGCCAGCGAAGTGCCCCGATGGGACGGGTGTGCACCAACACTCAAGAGTGAGGATCGCACGGTAGATCTGTGATTCATGCCGCTTCTGGAGCAGTGAACGCAAGAACGAGACGCAGCCCGATTCAGCCAATGCTTTCAAACAGATTCGGGGCGGAGGAGACCAAATGCTCGAAGCACCCATCATCTCTACTCACACAAGAGTTCATGAGATAGCTGAACCATACTGGGACGAAGCGTACGACGTCATCGTTATCGGCGCGGGATTTGCGGGACTCACCGCAGCGATCGAAGCCAGTAACTCCGGCGCCTCTGTCGTGGTTCTCGAGAAGATGAGGGCCCCTGGGGGCAACTCGATCATCAGCGACGGCGGTATCGCCGCAGCCGGCACTCCGATGCAGCAGCGGCTCGGCATAGAAGACTCGCCCCAACTCATGTACGCCGACATGCTCCGTGCCGGTCTTGGTATCAACCACCCGGATCTGGTGTGGGAGGTCGCATTCCGTTCCGCTGAGGTCTTCCAGTGGTCCGTGGACTACCTCGGAGTCCAGTATCTCGACAGGCTGGACCAGTTCGGAGGTCATTCTGTCGCTCGCTGTTTCACAGCAGTCGAGGTGTCGGGTGCCACCATCATCCGGCGACAGATGGAGAAATTGCGCGATCTTGGCGTCGAGATAAGGCTTCAGACGAGTCTGCAAGGGTTCGTCAGGGACACAGACGGCAGGGTGACCGGTGTGCGGGTTCAGGAGGATTTCGAGCCGAGTCACCCTGAGGTCGAGGGAGACAGATTACTGCAGGCGAGGATGGCTGTCGTGCTCGCCACCGGTGGATTCGGGGGCGACGTAAGGTTCCGATCTGTTCAGGATCCCCGACTTACTGCAGATATCGACACAACCAACAAGACCTCCGCCACTGCCGAAGCATTGATCGAGGCCCTCCGTATCAACGCGATGCCGGTGCATCTCTCACACATCCAACTCGGCCCCTGGTCGTCTCCGGACGAAAAGGGATTCGGGGTAGGTCCCCGATTTGCCGACTATGTTGTGTTTCAGTACGGAATGGCGGTCAATCCGGACACAGGCCGGAGATTTGTGAATGAGTTGGCTGATCGCAAGACGCTGGCGGATGCGATTCTCGCCGTCGGGAAACCCTGCATCGGTATCGCTGATGCGCACGCGGTCGCTCAATCCGGCTGGAACATCGAGCGGGGTCTGGAAAAGAAAGTCGTACGTGAATTCGATGAGCTATCCCAACTTGCATCACACTACGGGATACCGGCTGATGCCCTCCAAGTAACACTTGAGCGGTTCAACCGATGCATCGAGGAGCAGGCAGATCCCGATTACGCCAAGCCGGTCATCGCGGAAGCAGCGCCTCTCTCTCATCCTCCTTACTACGCCATGCGTCTGTGGCCCAAGGTACACTTCACAATGGGCGGCATTCAGATCGATGTGCGCGGACGGGTCATCGATCTCAACGGAAAGACTATCGCCGGTCTTTACGCAGCCGGAGAGGTTACCGGTGGAGTGCACGGGGCGTGTCGCCTGGGGAGTTGCGCGATCACGGAATGCCTGGTCTTCGGTCGCATCGCAGGCAGAAACGCCGCCGCGGAACCCGCCTGACGACGGCAGCCCACTACGACCATTGCCCCAACTCCCGACTCCACCACACACCTGGCTTCTGCAGAGGCGGGACAGGAGTGTGTTCCAGTATCACAGTTCTCAGGCGGATCTATGGAACCTGTCCATGAAGTCCACTGTCTTCTCTATCTCTTCAAGAGACACCGCATTGTAGATCGAAAAGCGGATACCGCCGACAGAGCGATGGCCCTTGAGTCCCACCAGGCCTTCCTTCTTAGCATCTGCGATGAATCGGTTCTCGAGGTCCTCGGAAGGCAGCCGCATCGTAACATTCATCCAGCTTCGGCCAGCCTTCTCGGCGGCGCCCTTGTAGAAATCCGGTGCGGCATCTATGGCGCCGTATAGCAGATCCTTCTTAGCCTCGTTTCTCTTCTCCATTCCTGCAAGGCCGCCGTTGTTTCTGATCCATTCCAGGACCAGTTTCATCATGTACACACCGAATACCGGTGGCGTATTGAACAGGGACTTGTTATCCGCATGAGTCTTGTAACTGAGAATGGATGGAAGGCCCTTATTTCCCGTTGCCAGAAAGTCGTCACGAATGACTACCAGCGTCACTCCTGCGGGACCGAGGTTCTTCTGTGCGCCGGCATAGAACAGCGAGAACTGCCCGTAGTCCAGTTGCCGGGAGGCAATATCCGACGACATATCGGCGACCAGCGGCACATTGCCGGTATTCGGAAACTCATGAAACTGGGTGCCTTCGATCGTGTTGTTCGAGCAAATATGGAGATACGCGGCATCCCCAGGATACTTGATCTCACTCATATGCGGCATACGACGATACTTCTCCTCTTTGGAGGAGAATGCCACATGTGTTTCGGCCACGTTCCGGCATTCCTTCATCGCCTTTGAGGCAAATTCCCCGGTGTCCACGTAAGCGGCCGTCTGGCCGGCGCCAACGAAGTTCATCGGTATGAGGGCGAACTGGCTGGAAGCACCGCCACCCAAGAACAGCACATGATAGTCCGTGCCGAGACCAAGCAGTTCACGTACCAGCGCGATCGCCTCGTCATTAATTGCTTCGAACTCCTTGCCACGATGTGAACTCTCCAGGATGGACATTCCGCTGCCCTGATAGTCAAGCAGTTCATCCTGTACGGTTCTTAGAACATCCAGCGGTAATGCAGCCGGCCCGGGGTTGAAATTGACGTGTCTAGTTACCATTTGTCTCCTCACGTACTGATGACTGTGTCGTCGGATCGCTGCAATTGTATTACAGCGGGCATACGGAGTCCAAAGCGTCCCGGGTTCACCTTGTGAGCAGCAGTATCACTTCATTCGGGTACCCCATGATCCTCCCCCGCAGAGAGATCGGGGCCATGCATATAATCATCTTTCTGCACATGCACACTTGAAGTTCCTGTGCAGTTCCCCCACTAACGCGAGTTTTGTGCCTTTCCATTGGGTTGATACGATGTGTGCGCACCTGGAGTCCTCTCCCGGCCGAAGTTGCAACGGCGTCGGGAATTGATGGTTGATCTGATAATCATTGGTCGGGCTGGGAGATAACATACATGCGTGTTGATGTCTTCTCCAGATAAGTGCGGGGTAAGAAATGAAGAGGGGATTGTTGGTGCCTGTTATGGGCCTGATACTAACAGCCGCCATGGCAGCATGTGCTCCGCCTGAGTTGCCACCAGGAATCCCGCCTCTCAGCCTGGAGTATGAATTCGTTGATGGTGAACTAGGGTGGGAAGCCGGATTCGCCGAATATTCTCCAGGCATGGAGGACATCATGGAACTTGAGGCGGAGATAAGGCCGCTGCCACCCGAACTTGAGATTGCGGGCAACGGCTACTATCTCCAGGGGATGAACCGCTCGGACGACCTCTTCATGTTCCTGAAACACAGACTTAGCGATGAAGACGGTGTGATACCCGGTCAGGAGTATCGCATACACTATGAGATTGTTTTTGCCTCCAATGCGCCCAGCGGCGCTGTTGGTATAGGCGGCCCTCCTGGTGAGGCAGTGTATCTCAAGGCAGGAGCTACTCCGACAGAGCCCGAGGTGTATCTTGATTCCGAGATCGACTACTACGTCATGAACGTTGACAAGGGTGCTGGCAACAGCGGGAGCGGCGAAGCGGCATCGGTAACCGGACATATCGCCAACGGCCTTCCTGCCGAAGACGTTGACCTGTCGGACCCCCCGTATGTTTCGCTGGTGCGCCAGCACGAGCATGACTACATCATCACCTCCAGCCCAGAGGGGGAGCTCTGGTTGCTGGTGGGTACTGACTCCGGATTCGAGGGCTTAACCGGCATCTACTACCAAAGAATAGCGGTTACCCTCCAACCTGTGGAGGCCTACGGTGATCCTGACTCCCCTGCCCCGTAATCAAGCTTCGGACAAACGTCGCAATGGTTGTTGTTCCATGCCATCACGCGCGTACTACCAGTCGATTCGCAGCTTGCCAGCCTTCGCCAGGTGTTCCTCGCTGATCTCGTGAATGATGATGGTCACGGCCTCAGGCTCGCACTTGAAGTTCCTGGTTACGGCGTCGGTCATGTCCTTCACGAGGCCCCGCTTCTGTTCGGTGGTGCGTCCCGGAAGTGCTTCAACAGTTATCACTGGCATTCGTTATTACCTCCACTAGTATGAGCTATCTAACCTGAGACTTACCTTCATAGTGACAGGCAGGACAACGAGAAGACATCCTTCATCGGGAGGCTTGCTCTGCCAGCCACAGCTACCTATACAGGCTGACCGAGCGGGCGAAGGCAGGATGGTCACCAGATACTACCTCGATTGCGGGAGAGAGCAGCCGTGACAGGTTGCCTGGGGCGACGGATGGCACCGGGTGGATGACGATACCCTCATACGACTTTGCGAGGAGCTTTCTAATGGACGCCTCTCAATGTCAGGCATAGAATATCAGCCAGCCGCTTTGCAGACCTGAATGGATCGAACCCGGATTCAAGGAATGATTGGGTTGGGGGCGGGGCGCTGGGTTGTCCAAGGGGGGAACGTCAATGATTCTTCCTCCATGTCACATTTTAGATCGAACCTCTCCATTCTTGTACTGGCGCGTCTACGTATACATTGTTGATTAGATATTCCTGCTAGTTCATTCGTCACCGTGCCACACTTTCATATGCTCCGTGTGAGAGTGCAGGTAGGCACCCGGTTTGTAGTATTTGTCGTAATATTCAGTGTCGATATGCACTGTCTGAACATATCCGGGGAGCACGATCGTGGTCAAGGTCCCCGGAAACTTGCCAAACTTATCGTAGACATACTGGGCCATTTCGCCAAGGCAGTCGATGAAATCCCGACTATAGGGGGTAACGCTGCCTTTTACTCCGGCGCTGTCTTTCCACGGTCCCGGCAGTTCCGGATTGTAGGCGCCGTTCCGCCCGAACTTCCGTTCGGCGAAGGCTGCCACTGCGGCGTACATATCCGGATAGTAGGGGGGACACAGTGCTTCGTAGATACCATCTAAGCCAACGGGATTCGGAAACTGCCAGCGCTCATCCATAACAAACCGAAACCCCAACCCCTCGATCCCCTGGTCGGCGCGGGCACCAAGCACGCTCCAGCGGTCAATACCCGCAAAAAACAGGCCACCCACTCCCATTGCCTGCATCGTCAGAACGATATTATGAGCCATGAAGGCGGTTTCCTGGCAACAGGCTTCATAGACGTTTGCCTGCATCTCGGCAAGGGTGATCCGCTTGGCCTCGTTCAGCAGACCGGAACGGACGAAGGGGGCGAGATTACCTGCAGGCTGGCCGGTCTCGTGGTCGACCAGCATTACGCCATTGCTTGCAGCCAGGGCCAAAATCGCGATGAACTGCTCACTGGCATCGCTGACAGGCATAAATATAGTTGAACCAGGCTTATTAACCATCCACAGGTTGGGGGGAAGCATATGAGGAGGTTGAGCGGGCAGGTCCAGTCGAACCTCCTTATAGCGGGTTGTGTGCTCCCGGCAAACAGCAATGATTCTTCTGATATCACCTTCACCGTTTTCAAATTCTCGGAGTCGGTCCGGTCTAACATCACGGGTTCTTGTGACGTAACACCCTTCGTCATCTGTAAAGAAAAGGGCCGGGGTTCCAATTCCTGCCGGTGTGGGTGTTGTGCGGCCTGTAAAACGCACCGTGAAGTCTGCATGGGAATCCGGCTTGTTAGGCCCGAAGGGAACACCAAAACTCCATCCCGTAACACCCGTTGCGGCTGCAACGAGGATGTACTTCTCGAGCTCAGTTAGGGGAAGAGGATTCTTGCGGGATCGAAAAGCCAGCGGTCCCGAAGGAATTTCCATTCCCAGTCCAAAACGACGTGAACGCCGGCCAAAAATCGCCTTCATTAGAGGAAAACTGTTCAAGCAGTGAAGAGGATCTTCGCTTCTGTCCATGGTTCACACACCTCGTCATCTAATGAGTTCTTGTCATTGTAAGAATGCTACCACACCCTGATTGATATCAGTGTAAGGCGGTGGCTTTGGCTTTCCGAGCGATGCAGCCTTTTGCGGAGCGTTGGTTCGGGTCGAAACCGAGGGATTGGGCCGCGGTTGCCACAGAAGGTGCGTTACTCCATCGCAGGAAGGTTTGCTCTGGCCGCCGCAGTGCATCCACGGGGTCCGTCAGGTAATTGTCGATTCAGTTCCACTCTGCCTGAATCGCGAAGGTGATGCGACCCATGTGAAGGACCCCAGTCGTTCATCCCGCCACTACTGTCCTGAGCTGCCTCTGTCTCTTGCGGGGTTCAGGGATGTTTCTCCATATGTACTCGACACCCCCTGTGCCGGCAGTCGTTATGGAGATATCGCCGTAGTTGAAGATGCGCTGCCTGATGCTGATATCCATCCTGATATCCTGTACTCTGTCAAGCCGGTTTTCATAGAGGTGTTTCGAAAGGATCCCGCTGAGCACTATTATGCGGTCTGTGGTGAGGCCGTAGATGACAGAGCGCCACTTGATGAAGCCTATCAGGCCGATGATGGCCCCGGCCCCGATAAGCACCCAGCCGAAGATAACCCAGCCCAGAAGAACCATCAGGGCGATGCCGCCTGCTATGAGAAGTATGCCGCCAGCAATGTACTTGAAGAAGGCCTCCATCTTGCTCGGGTGCGTCTCAAAGACCATCCGCTCATTCCTCTCTATCATGTCCGGGGGGATCATTTTGGGCTTTTCGTAAGTGGGAACGGCCTCCGCGTGTTCTGCTGACAGTTTCGGCTCGGCCTCCGGTGTGTCCCCGGCCAGACGGGCGCCGCAATGCTTACAGAACTCACTGGACTCATCCACTTCCTTGCCGCATTTGGAACAATACACTCTACTCCTCCTGTGTCCCGGCAAGGCCGGGACCCCGGGTACCTGCATAACTCTATTCGTGCGCAGTGCCTGTGTCAAGATGGCACCTAAAGGGCAAGGAGAGTAACATGCAGGGCGTCCAAGATGTTCGGCAGTGACTGATAAAGTGGAGCAAGACGTGGTGAAGAGGAAGACCAGAACGAAGCTGATGTACGGATCCGAAGCGCATTACTGGCCCAAGCAAATGAAGCCACCCTGGATAGCCGTTGCGTTGATTAGCGTAGTTGCGGACAGCCGACAGGCGGCAAGAGAGAGACTGGCAGAGGCTGGAGATTTTGGGATCTTAAACTGGTTGAAGACATGGTTCAAACAGGTCATGGCCGAGACACACCACACCGCGTGAAGGAGCGGAAGGAGCATTCACGGGATGCAAGGACTGGTTGCGCACCGAACCCGAACCGGCCGGGCCAATATCAGTGACCTGTTGCACGACATATCAAAGACAAGGGGCGTTACTTCGACGCCCCTCTTGCCCTTGACCGTTAGGCTCGGAAGGTGTCTACCATTGAACAAACATCGGCATTATTACATGCACGTAGTTATCACTGCCGATGGGTCGAATTACGCCGGGGCTGGATGGAGTGGTTACCTCAACGGCAACCTGCGACTGCTTCACAACGCCCAGCACATCCAGCACATACTTAACATTGAAAGCGATCTTCGCTTCGTTACCATCCACCAGTGCGTCCAGGTCGCCAGTATTGTCGCCAACTTCCTCGGCCTGCGCCGTCACAGTAATCTTGCCGGGTTTCATCTCTCCTCCTGGCGTAATCAGCAGGCGAACGATGTTGCTTGCATCGCGCGCGAACACAGAACCCATGCGCGCCACGCGGGTGAACTCACCAACTTCAACCACGGCTCTGGTATCATACTTCGTTGGTATGACCTGCGAATAATTCGGAAACGTGCCCTGAATCAGCTGGGTGACGATCTCGGCATTGTTGAGACGTATCAGCGCCTGGCTCTTCTGGTCATTCACCGTTACGTGAACCGGGTCCTGCTGATCGCCAAGCAGACGGTTGACCTCATTCAGAGTCTTCGCCGGAACAATGACTGTGGTTTTGCCGTCCACGGCCTTCGCCAGCGGCAACTTATAGACCGCGAGTCGAAAGCCGTCAGCCGCCGCAAGGGTCAGCCGCTCCCCTTCGAACTCAAGGTTGATGCCGGTGAGAACGGGCCTAGACTCATCGGTGGCAGCCGCCATGGAGACACGCGAGATACCCTCGCGCAATCCGTCAGCCTCCACTTCGGCAGTCACGCCGTCCGACACGTCGGGGACCGGTGGGAAGTCCTCTGCATCGATCCCGTTCACATGCGCCTGAAAACGTCCACAGGTGAACTGTACAGTCCTGCCGCCCGCGGGCATCTCGATGTGGACAAGTTCATTCGGCAGCGAATTGACGAACTCCGTCAGCAACCGGGCAGGCACGGTGATGCTGCCCTCTTCTTCGACCTTCGCGCCGACCCAGCAGGTGGTTGCCATCTCGAGGTTGGTAGCGACGAGCTTGAGACGCGATTCTTCAGCAACGAGGAGTATGTTCTGCGCCACCGGCAACGTTGACCTGACGGCGACCGACCGGCCCACCGTACCAAGACCACGACTCAGATTCTCCTGGAGACACGATATTCTCATCCGGCCACCTCCTCGAAATAGGGGACGCTAATCATACTATCGGGGAGTGTCAGCGTCAACGAATTCCCTAAGTACTTCCCGTGCCGCAGCGGCCGCCCTTCCACGGTGACTGAGACGGTTCTTCTCTTCGGGCGGCAACTCCGCCATGGTGATTCCGAGTCCGGGGAGCAGGAAGGCCGGATCGTAGCCAAACCCTCTGTCGCCGCGGGGCTCGAACACAATGCTGCCCGAGCATTCGCCGTGACAGAACGTTACGTTACCTTCACGGGTAGCGATGGCGATAACACATACAAAACGTGCGCCACGGCGTTCCTCAGGCACACCTTCGAGCCTCTTCAGGAGGTATGCCACCCGTTCTTGATCAGTGGCGTTCTCGCCAGCGTAGCGTGCAGAACGTACCCCTGGCTCACCATAGAGGGCGTCGACCTCCAATCCGGAATCGTCCGCCAGTGTGAGCAATCCGGACTGCATCGCACACGTAACCGCTTTCAGCCTTGCGTTCTCTTCATATGTGCTGCCGGTTTCCTCAACCTCACCCGTTATGCCTGCGTCCTGAACCGACAGCAACTCGAGGTCCAATCCATCCAGCAGCGTACGATACTCGGAGACCTTACCCCGGTTCGCACTTGCGATAAGAAGCTTCAGTCTAGGTGCCAACTATCGGTTCAAACCTCGATTCCATTCTCTTACTCACCTCGGGCACGGTAGTGTACTCCATCTCGCCCAGCGGTAGCCTGTGAGGCTCGAACGGACCCATGCTGCGCAGAGTATCCGCTACCTGCAATGCCGACCTGGTACGCGCAACCGTGCCTAGCTATGCACTCTAATCCAGGCCCGGGCCGCCTCAGTAACGATGAACCACTGGTCCGCGTTGTCGAACGCGTCCACACTCAGTCCCATGTAGTACTCCGCCATTTCCCTGGTTCCATAGCGTTCCAGCACCAGCACCATCACCTCGTAGGGCCATTGAGCCCTGTAGTTCTCCCTCACTTCTCGCAGATCGATGTTCCTCTCGAGCAGAAACCGGTCTATTTCCTCCATCGCCTCTGGGACACCGATCTTCTCCAGTGCAAACGCGGCAAACCATGGGCTGTCGCCGGGTCCTTCGTGCAGTGTCAGCATCAGCGGTTGCATTGCCGCCTGCCCCATTCCACTCAGCGCTCTGACCGCCTCCCACCTCAATCTGGCGTCCGTCTTCTGAAGTACACCGATCAGGGGTTCGATGGCTTCTTGAGCACCGATCTCTCCCAGCGCCGCAACCACACCATGTCGCACATGGCTGGAACTGTCGGTTTCCAGCGACTCTACCAATACCTCAACTGCATCAGCGGAGCCGATCTCTCCGAGAGCCCATGCCGCAGAGTTCCGCACGAATGGAGACGTGTCTCCCCTCAACGACGAATACAATGGTTGCAGTGCTTCCTCATTTCCCATTTCGCCGAGGGCCCGCGCCGCCTGCCTCCTCATATCCTCGTGTTCATCCTCAAGGGCCTTTACCAGGTCATCCATCGCCTCCGGATCGCCGATCAGACCCAGCGCCAGCACTGCCTGAGTACGGACGCCCCGGTCCTCATCCTCGCGTAACGCCTGAAGAAGTGCGGGCACAGCACTGGCCTCCCCTCGTTGCCCCAGAGATACAGCAGCAAATCTCCGCTCTGAAGGGTCTTCGTCATGAAGCAGGGTCTCTATCAGCGCTGCGACCCCGGGATCTATCTCCTCCGGCTCTTCCGCCTCGACCGCGCAGCCGGTGGCGAAGACCATCAGGGTCAGGAGACCGCAACAGGTCAGGGTGATCACTCTGCGTCCAATATTCATCATCTGTCGCGTAAACACCGGTCTACCTTCACACTGACACGACTTCGGCCGGGAGCCGGTTGCAGGATAATAACGCGCCACCAGCCGGAAGGCCAAACGGAGTTCCCACCGCTGTATGCCGCGCTTCGTCTTCCCTGACCGCCTGATTGGTGAGGATCGTGGGGGTGTACTCCGATTCTAGAGAACGGGACTCTTCGCGAGCACCCACCATAGCCTCGTCTGCATGATCACCAGGGGAGAGCCAATGCACCGCACGGGAAAGTGCATGGAAGTGATCATTGACGCTGACGACTCAGCGAGTATGGATTGCGATCACGTGACCATGAGTTGACGTGACAAAACGATCGTGCCTCGCATGTATATCCACAAAGACGGGCACAGTGTCTGATGCCATGTATATCGCAATCGCCGTCTGGTAGTATCCAGGGAAGGACTGTCCCACTCTTGACATTGGAGTTCACCTCACGGATTGTGAGGATCGGCCCCGTGACGTGCATAATAGAACACGAATAGCGATGCGACATCCAAATCACATATTCGAACGAATGACTCATGCATGAAACCCGGGAGGAGACATGGATGCAGGAACGCTGAAGGCTGCACTCGTTAACCAGATAGACGCACGGTCCCAGGAGCTCAAAGAGTTGGCGCTCCGAATCCACTCCTCTCCCGAGACGGGGTTTCACGAACTCAACGCAGCGAACTGGCTGAGCGCGTACCTGAAAGACAACGGTTTCTCCATCGATTCGGGGATCTGCGAGTTGCCGACTGCATTCAAGGCGAGCTACGGGCAAGGGAGTCCGGTCATCGCCGTCCTGGCCGAGTATGACGCTTTGCCCGGCCTCGGTCACGCCTGCGGTCATAATCTGATAGCCGGCTGTGCAGTTGGAGCCGCCGTCGCCGCCAGAGCAGCCATAGACCAATTCGGGGGCCGTATTCTTGTCATCGGCACACCCGCGGAAGAGACATACGGGGCCAAGAACATGCTGGCGGAGAGGGGAACCTTCAGTGATGTGGATGCGGCCGTTATGGTGCACTTTGAGACACGAGACATAGCTGCTCCTCTTGCCCTCGCTATCCAGAACCTGGAGGTGGAGTTCTATGGGAAACCGGCTCACGCTGCCGCGCACCCTGAACAAGGCATTAATGCCCTTGAGGCAATGATTCAATCCTTCACTGCGATCAATTCACTCAGACAGAGCATCAGATCAACCGCCCGGATCCACGGAATCATTACTCACGGCGGCGACGCGGTCAATACCGTTCCCGCCTACAGTGCCGCCATCTTCATGGTACGCGCAGTGGAGGATGACTACCTCGCTGAGTTGCGGGACCGGGTCCTCAACTGTTTCGTTGGTGCCGCTACGGCGAGTGGCGCGCGCCTTGAATACAAGTGGGGTATGCGTTGTCCTTCCCTTCGCAGCAATCGAACTCTGGCCCGCCTTTTCAGGCGAAACATGCTGTCTCTGGGGCGCAGCATGCGCCTTACTGACCCGGGTGAGGCGTTCGGCAGCACCGATTTCGCCGTCGTCAGTCAACTTGTACCGGCCATCCATCCATTAGTAGCCATAGCTCCAGTGGAAGTCACACTCCACTCGTCGCAATTCTGCCTGGCAGCCGGGTCGGAGGCGGGCATCCAGGGGATGCTTGATGCTGCCAAGGCGCTGGGCATGACCATCGCCGACCTCACGGCTGATCCTAAAGGAGTTTCAGAGTAGCTCTGGAAGCCAACCTGCGGCGGCACCCTGGAGCCTTCAGTTAGAGAGCACACTCTTTCGATACTGCTTCGCGAGGAGTCCGGGCGTCCGGTAAGCATATGATCGTGCACAGATCAACGCGACGAGTGAAAGGCCGAACACTGCCGGAATGTCTTGTCTATCACTGCCACATCCGGGAGTTCGATCGTCACCGCATTTTTCCCACATTGGGCATAATGAAAGACGGGGGTTATGACGTTACATAGACGATGACTTCGGGATCGCCACAAAACCGGCATGCCGAATGACCTGCAATGGGGGGAGAGAGTACGATTAAGCCCTTGGGCAGGGTCGGATTGCCCGAATGCCACACGGGAGGCTGACATGATACACGGCATCGAAAGACTACCGCGACTCAAGTTGGGCTTCTACCCGACTCCGCTGAGCGAAGCCAGACGCCTTTCATCAGTTCTGGGTGGGCCGCGCATCTTTATCAAGCGCGAAGATCTCACGGGACTGGCGCTTGGCGGAAACAAATGCCGTATGCAGGAGTTCATACTGGGATATGCCAGAGAGCAGGGGTACGATGCTCTCGTGAGCACTGCCAGTTCCCAGTCGAACACCTGCGTTCAGGCAGCGGCAGTGGCCCGTATGCTGGGAATGAAGCCCTGCTTTGTCCTGCTGAAAGGGGTCCACAACGAGAGGCAGGGAAACCTGCTGCTTCACGATATTCTGGAATCCGACATCGAAATCCTGGAATTATCTGACTTGACCCAGGTTGGCGGCGCGCACGTATCAGAGAAGCTGGATGCCGCAGCCGACCGACTGCGTTCGGAAGGTTATACCCCATTCATATTCAAACACAGTTTACCCCACATTGCCGCTGTCATCGCACCTGTGGGCTGGGTGAATGGTGCCGATGAATTGACTCAGCAATTGCGGGACCGCAACGTTAAGGCTGACTATGTCGCCCTGGCGAATGCGAGTGGAGCAACTCAGGCAGGCCTGACCTTAGGAATGAAGTACCTGGGAGCGGATTGCAGGGTGATCGGCTACACCGTCCTGTGGAAAGCCGAAGATGCGGTGGCGGCAACGATCAAACAGGCGAATGCTACCGCAGAATACCTAGGCATTGATACACTGGTCGATGAAGGTGATGTAGAGATCCATGATGCCTGTGTCGGAGACCTCTACGCCATGCCGAACGAAGAATGCATAGATGCCGTCAGGCTGGTCGCTCAGACCGAGGGTATATTCCTTGACCCCATCTACACGGGCAGGGCGATGGCCGGGCTCATTGGCTCAATCAGGGAGGGGCGATTCAAATCGACCGACACTGTGGTGTTCATTCATACCGGTGGCACTGCCGCGCTATTCGCATACCATGAAGGAATCGCCAGACAGCAGTAACACCAAGCAATGGGCACGCTGGCTCTTCCGGAAGCGTCCAGTGAGTTCCTAGCCTACCTGATCGTCCGGGCTGTGCGACGAGGCAAAGACTTTGTGATCAAGTTCCCTTACGTAAGGGCTAACTCGCCTGCCGTACACAAAGTACACAGCAAGGCCGAAGACAATGGCGATGATGATAACTGAAGCACTGGCCAATTCTTCACACCTCACCTTCAGCATACATGGCGTCTTCTCGAGAGTCAAAAAGCCGGACCAAGCCGCCGACGAATACCACTGTTCGGGCCCCGGGCCAAGGGGCAGCGCGGCTGTGACGTTGCGGGCTGTATTCCAAACGGTTGGCGACGCAATAACGTGGCCGGTCCTGCGGGATGGCCTGCTCACTGTGCCGGACATGGACTACCATCCTCAGAGGGTAATTACGTATCCTTGACCCTTTAGACCTGTCCGGACGCGCCGGGGGTTCTTCACGGGAAATTGAGTACCAGGGGAGTGAACCATGGTTTCGGTGCAGGATGTTCTGGATAGACTGAAGAGCCAAGCCAGACCTGATCAACTGAAGGGAATGGCCAGATATGGAATGGCAGTTGATCGAAGGCTCGGTGTCTCGGTTCGCGACATGAGGCTACTGGTGAGAGACATTGGAACAAACCACAACCTTGCACTGAACCTGTGGCAGACCGGTATAGCTGAGGCGCAGATAGTAGCCAGCATGATCGCTGACCCTGCTGCCCTGACTGAAGAGCAGATGGAGGACTGGGTGCAGGACGTGGACTCTTGGGATGTATGTGATCAGGTCTGCATGAATCTCTATGACAAGAGCCCTTTGGCCTGGAAGAAGATCTATGATTGGTCTGAGAGGGAAGAGGAGTTCGTCAGAAGGACTGCATTTGCTCTGGCAGCTCGTCTCGCATCGCATGACAGGAAGGCGGACGATTCCAGATTCATCGAGTTGCTCTCGGTGGTAGCACGAGGCGCATCGGATGACCGCAATATGGTCAAGAAAGCGGTTAACTGGGCATTGCGGAGCATAAGGAAGCGGAACCGCCTGTTGCACGAAGCCGCGATGAGCACTGCGCGGGAGATTCAGCGCCAGGACTCGAGGTCTGCCCGCTGGATAGCCTCCCGTGCCATCAGAGAACTGGAGAGTGAAGCAGTACAGTCCAGGATCAGGAAATGAACACCTGTGCGACGTACCGTGACCATCCCGAAGACTGCTGCTCCACCGGGAACTTACCCCCGGCGGGTGCCGGCGCCTCGGAAAGGCGCTCCAACACCGACTGTAAATCTCCCCGGACAGTCCTCACCGCTCGGTGTCGTCGCGCTGATATATCTCCGGTTGCTCCTTCAATCTCTGACGACATATAACAGCAGCTTCCACGCGATTCCGACCCGTCTGAACCTCCTGCGCTATACAAGCGCCCAAGGCAATTCGGAACTGCACTTCAGGATCGTTGAGATCCGTCGATGGACCCTCTGGTGGTGGCATTGCTCACTCCCTGTGCCGGCAAAGAGTACCCGGTGCAGCGACACGCTACGGCCCGTGGACAACCAGCTCACTTGAACAGTTTGCCCAGACCTCGACTGGTAGTCCTTCCGGCGGTTCGTCTTGCAACTCTTTTGCCTACCGTACCTTTCTTGGCTGCGTTTACATCACCCATTATCCGAGCCAACTTGTATAGCGAACCGCGTACGTTCATGACCTCCTCGTATCGTGGATCAAAGTCCTTGCGCCTTACTCTCAGGAAAAGACATGTCGCTAATACTCGCATACGATCATTGCGATGTCAAGAGTTTCCGGCTCCGGGAGACAGACTTTCCAGGCAGGAACAGGTCTCGGATACCATGAGCGTGCCGCCCGGCATCTGGTACTATCAACGGGAAGATGTCCCCCTTTCGTTCTGACGGTGGGGTTCACCTGGCACGTAATCAGGAGGCAGCAATGTTCGGCAATGTATCGAGGAAGGCGAAGACGGCTTATGTCAGCCTTATCGGCCTCGCAGGTACAATTCTGCTGTTGGTGGGATTGTTCACTTCACTCTACCGCTTTGGAGTCGGCATCATCCTGGCAGTAGCCTGCTGGGTAGGAAGCGGCATACTCGCGAAATACTGGGAAGTTAAGAAGTAGCGGAAAAGGCCAGCCCCGAACAGGACGCCTGACGGGAGAGGGACAACCGTAAAGGACGCACCATCAGCAGTGTCCTTGTGCATGTGTACTGCGAGGGAACGGTCCGGGGTGGAAGCATCGCGGTGGATCAGACCAGCGGCTCCGGATCTTCGGTATTCGGCCGCCCTTCCTGAATAATGATCCTTCCGGTAGACGCCGCGAAACGGTACTGGGCTGCTGCGACATATTCAGGGTCTCTAAGCCATGCCTCCACATGCTCCCGGTCTGGAAATTCCATAATAACCATTCGCTCTTTGAATGGCTCACCTTCCAGCGTGACTACCTCGTCGCCTCGTGTGAGAAAACGTCCGCCGTGGCGTTTGACCGTGGGTGGAGTGAGTGCCGTGTATCTGCGGTACGTTGCCGGATCATGGATAGTCATGGTCGAGATCAGGTAGATGCTCATGTGTGACTCCTCCGATTCCAGCATAAGATATCACTTTCCTCACGCCTCGACCTCCCACGGCAGTTAATCCGACATCCCCTGCAGCCCCTGAGGGCCGGACAAATCCGGGCACGATTATGCGCCAAACACTGCGTTGAGGAGGGCAGGCGATTCGGGTCAACCCCGGCGCTTCAAGGGGGGTGTACCGGGCGTTTCCCCTAGGACTGTCTTAGCCTTCCTCCAAAGCCATGCGGCAGACGCTTGTCCTCGGCTCTTCCAGCAGCAACGGCATGATCAGGTCGTTCAGGCTCATCCGTGCTTCCGAAGTCTCCCACGCCTCCCAGTGCCCACGGGATATCCAGGTTGCGATAACCAGCACAGCTACCGGATCCACATCCTTGAACAGCGTCTCGCCGGTCACGTAACCGGGTTGGCTGAGAGCAGCAGCCCTGAGTTCCTGAAGGCGGTCCAGCAATCTTTGACTGTCGTCTCTCTTGACCAGGCGCTCCTGTAGCACTTTCACCATTGCCATTGTTATCACCTCCTATCCCTCGCAGCTGGCTTGAGGAACTGTGAAGAGCACGGTACCAGGAGCTACGGCGCTGTATCACGCTGTCTTCAGGATACATGCCCTCTTCACTGCAGGCAATACCTCTCCGGTATCACAACTATGTGTGAGTTGACACCCACCTCCAGCCAGGGTACCGATCAGGACACACGAGGCGCCAAGCCGGCGATGCGCTGCCCGCGTATTGGGTTCCGGGTCACAGTGAAACCTGTCCAGCCCCGGCTGGATACGATCGGCAATTGCCGCGTCCACGTTACCTCGATCCGCCCACTCGCATGCGGGTACGACTTGACAGAGGCTATCATCATATGCGACGATTGTTGTTGGGCACATTCATCGACGCGAAGCCGATAATCAGGGCTGAGAGTTTGCGTTTACAGCGTAGGTAATCGGTGAGGAGTCGGACAAGCGAAGGTGAGTGTGCCCTTCTGTTTGTCTTTATGTCAGGCTGAACAATCCTGCCCTCCTATGGTCACCGACCATCATAAACGCGTGGGCCATGCGCGCACCTGAAGTGACGTAACAGAATACCTCGAGACCGATGCCTGCTGGGCAGACCATACAGTTGTGCAATCGCTCTCACCATCCAGATTCAGTGCTGGATACGCGAAAATTTCGCCCGACGGGCCGCAACAGATGCTATCATTAGCGCGTGATCCAGATTCTCACGAAGCACAGAAGAACGTCGGTACGACTGGCTGTACCGCTGCTCATCACTACTTTGCTGATGCTGACAGCTGCATGTGTCCCCGGAGAATCTCCTGACGCGACAGAACCTCCACTCGATCCAGAGGAAGTCACAGATCCAACCCCGGCAGCAGTAAATGGCAATGGGGAATCTCCTGCCATACCATTGGAGCCTGAGTCCGATGGCGGAACGTCGCCCGGACAATCCCTGAAGAGCACTCCCGGGAACATCTGGGCCGAGACACTAATCGAAGGTAACCTCGTCACTATCTCCCGGGAAGTGGCTACAATGGAGGACCACGTGCACTTCGAGGTGCCTGCGAACGGTGGAACAGCCGCGTTTCTGGGGTACTTCATCGAAGGCAGGTTCTACGCGCAGGCGGTCTTCTGCCCCAACTGCGGCGCAACAAGCATCGCGTGGGCAGAGGATGCCCTGTCCTGCGGAGAGTGTGGGGCAACATTCGAACTCATCAGTGGCCAGGGAAGAGATGGAGCGCTCGACTACCCTTCGGGGCGCATTTCTCATGCAATAGTCGGCAATACTATCACTATGCCATTGGATGATCTGATCGAGGCATACTCCCGAACGGCCTCGGGCGAGGACACTCTCTTCGAAATTATAAGCGTCGGTGGCGGCGGCGGGGGCGGAGGCTGCAGGGGTTGCGGCTGATACCAGGCCACGTGTAATGCCCAGGCTGACGCCGTAGACTCGGGCCCTCCGGTATCCCGTGATTTCTGTCTGCAATGAGCGGCGGGGCCAATCTCAACCTGTAACGCGCTCCTCCTCCATGCGGACATTTTCGCTGAACACTTAGGGGAGGACAGAATCGTAGAACATCCACACGTCCCGCGATAAGCGCTTGACAAGGCTATCATCATATGCGATGATTATTGTTGGGCACATTCATCGACGCGAAGCCGACAACCTGGTCTGAGAGTTTGCGTTAACAGCGCAGGTAATCGGTGAGGAGTCGGACAAGGCGAAGGTGAGTGTGCCCTTCTCTTGTCCACAGCAGATTCCTAGTACGCTGGCACCCGTGAGCTGCAGCCTGAGCCTTGTTGGGACGCTCCCATGACGACTGGTCACAAACATCCGCCCATAGACACAGATGGTTCACCAGGAGCCGGAAGCCCCTGTCGATGTCCGGGTGGAAGGAACCGCAGCGCCACCGGAAAGATTTCCGGACAGCCGATGTTCAGTGTGACAATGCGAGGGGTGTATGGGATTACTCCTGGTATCCAGCCGCATCAATCAAAGATCGAAGGGACAGATCTGAAGACGCCATCTGTATAACGGCGGTCCTGGATGCCGGTGCACAGTCATGTCCGCACTGCGAAAGACCGCTCTCCCGATACGGTACCGGTCCAGGAATCAGGGACAGTCACTTCTTGCGCGTCGCGAAGAAGGACCTTATGAGAAACCCTCCCACCGCAAGGAACAACAACTGCGTGACCACGACAATGACCCGGGTGCCGGTGGGCATCTCACCGCCAACCGATACGAGAGTAATCAGGCTGTAGGCGGCAATGCCGCATAACAGTATTCCTATGACAAGGCCCATCGCATACCTTCTTTCGTTGCAGCCGGTGATCTTCCGCTACTCGAGCTCTGAACCAGGCCGGTGTGTCAGCGTTCTCATCAACGCTATCACAAACCTTATCAGCGGCGATACTCATGTAATCAAGTCCAAGTGCCTTCCAGTCCGCCCTCCATGGATTCAAGGGGCCGTGCTTGATTCCATCTCCGGTCTGTCAATAGCAGTCGCTGGCTGATGAAAGCCCCGAGGTCCGAACCGGTGGCTTTGGGGGATTAGGAGAAACAATGGTGTCCCGGAAAGCCCGGCCTGTGTCGTCCCTATATGTCAGAACGACACCACCAGCTACGACGATACGCAAGGACTGGCATAAATCTCATTTCACTCGCGGATGACTATCGGGCACACGACAACCGGTAGCACATATGCGGCCTCTACGCTACCAAGCTGAGTCCATCCCAGCGGGCGTGGCTCCGAAGAGAGGCCGTGTACGAAACTACGACCGCTGAGGAAGCACGCAGAACAGGACCTCCCGCTCAACCCCGCCGCATGATCTCACGTGCCGCCACCACTCCGGATACAGACGCCTGTACCAATCCGCGGCTGACGCCCGCGCCGTCGCCGACTGCGAACAGGTTTTCGATAGCGGTCTCCAGGCATGGGCTCAAGTCAAGGCGGCCCGAGTAGAACTTCACCTCGATGCCATACAGCAAAGTGTGAGGCGACGCTATCCCTGGCGCGATCCGATCCAGCACCTTGAGCATCTCGACAATATCGGTCAGATACCGGTACGGCAGCACGAAGCTGAGGTCACCGGGAGTAGCAGCCTGAAGTGATGGCCGAACAAGACTGCGGCTGATGCGTTCCTCGGTAGAGCGTCGTCCTTCCAGCAGGTCCCCCAGCCGCTGCACCAGCACGCCTCCGCTGACAAGGTTGGCCAGCCTCGCAAGGTACTTGCCGTAGGCGATGGGTTCATGGAACGGCTCGGTAAACGAGGTGGAGACCAGTACGGCGAAATTCGTGTTCGGCGTGGAATGCTCGGCATAGCCGACCCCGTTGACCGTAACCACAGGATCATCGCCACCAGTCGCTTCCATCACCACATCCCCATTCGGGCACATGCAGAACGTACGTACCCGGTCGTCGAAAGTCTTTGAGTAATACTCAAGTTTCGCCTCGTACAGGACACGACAAAGCTCGTCAGTCACCTGGGCAGGTACTTCAACCCTGACGCCCACATCCACCGGGTTTGCTTCCATACTGAGTCCCTGTCGACGCGCCAGGCACGTGAGCCACTCCGCCCCCTCGCGGCCAGGAGCGCAGATAACGTAGCGGCAATCCACACGCTCACCTGTCGACGTACTTATACCAACAATACGCCGCCCGTCGCACCGGATGTCGGTCACCGACGTATTAACTCTTATGTCGACTCTGGAGCGCAGATGCGCTCGCATTTCCTCCAGAACACGCCGACAATACTCGCAGCCAAGATGACGTAGCCTCAGCGGCACCAGGCGCAGTCCGGCCAGCATCGCGCGATTCACCAAGGGATCAACCGCAGGACCAACACCAAACACACGGTCGGGAGCGCCGAAGTGCACGTACCTCGAATCCACATACTCGATGAGCTGCGGCAACGTATCCGGCTCAAGCAGTCTGTCCAGAAGCCCCCCGACATCGGGACTCAGCGTCAGCTTGCCGTCGCTGTAGGCACCCGCACCGCCGAAGCCGCTCACCATGCTGCAGGGACGGCACGACACACATCCTTCGGCCCGCCCGGCTATGGGACAGATCCTGTCCTCAAGATCGCGACCCTTTTCCATCAGCAAAACTCGCAGCCCGGAATCGGCAAGCTCAAGAGCCGCGAAAATGCCGGCGGGGCCGGCTCCCACTATTATGGCGTCGTACTGCTGGTTCTGCTGTTCCCTCTCAGGCACGTTCAACCCCCTGACAGATGGATTGTATGAAGCATGCACAGCCCGGTCAATGGTCAGATTCACAACCAGCCGACCACGCTTACAATCCTGACTGCCCGCACCAAACGAGGACACATGCTCAGAAGCCTCACAGAAGTGGTAGCATAGATGCACATGACATCCACCAAACCGCCACGCGGCGACATGTCGCGACTCAAGGACCTGCTGCGTCACCACGAACTGCGCGTGAACAAACGCATGGGCCAGCACTTCCTCGTAGACCGGGGCATTCTGAAATCGATCATCGCGGCAGCCGATGTTACCCGGGAGGACACAGTCATCGAGATCGGGCCCGGTACCGGTTCACTCACGTCTGAACTTCAATGCAGTGCAGGAGAGGTTATCGCCGTCGAGCTGGACAGGCGCATGGTAGCGCTGCTGCACGACTCATTCGATGCGTCGGCCAACGTGCAGATAGTCGAAGGCGATATCCTGACCCTCCCCCCCGCAGAACTGCTGGACCTCTACAGCATCCGCCGCACAGGCCGCTACAAGGTGGTAGCCAACCTCCCCTACTACATCACCTCGCCGGTGTTGCGCCATTTCCTGCACACAGCCGTGCGGCCTGACCTGATGGTCGTGATGGTGCAGGAAGAAGTCGGGCGCGCCATCATGGCACAACCGGGTGACATGAGCCTGCTGAGCGTTAGTGTTCAGGCATTCGCACATCCTAACATCGTCAGGCGCGTATCAGCCGGTTCCTTCCATCCCCCACCCAAGGTCGATTCACTCGTGCTCAGGCTGGAGGTGCTGAAATCACCGCCGGTTCCAACGCAGTTGGTCTCTGCGTTTCTGGACTTCGTCGCGGCCGGCTTCCATTCACCGCGGAAACAGTTGCGCAACTCGTTCGGTCACGGCCTCCCGTTACCACGCGAGCAGATAGATGATCTCCTCACGCGCGGGGGCATAGACCGGCATCGCCGGCCTGAGACTCTCACGGTCGAGGAATGGGTCCGGCTGTGGCATACCTATTGCGCTACAGCTTCAGGGGAGGAGCAATGCTGACAGTTCTCGCCCCGGCCAAGCTCAACCTCGTGCTCGAGGTGGTGGGACGCCACGACCAGTACCACGATATCCGCAGCATTGCTCAGGGGATCGACCTTTGCGACATGCTGACATTCGAACCTGCCACAGATATCTCGTTCACCTGCAGTGAACCATCTCTCCTGAAAGATAACCTGGTGAGCCAGGCGGCACGTCTCTTGCAGGAGCACTGTGCAATCCTCCAAGGCGCCCGTATCCATCTCAATAAGTGCATCCCCCAGGCAGCAGGGCTCGGCGGCGGCAGCAGTGACGCAGCGGCGACACTTCTCGCGCTCAATCAGATGTGGGGTGCGGGGCTGCAGCAGCATCAACTCTTCGACCTTGCAGCCCAACTGGGTTCGGACGTACCCCTGTTCGTGACAGGAGGCACAGTGCTGCTCAAGGACAAAGGGGATCAGGTGCGAGCTCTTCCTCATCATCCTCCGATGCACGCGGTTATCCTGACCCCATGCGCTTACCCTCCTCCGGGAAAGACGGGACTTATGTACAGCCAACTCCATCCGGAGATGTTCACGAAAGGTCAGTTTGTTCGTGCAGCAGAGTTCGCGCTTGAACACGGCAGGCGTATTCCGGAGGAACTGATGTTCAACGTCTTCGAGAAGGTCGCCGACTGTGTCTTTGAGTCGCTGGCACGTGACCGCACACTCCTCCAGAAGGCCACCGATGTGCCGGTACATCTCGCCGGCTCGGGCCCAAGCCTCTACGTACTACTCCCTTCCGCCGATGAGGCCGATGCAGTCGCCTCACGCCTGATTCGCTATGGACGGCATGCCGTCGTCGCACGGACTATCGGCCCTGCGGCCTAACAAGCGCTATCCACCAGAGTTCGATGTCATTTCAGACGGCGGTTACTGCTATGTCTTCTACGACCCGATCAGAATGTCTTCGGTACCGAGATGGCCTTTCCGATCAATGGGCCGGAGTTCATGCTGTCGGACAATTGCCCTAATACGAAGGCCATCTGCGAATATGTGGCCAGGCACGCGTCTGAGATGATGCGCTCGATGGTTAGAGCGCCTGACGGCGAGGAAGTGCAGGAGTTAGTCAATCCTTCGCCCAGAGGAAGGCAAGCCAGATTAGGCGCTATTCTCGATGACATGGTCTTCCGGCAGGGCCTATCGCCAGACCGCATCATCATTCTGGGAGGCCACAACATCGCAAGAACGTGCATCCCAACGAACGGAATCGTGGGCCGTTTCAAGGTGGTGGAGGGCGGTGCAACAGGACGCCATACCGTACGCTACCATACCTATATGAAGTTCAAAGGTTGTGAAGCAGATGCGGTCATACTCCTGGATGTGGATCCGAATGATGCCCGCTGGTCTGACCGCGCTATATATACGACCGCCAGCCGTGCGAAGCACCTGTTGTACGTAGTGAGGACAGCCTAGGCATCGTTCAACAGGCGCAGGGCAAGAGCTGCCTCCTCCTCCCTGGATGACACCTCACCGTTTAGTCGCGCAGTACGAAGACACGACAGGATGCGTCCCAGCAGCACCCCCTCAGGAATCCCCAGAGCCTGCAGGTCCCTGCCCGTGAGAGATAGGCGAACGTGACGCAATCGATGCAGGTAGAGTGACAGACTTGACCGTGCGAAAGGACGTACAAACAGTCGCTCCGCCACAATCAGAGCGGCAACGCTGCGGCCGTGCAGCACCTCGAAGACCTGTCCGGGAGTCAACCCCGGATCATCCAGGTACGGCGCCAACTCCTGCAGCGCCACTGCATCGGCAATTGCATCCTGGATCCGCCGGGGCAGGCACAGGCGGGTGGCAAAAGTCTCCACCTCCATGGAAGACAGGCCCCAGGCCAGCAGGCACCAGTAGACGGTATATAGCTGAGATGGCGGCAGCGCCCGCCTCCTGAAGCCTTCGAGTATCCACGCCTTCTCCGGACCGAAGACGAGACCGGGATGGATGGCGCTGAACACGTTCAGGGTGTTGAGCCGTCGCAGCGCCTGCTCCGGCTCATCCTCCGCGAACGTGCGCTCGAACTCATGGCGAACCCGGTCGGGACTGAGGCAGTCGAGATACCGCAGATCACGCTGCAGCGCCTCAAGCGTCAGCTTCTCGAAAGCGAACCCGAAGCGCTGTTCGTAACGAACGCCACGCAATATTCGGGTGGCATCGTCGACAAAGCTCGCATCATGCAACACCCGTAACAGGCCGTGCTCAAGGTCAGAGCGACCCCCATGCAGATCGAGCAGATCGCCATGACGTGGACCGCCGAGAGTCAGCGCCATAGCATTTACCGTGAAATCGCGACGCGCCAGGTCCTGCTCTATAGACCCCCAACGCACGATCGGCAGTGCCCCAGGGCGCTCATAGATCTCAGCCCGAGCGGTGGCGAGATCGGCCCGGAACGCACCCTGATACAGTGTTGCGGTCCCAAAGAAAGGATGCACCACGGGCGGTGGCTCATCGGGCAACGTAGCCGCGTGTGCTACGGCGGGCGCGTCACCTTGAACCACCACATCCAGGTCGAAGCTCTGACGGCCAAGAATGAGGTCGCGAACCGGGCCACCCACCAAATACGTCTGGACACCGAGGTCGCCGGCACACGAACCTATCCGGCGGAGCAGTTCACGTGCTCCGGGGGGCAGCCATCGATCAAGGTCTCTGGAGAGGTTCATTCACTCCACCCGTCTCATTGTACGTTGGATTATAGCATCGTCATACGAGCCGTCCTGGGCGGTTTTCTCTTTCGCGAACTCTGATTTGACAGCCATCACCCTTCGCAATATCCTTGTAGCGCACGTAGATGGTGTGCGCTTTGCGGCGCGCGAACCATATGTGCCCCGTGGAGCCGAAGCTTCCCCGGTATGATTCGGCGATCGCAGAAAGAGGCATACCCTGGCCTGTCGGACATATCTGCCACCGTCAGGATGCCGGGGATAGGAGGGGTGGAAGTGAATGCGAGAATTCGCTACGCCGATCCAGAGAACAACTGCCTACTGCCTAAGGATACGTGTGTGCGGCCCGGCAGCCAAGGGCTGCTGGTTCTTCCTGGATAACCAGTGCAGCCACACCGCACAGGGAGGATCACGATGTATCGAATAGTTGTGCCGGTCAAACAGGTGCCGGATATGCAACGGGTCAAGTTCGACACCGAGGCAGGTCGCGTCGATCGTAGCTCCGCGCCAGGTGTGGTGAATCCGGTCGACCTCCACGCCCTGGGGACAGCCCTGCGATTGAGAAATCTCCACGGAGGGACTGTCACCGCGATATCGATGGGCCCACAGCAGGCGGTGTCAGCGCTCAAGGAATGCTATGCGCGCGGGGCTGACAGGGTGATCCTGCTGGCGGACAAGGCGTTTGCCGGTGCCGATACATGGGCTACTTCATGTACCCTCGCGGCGGGGATCCTGAAGCTCGGTGGTTGCGATCTCGTGATCTGCGGTGAGAAGACCGTAGATGGCGATACCGGCCAGGTCGGACCGGGACTGGCTGAATGGCTGGGTATCCCGCATGTGGCTTACATAAGGGAGATACTTTCCCTGGACCAGAAGCTGAAGGCACTGTGCGAAATGAGCGACGGCCTGCATGTAGCCGAGGCACAACTCCCTGCCCTTATCACAGTGACGCGTCGCGCCGGCAAGTGCCCGTATGCCACGCCGCAGCGGATATACCAGGCAGTGGCAAGACCTGTAGAGCGCTGGGGCGCTGACGACCTCAAGGAATTCACATCCCCCGAGAACTTCGGACTCCATGGCTCCCCCACCCGACTCACGAAGGTGGTAGTCCCACCGGTCGAGGGCCGAAAAGGCATGCGGATCGATGGCCCGCCGGACAAGATCGTGAACGAACTCATCCAGAGACTCGAGACAGGAGGACTTCTGTAGATTATGGCTACTGCACCTGGGGTTATGATATTTGCCGAACAGAGCGGCGGCACGGTCCATCCGGTAAGCTACGAACTGCTGGGCAAGGGCCGCGAGATTGCGGACAGGCTGGGGGGCGAACTCTCAGCCGTTGTGATGGGTCAAGAACTCGAGTCAGAGGCACAGGAGCTCATCTTCCGGGGTGCGGACACCGTCTATCTGTTCGACCATGAGGCTCTGGCAGCCTTCGACATCATGAACTACCGCTTGAACCTCTTGGAACTTGTCAACGAGGTCAAACCGGACATCATCCTGCTGGGTGCGACGCCAATAGGCAGGTCGCTCGGACCGAGGCTGGCAGCCGCTCTCGATACCGGCTTGACAGCCGACTGCACCAGCCTGGAAATTGACGAGCAGGGCGACCTCGTACAGATACGTCCGGCATTCAGCGGCAACATACTGGCGCACATCAAGACAAGCACACGACCCCAGATGGCTACCGTCCGCTACAAGATAATGCAGGCGCTGCCACGAGACTGCAACCGGCAGGGCAGAATCATCCGGCGGGAGTCACTAGTCGAAGAGCCGCTCGCGGTTCTATCGCGCGTCCCCTGTAACCGCCATGCCCGCACAGGCGTCGCCGAGGCCGAAATAGTGGTCTGCGGAGGCCGCGGCCTCAAGAAACCAGAGGACCTCAAGATGCTGCAGGATCTGGCCGATGCCATCGGAGGCGTAGTCGGTTGCAGCAAGCCCCTGGTTGACGAAGGCTGGATGGACAAAGAGCACCTTGTCGGCTTCAGCGGCAATACGGTGCGGCCGCGAGTGTATTTTGCCGTCGGTGTCTCGGGCAGTTCGCAGCACCTCATCGGCATGCGTACGGCCGGCACAATAGTCGCCATCAACCGAGACCCAGAGGCAGCAATATTCGAGATCGCCGACTACGCAATCGTGGGCGACCTCTATGACCTGGTACCGCGACTGACTGAAGCGATAGGCAAGGAGCAGGCGCCCGGCGAGATGGAAGATGCCCTGTGCACCTGACCTCATACGTCAGGGCCGGGGTGTTCCTCGAGCGATGCAGCGGCGGTGACCCATATCTCCTGGATTCCGAAGGGGGAGAGCTTGAAGCTCTCCCCTTTCTATTACTCTCAGACACATAGTCCTGACTGTTGCAAACGAGACCCGAAATCGCTACCATAATCGCTACGGTGATGACGGTGAGTCCGGCTGAACAGCAACTCACAGCCATCTGGAATCAGACAGTTGCATAACCCTGCGACAGCACACTATTTCCACATGGAAAGCGATCTCGCCCACATTCCCCGGCGGAATGGAGATTCCCTTTTCGCATACAGTAGGGTAAGGAGGTACCGGCATGATTAACGTTGATGCACTTAAGCGCATTGTTGGTGAACACTACGTCGTGACACAGCGTGAGCAGATCCAGGGTTACCTGGCCGACGAGACCTACCTCGGTGTGCTCCCGAAGCCCGCAGAGAACGTCGTGGTGGTAAAGCCAGCCAATCCGGAGGAGATCTCCGCCATCCTCAAGCTCGCTAACGAAGAGAAAATACTGATCTACCCCAGGGGTGGCGGTACCGGCCTCGTGGGAGCGGCTGTCCCGACCAGAGACGGCGTTGTCCTGTCGCTGGAGCGCCTCGATAAGATTATCGAGGTCGACAAGGAAAACATGATGGTCGTGGCCGAAGGCGGTGTGACACTCGAGCACCTGCTGCATGAGGTAGAGGCCAACGACCTGCTCTTCCCCCCACACCCTGGAGACGAGGGAGCCCAGGTAGGGGGCATGATAGTCTGTAACGCTGGCGGCACCCGCGCAGTGAAGTACGGAGTGGTTCGCAATTACGTCAAGGGACTGGAGGTCGTGCTTCCCACCGGGGAGATAGTCCAGATGGGCGGCAAGCTGTTGAAGAACAATACAGGACTCGACCTGATGCACCTCATCATCGACTCCGAAGGAATCCTCGGGATCGTGACGAAGGCCACGATGCGGCTGTATCCCAAGTTCGGAGCTACGGCTACACTCGTCATCTCATTTGACGACCGCCGGGGTGCTATCGCGACCGTTCCGAAGATACTGCAGGCTGGCATCATTCCGCTGGCTATCGAGTATACGGAGAAGTCTCTGATGGAGCAGACCGCCGAGCATATCAATATGGTCTGGCCGGCAAAGCAGGGGTCAGCCCAGCTCATCGTCATCATGGCCGAGGCCAATGAGGACCAACTCTACGGCATGTGCGAGCAGCTTTCTGAGATAGCCGACACGAATGGCGCAGTCGATGTGCTCATGGCTGAGACAAACGCCGAGCAGGCCGAGATACTCAAGATCCGCAGCGAGGTCGGCAATGCCGTCAAGCCCAAGGTCTGTGACGCCCTCGACGTGACGGTTCCGCCTGCAGCTATCCCCGAGATGCTCGACGCCATTGACAAGGTGGCGGAGAAATACGGCATCTTCATCCCGGTGGTGGGTCACGCAGGTGACGGCAACCTCCATCCGAACATGTTCTGGGAGTATCAAGAGAAGGGATTGCTCAAGGACGCGAAGAAGGAGATCTACGAGGCCGCCATCAAGCTAGGCGGCGTCATCAGCGGCGAGCATGGTGTCGGCAAGACGAGGATGGAGCAGATGGAGATGAGCTTCGACCCGAAGTCGCGAGAATTGATGCTCCAGATCAAGCAATTGTTCGATCCCAATGGCATTCTAAGCCCGGACAGCGCGATCGCCTAGGACCACCCCGCAGCCCGTTGTTCATCCAGTAAACGAAGAGGGGAGGCGCAGGCCTCCCCTCTTTTCCGTATTGACATAGTTCGCTACCAGGAAATCTTCTCGAGCCCCGCTACCTCCCGCAGAGTGTTGATGAAGTACTGATACATCTTCAACGGCACATCCGGCGGAACGAGGTGGTCGAGCGAAGGGAAGTAGCCGCCCGTTTCGAGCAGGTACGGCACCTTTGCCATAATCTCCTCACGAAGGACTTCTTCCGTCTTCAGGAAGGCGCGCTTGTCGATGTTACCCGCAAGAATGATGTCCTTACCGTACTTCTTTCGCAGCGCTACCGCATCGTTGCCCGCAGCACACTCAAGAGGCCAGAAACCGTTGATGCCGGATTCGAGCCACAACGGAATGAGTTGGTTCAGATTACCATCGCTGTCCACGAATATCGAGTCAACGCCGGCAGACCGCAGCAACTCAGTCACCTTTTTGTAGCGCGGTACCATGAAGCGCTCTACCATCTTCGGCGAGATGAGGGGCCCTGTCTTGAAGCACATATCCTCCCAGTACATGGCGCAGTCAATCCTCACGTCGGCAAGCACGCGTTTCACCACTTCGAGTTGAAGGAAGGTCATATGCTCCATCATGTCTTCCATGAGGACGGGATCGTCATACACAAGATAGAGGACCCGCTCCACACCCATCCACTCACGTATGTAGCCAAAGAGGCCGCCGACATTCAGCATGACAGGCTCGCTCTTAGAGTTGATGCGCGCGGCATATGGCTCCCAATCAGCCGGCCAGCGTTCAGGCGTGGTGGGGTCAAGCCGTTTCTTGTACTCCTCCCACGTGGCCCGGTCTTTCACCGGAAAGTCCAGGTACATAGGCATCTTTTCGGGATGCTTCTTAGAGGCCCGTAGCTTCTGGCCACCGGCATTTACAATGACCACGTGTTCATCATCCTCTTCAAGAACCTCGGTGTCATACTCAGGCACAATCGGAGGAATACCATAGACGTACGGCGCTCCATGTACATCGATGACCTTATCCATGAACAGGCCCAGCTTGATCTCGCGCAGCATGCGCAAATGATCGAGGTGGAAATACTGTCCCCGGAATCGTGCCTGCCTGATCTCCGGGGGTGCCCCCTGAGAGACCCACTCATCGAGTGTCTCGGTCCAGAAGTCATGAAAATACGGTGTTACCAGCATAAGCTCGCCATTGAGTTCGAATTCGCAGATGCCCCGAAATCGTTCTCTACCTCCGGTCGCCATGTGACTCCTCCTCTCGATGAGCGCTCAAGGTCATTATAGACAACCATACTCATCAATGAACAGTGGCGCGATACCATTGGACAACACCCCCGAAGTTTGACCCACCCCCCTTTGCATTTGCTAAGGTGAGGTTTGAGGTCGGAGGAAGTCGCGTATCTGAACGCCAAAACGTGTTAGGCGTCCGATGTCCAAGAATTGTGAACTGAACGCAGTAAGGCTTTAGTGGGACAGGTTTTTCGGTCATCAGCGGCAGTTATCGTACGCGGCCACGCGACGGAATGAATCGGGCACAAAGCCCGAAAAAGGAGGCGAGCAGATGATAGAGGTGACAGAACGCGCACGCCAGGAACTCAAGAAGGCTCTAGACGCACAGGGACAGCAGGAAGAAGGTACAAACGGGCTTCGTCTGGCTCTCGTTGGGCCTGACGAGTTTGGCCTTGGGGTAGACGTGGAGAAGGAAGGAGACAAGGTCATCGAACATGAAGGCTCCAAGGTTCTGCTGGTGGAAGATGCGCTCGCTGAGCAGTTGGAAGGCATCACGATCGATGTACATGAGTCGGAGGCTGGACCCAAGCTGGTCATGAGCAAGACTGAGTAACGGTTAGCATCTGTAAGGGGAACGTGTCACGCGTTCCCCTTCCTCTTTGTGCTCTACCAGGTCCAGGATACTCATGACGCGTGCCACGCGGAAGACATCAACGCCACCAAGGCGTCAACAGGGAGTGTCATACACCTGAGAAACGCTGCACTGCAGCCCACAGGACAACCATCAAGATTCAACCTATCGAATGAAGCGAGTACACAGACGGCTTCACAGCCAGATAAGGTCCGGGCAGCGTGGTTAGTAGCGCATCCACACAGGTGCGTTCCATCCCGCCCCACGATCCTTATGCCTTATGGATGGATACGAAGAATAACCACCGTGGCAGACAGGGATGTTGCGCCAGGTCCCGATGCAACTAGAACAGGAACCACGCCACTGCGGCGCCGAACATGAGACTGTACATCACGGCCTCGAGTTGGATGATCCAGAATAACTCCTTCTTCATATAAGGGCGCTTCATGTAGACGAAACCTTCGATGGTGTTGGAGAATGGGATGGCAGACGCAAAATCTGCGTACACGAACATCAGTCCGGCAAAGAAGGCGAACCGCAGGCCAAAGGAGAGATCCCCCAGCGCCCCCAGTATCGGATAGAGTACTACGGACATCAGCAGTCCGCGGAGTATCTGGCTCGGAACCAGCAGCGGCATCACACGCCGACTCTCGTCAGGAGCCGCCATATCCCTGAGGAAATCCAAGTCTCGTTGTTTACCACCGTAGAAGCGCTTTGCCAGTCGAAAATCGATGGCGCCGGCGATGAGATATGCAAAGATGTGTATCACGGTGAACCAGAGACTGAACTGCAGGTACTCCATCGCAAATGCCTCCTTTCAGTCCTGGACACACAGGAGCGCTAGTTCAAAGGCTGCTGCCCGCACCTTAATTCACCCCGTCCAGTCTACCAGACGATTGTTGTATATTCCAGAATACGGCTCGGATACGCCATCGTTGAAGGAACGACCACAACACAGCCCGATCAACACGAGACACACTGAATTATGGATAGCGGAACCCTGACGCGCTGTCCGAATTCCTATCGACTACTGTTACAATGCAGGTGAGAATGAACGCCAATGAAAATTCTTGCTCCGTGACACGCCGGATTCTGTATATCGCGGTAATCATTGTTGTACTGGCGGTAGCCGGCGGCACGGCAGGCTGCGATACGACGCACCCGGGGACTATCAGAATCGTCGCGGAGCCGATGCATGACGATGGCCTTTTTGTGCAGGTCGAATACCTTCAGAATGGCAATCTGGCAAACTCTGTGAGGCTCGTCGACAGTGACGGGGACGGAGTGGTGGATGGGAAGTCGGGCCCTCGTCGCACTGGAAACTGGCCACCGGGATGGGTATGGTTCGACAGCATGTATGAGGATGCAGCAGTTGGACAGACAACCATCTCTTTCGATGGAGACAAGGTAGTAGTCACCGCAACCAATATGTACGAGTTTCTGGTCGGCGAGTACGTATCTTAGTCGCCATGTATCGCGTTTGTGAGCGACCGAGGCCGGCGACCCCCTCAACCGGTGATGATCCGCCGACGTTTTAACGAATGTAGGAATACTCCCGAAGCCTATTGACAAAGCTCGCAGTCCTGCATACATTGAGGCACCCACAAAAAGGAGGCGTAACATGGCTCAGGCGTACTGCATGAAGTGCCGAAAGAAAGTCGAGATGAACGATCCAAAGCAAGTCACCTTGAAGAACGGTCGCCAGGCAGTACAAGGCACGTGTGGCGGCTGCGGCACGAAGGTGTTCAAGATGGGCCAGGCCTGATCCGGTGACGGGCCGGTGCTCGTCGACGCGGGATCCGCGCTGCCCAATCCATGGCGGCTACCACGATAGTCTGCATCCTTGATCGCGTAGCACTTGCAGAGCGGCACTAGGCCGACTGTTGCGCTTTGGTGCTGCCAGGAGAATTGCCTGAGACTTCTGGATTATGTCGGCTAGATGCGCAGGTCAACACCATACGCAGCGATACCTTACGGGCAGGCAGCGACCGTTTGTAGATACTGTGTATGACTGCTCTGAACCCAACAAGGCAGCAGCCCCTGTATCCGTCAGCAGAATCGTCAGTTTGGCTCTCCCGTCCGTCACATCCAGACTCGCGACGACACGCCCACCAGCTGGCCAGCACAGTACTCCTGGTTATGGGTGATTCACTTCACCTCATGCTCCGGACTATCGGTATGTCTGTCCTCCCTCCGAACCCCAAGGAGGACAACGCCTGCAAGGGCGAGTAGTACTGCAACTATTACCGTTGCGTGAAATCCGGCCAGAGTAGCCTGGGCACTGGCCACTTCGGGTGTGACGCCCCGTGTAAGCCAGTCATCCAGGCGCACAAGTCTCCAGTGAGCGAACATTGCACCGGCAATAACGAGACCGACTGAATGTCCCACCTGCCGCGATGTAGCAACCATTGCAGATGCGGTCCCGAGTTGATCCGTTGTCACAGCTCCCATGATTACGCTGGTATTCGGTGCAACAAATACCCCCATACCAACGCCCAGCATCGCGAACAACGCCAGAAGCCACCACACCCCTGTGCCGAGATCGATGGTCAGCATCAGTGCAGCCGAACCGGCTACTATCAACAACCCCACCAGAATGAACAGATAGGGACCTGCGCGATCTGAAAGACGTCCGGCTAATGGAGAAACGAGAACACGTACCCCTGGAACGGTTGCCAGCAGAAGACCGGCAACGGAAGGAGGCAAAGACAGGGCCTCCAGCAGAAGAAAGGGCGTCGTGAAGGCTATGGTAATCGTGGAGGCATAAAGGAGAGCGTTATTGATGGTCGCAGAAGTAAATGCCCTGTGTGAGAACAGCGACAGGTCCAGTACCGGATCGAACGCATTTCGCTCAATTCTGACGAATCCCACCAGGAGGAGGGCTCCGGCTGCAATCAGACCCAGTACAGGCACGGAGAACCAACCAAGGTCTTGCCCTCTATTGATACCCAGGAGGATAGCGCATAGACCCAGAAAAAGAGTGGTGGCGCCGGAACGGTCGAACCTGCGCTGGGTTCTGGTGACAGTCTCGCGTTTCAGCAACGGTACTGCAAGTAGGACGGCGACGACCCCGACAGGTATCCTGAGATAGAACACTGCACGCCAGTCGATCCACTCAACCAGGGCACCGCCTATCGCCGGCCCCGCCAACAAGCCGATGGCTACGACCGCCGCGATGAATCCCAGTGCACGCCCTCGCTCACCTGCAGGAAATGACGCAGCAACTATGGCGTTGCTCATCGACACCATCATCGCACCGCCGATGGCCTGTACTCCTCGAAAAGCAATCAACTGGCCGAGGCCAGTGGCTACAGATGATAGTCCCAAGCCTACCGTGAAAAGGAGCAACCCGGAGA
This sequence comes from Dehalococcoidia bacterium, assembly GCA_007129495.1. Lineage (GTDB taxonomy): Bacteria > Chloroflexota > Dehalococcoidia > GIF9 > AB-539-J10 > SKVJ01. The sequence goes on along the minus strand of SKVJ01000034.1, from coordinate 36,448 downwards.
TGTAGACACGCTTTCGGCCAAAGACGTCGCCTAACCAGCCGAGTGTGAACATCAAACCCGCTCCTACCAGCAGGTATATAAGCAGAACCCAGACAACATCATCCGCAACCGCATCGAACACCCTCGCCAGTTCAGGCAGAACTATGCGCACCGCTCCCTCGTCGAGCGTGACCATCAGTACGCCCACAGCAACTACAACGAGCGCAACCCATTTATACTCAAGCCTGACGATGTTCATCCCGGAAATACCTGCAACGAACCTGGATCACACCAAGACGATCAATGGAGTCTATGTGCAGGCGTTTCAGGGTGTCAATTGCCTGCACACAGCACATCTAGAACACGGACGTCGGACAAACTAAGGCACCTCGGATGAAGTGCTACCAAGCTCAAGAGATTATAGGGCGAAAGACCGCATACTCCCCCAGCCCCCCGTATAAGTCGAACGCAGGCATATCGATATGCCCCGAGCTCAGTGAACCGTATCAGCCTCACAAACCAAAACGGTACGGTTTCACCGCATCCAGAGAGGCGGAACGAGGAGTCGATTAGTTGGTTGATCTCCGGTAACGGGGCAAGGAGGAACCGTATGCTGGAAACTCTGAACCGCCAAGCGGAGTCATAGGTCACCCTCGCCGGCGAACCTCGCAATTCCTCGTGCACGGAAGCTCGGTCGTGAGGAAGTGCGAGAATCTTCAGGGTTATACAGCACCAATAGCATGGTCACTTCGTGACTATCCGCAGGTCGGCCAACCAGATGGATCAGCGTTGCGTGAGGCCTGCGGTGTGGGTGCCCAGATGAGACGAAGTGGACACTACCGACCGGTCGGCCTATTTCGCATTGCCTGCCGCCCTTATTGCCAGGCAAGAGCGGAGCGATGCTCGAAGGACTGCCTGCAAGCCAATGCGAGGCGGAGGTGAGAGAAAGCAGAAGGGATTCGCTTCCGATGAGTCGCGGATATGCGGTTGAAGGGAGGAACAGACAAGGAAATTCTCGACCTTGCAGGCGATAACACCTGACTTTGTTACTTCCGAAGACAGGTAGTTGAACTCAGAGTCCCGCCAAGCAATCAGCGTCTCTCTTGATCACGTTCCAACTGTTTCAGCGAAATGAACAGCACATAGGCGCTGGCAATGATTGCTACGAGGATCAAGGCGGTAAGGTTAGTTCTGAAGAATTCATGCCAGTATGCGCCGATTGCAGCCCCGACAGCCAGAAGCCCCAGCTTGAATATGCCTATCTGCCACCACGTATACGTGTAAGCTCTGAACAAATGCATACATCCTCCCGGGTTCGGTACCTGATCATAGATAATACTTCCGGTGTTCCCGAAACACAATACAGGCCTGTGCAGGGGATCCGGCGACCCTGCGCAATGGAATCGTGCGACCAAGACACCAGCCGCCGTCACGGAGGTCTTGGTTCACAAGCTCTGACTGATCGACAGGGGAGGCCACTACAGACAGCCTGCAGCGCCGACTGATTTGAGACATAAACGCGTAGCTGCGTATAATCGCCTCCAAAATGGGTCGGTGTAGCATGGTTCCCGACAGATGCATTAAGGAGAGTAACGCATGGAGTGGCTGGAGATAACAGTTATAGGGTTTGCTACCGGCGCCCTTGGGACAGGCACGGGAGGTGTCCTGGCTACCCTGGTGCGCAAACCATCCCCCAAGATTCTGGGATTGATGCTGGGCTTCGCGGCAGGGATCATGCTGACCATCGTGTTTCTGGAGTTGCTGGAGGAAGGGCTGGAGATCGGGTTTGCGGCTCCCACCGCAGGTCTTCTGTTCGGAATAGTAGCTTTCCTCCTGTTGGACCGGTACTTCCCGCACAGTCACTTCTTCACAGAGGAGATCCGCGAGGCCACCTACACAAGGAAGGGGTTGCTTATCGCCATAGGAATCGCCCTGCATAATTTTCCGGAAGGGATGGCCATCGGTGCAGGTTTCATAGCCTCGCCGGCGCTCGGCATTACCTTGGCAATCCTTATCGCACTGCACAATATCCCCGAAGGTCTTGCGATTGCCGTTCCACTAAAGGCGGGGGGGTCTCACCCACGCCGCATCCTGCTCGTCACTTTGCTGGCAGGTCTGCCCATGGGAGTAGGAGCGGCGATAGGGTCACTGCTGGGAATTATCTCGCCGACGACGATGGGTCTAGCCTTAGGATTCGCGGCAGGGGCGATGCTCTATATTGTCTGCGATGAACTGATTCCCGAGGTGTACCAGCTTACTACTCCGCATGTGGCGATTGCTGGAATAACCGTAGGTGTGGTCCTCGGAATGAGTTTGATGCATTTCATTTAATCCAACCCGACGGTACGTTCCAACATCCCTTCAGGTGGAAATCCGAGGATAGGGAGTTTCAGTCGATAACTGGGGTTGCAGTAGCCCGAGTTGGAGGGGCGACGCTTCAGTCCTACTGGCAAATATAGTGAGGCGCATCCGCCAGTCTGCCGCCCGATCCCATTCCACGGACAGTTCTGGTACCCGGCCGCAAGGGAATTCAGACTCCAACGAGTCACCCATACACATCGCCATTGCCGTAACAAGCAGGCAATCATACAGAAGTACAGGGTGGCGACGAAGTCAGTCTCACGGATGTATTCGAATAGTGAACGACGTTTCAGCTGCAGGCACTACGGTCATCAGGTCTGGAAATTTGTATGCCATTATCGATTGTCATAGCTACCGGTTGCTTGACAAACCAGCATCCCGTGATCTAGATTAGATGCTGCCCCAGGTCACCAAGCGGCTTCGAAGGGTCAGAGATCCTGAGGGGTGAGCGTCAGTCAGGTCCTGAGACGTTAGGTTGCAGGACAGGGAAGACACGAACCCTTGGGAGATCGAAGCCTTCGAGGAGATGTAAGGACACCTGGGGCACTTCTGTGTTGCTGCCGCAATGCGTACCACCCAAGATATGCTGAAGAATTCACATTTCGTCCCTGCATCGGCACCATCTCAGTTGCCCCTTATGGAACACACCCGTAGTGACTGCTCCAGTAGCACCGGGCATTCAGTGACTAAGCCATAGCTGCAAACTTCACCTCAGGGTTATCCTTCCGACAGTGTTCCAACTCCCATGTGGAGGGGAACAGCAGAACTCCCCGTCCGCGCCCGTCGGTACACCGCATACTACGCCGTGTGGGGAGCGTGAGACACGCCAGAGCGTCGTCCGTCCCTTCCACCCATCGCGCCACTGTATGAGGAAGACGTTCGATGCGGGCGTCGACACTGTACTCACCGTGCAGGCGGGCCAGCACCACATCAAATTGAAGCTCCCCAACGACAGCGAGGATAGGCTGCCGCTGCACATCACCGATGGCATGCAGCAGTTGTGCCGCCCCCTCCTCCTCTAACTGCCGCAGACCTTTATGGAACTGCTTGTACCGGCCGATATCTTTATTCACGATGATGCCGAAGTTCTCAGGAGCGAACCGCGGTATTTGCGGAAAGCGGAGCGGCTCACCGGAGGTGACCGTATCGCCGATGGCGAAAAGCCCTGGACTCACCAGTCCAATGACGTCTCCGGGATAGGCTTGCTCGATAGGCTCCCGTTCCCGACCAAAAAGCCGAAAAGCACGGGACAGGCGAATACTCCGTCCCAAGCGGGGGTGCTGAACAGTTATGTCCTTTTCAAAGCGCCCGGAACAGACCCGCAGAAAGGCCATCCGATCACGGTGCTTAGGATTCATATTCGCTTGAATCTTGAACACGAAGCCGGTGAAGGTCTCATGGGTGGGTTCAACCATACCTAGATTGCTCTCGCGTGGCGTCGGCGGGGGCGCCAACTGGAGCAACGCTTCCAGAAAGGGCTCCAGGCCGAAGTTGTTGAGTGCACTACCAAAGAATACCGGTGTTACCTCCCCGCGCAGAAATGAATCAAGAGCGAAGGAGCTTCCTGCCCCTGCGAGCAACTCAACATGCTCCCGGAGGTGAAGTGTCGCCTGATCACCCAGCATTTTAGCCAATTGAGGATCTTCAAGGCCCGCGACCTCGACCGGAGCGCGTCGCTGTCCATGCGCGGTCCTGCTGTACCGTAGCACGCGGTCATTCCGAAGGTCGTACACTCCCTGGAACCAGGGGCCGTCGCCTATAGGCCAGTTGAATGGCGTGGTAGCAACGCCAAGGTTGCGTTCGATCTCGTCTAACAAGTCCAGGGGATCGCGTGCTTGGTGGTCCATCTTGTTGATGAACGTAATGATAGGAATGCCGCGCATCCGACATACCCGAAAAAGCTTCTCCGTCTGTGGCTCTATGCCTTTCGCGGCGTCAATCACCATGACTGCGCTGTCCACTGCCATGAGCGTCCGGTAGGTGTCCTCACTGAAGTCCTGATGACCGGGGGTATCCAACAGGTTGATCCGAAACCCCTGGTATTCCATCTCCAGGGAGGTTGCTGAAACCGAAATACCACGCTCCTGCTCCATAGCCATCCAGTCGGACGCGGTATGACGCTGATTCCGGCGTGCTCTCACCGCTCCGGCCAACTCAACGGCTCCCACATAGAGGAGCAGCTTTTCCGTAAGGGTGGTTTTGCCCGCGTCGGGGTGTGAAATAATGGCGAATGTGCGGTGCCGCGCCACTTCCTGGGCCAGTGTACCGCTCTTAGTGGTTGTGGTCAGTTCACTTAGCGACGACAAAACGACTCCTTACGACATTCGGACTCAAACTGCGTGCACGAGGCAGGATTCAATGGGTGAACCGGGGAGATACGATGACGATCTGTGCTGCCTCGTGACCAGAATTCTCCCAGAGGTGTGGTCTGTCAGAGGAAAAGCTCGCAGCATCACCCTGACTCAGCACAAGGGATTCGGAACCGAGGGTCAAGATGACCTCACCTTGATAAGCGAATGCAAATTCCTCTCCTGCATGACTGGATGCTTGGGTGCCACTGCGCCCACCAGGCTCAATCGTTATCATAACCGCGTCCAGTGAACTCTCGCCTGAAGCTGGACACAACGATTCGATTCGAGCGCGCGACCATGAACTGGACATCTCCTGTGGTTGGTTCGAGCGCATGACTGTTCCAGTCAGGTTTCCCCATCTTCCAAAGAACCCCGCCAATGTCACGCCAAGCACGGCGGCGATGCGCTCAAGGGACGAGATGGAAGGGGACACCTGCCCGTTCTCTACTTGAGAAATGAAACTGGGAGAGAAGCCAGCCCGAGAGGCCAAGGTGCGCACTGACAATCCCTGTTCGGCCCGAAGGCGCCGCAACTGTTCACCAACTTGTTCTTGTTCAGTTATGACTGGCATTGGTAATGCTGGTCACGAAACAATGCCGTGCCGAAGGAAAATGTACAGTATTACTGAACAGTTGGTCAATTCGCAGCTTCGAACCAATGCATTATAGTGGACCGTAGCTGCGGAGCAACTCGATCTACGGCGATGTCTGTGATTCCCAATGCACATCTAGGCCAGCGCGCACAGGCCGACAGGCTCTGAAGTTAGCACCCTCATCCGACCTCACCAAAACCCGGTGAGCCAGCCTTTGGAGCCCGTCACACCGGTTCCCACTCGCCTCGTTTCGCGCGAAAAGCGGATCTCCTCCACTCCTCGCGATTGAGTTTCCAGATCACATGACACGTGACTCTTTCGCTGGGATGCCTTGGTCGTCGGCATCACCAGGGCACCGGATCGAGGTCACCTGAGTTTGTCCTGTTTGACTCTCGCTAACTGGGTTCGAGAAACCGCTCGAAGCGTTCCTTCCTGGCCTTACATACAGGGCACACTTCCGGAGGATGCTCCATGGCGCAGAGATAACCGCACACTTTGCAACGCCATACAGGCAGTGAGAGCCCGGTCAGCTTCCCACTTCTCTTCTGTGCTTCCTTCTCTCGTTCTTCCGGCGATGGTCTCCGCTCCGGTATGCTCCCTAGCTGCTTCTCCCCTCGACGCACGGCATCAGAAACATACAATGCGCAATAGCAGGCCCCGTACTCGCTTAGATCAGGGTCGCGATAATCACACGGACAGATTATATCCAGATCATCCTGTTTGTCCCCCGATGCGAGACGGCAGGGACAGGCCCAATAGCCATATCTTCCTTCGTTTACAATCAGGCTCTTGACCAACCCCTTTGTGAACTCGACATCAGGATTGAGATGATAGCCTCCTGCCTCTGCTTCTCTGTTCAACCGGTCATACAGTCGATCAATTTCAGCCGCACTTACTTCCGCCTCACTCATTTTCCCAACGCCTCCCTTATTTCGTCCACCTTATATCCGTTGATACACGTAACATTGTCGATGACAACCGTCGGAAAACTGCTTCGCGGATTACAAGCCTTCAACTTCTCCACCGCCTCCTTTCTTGCCTCTCCACTGAAGCGGTCAACATCCACGTAATCGTACGCCACACCAAGGTCATTCAGAAGCTTCTTGGTCTTCTGACACCAGACACAGGTGCTGAGCGCGTACAGCATTATGTGATGTGACTCTTCACCCGGGACTTTAACTATCTTCATTGTTTCCGTTCCTCCTTATACCCACTCGGGAATACTCGCCAGCGATTGCAGCCTTTCAGATGAGTAAGGGACGACCATCTGAAGTCATCGACTCAGAAGTGCTTACCGTCAAGGATTCTAGCAAACCTTATGCCCTATGGCGCTCGCATTTACGGCTCAGCCAGCAGTTGGTGTTTCTTTCTGCCCGAGCGAGAAACGGAGAGAGTGGTAAGTTCGCACCCGGCACGGCATTGAGACAACATCCCCGCCCCCGGGATGCCCGACATTCTTGACACCATATCAGTGGCACACATCCAACCTGCCGACTTGCTAGGAATCCGCCTGATAGAATGTCCGTCCCACTTCACGATTGTGGAGATGAATGGATTACAGCTACTCTTGAAGCTTCTGCCGCACAGCCTCGTGCCATCGCGCACGGGCATGCGCCACTTCGGCATCAAGCTTGTTAAGATGTTCGAGACTCGTCTCTGTCAGAGTCTGTTTCTGTTTCGCCGCAGCTTCGCCTGGATTCAGGTCCCCTCCTTCAACGAATCTGCCGAGGAAATCATGGTATTTCCGCGAGGCCTCAACATACTCCTTGGCCAGCCTGTCGATCGCATCATCGATCCTCTCTGATGGCATTCTGCCCTCCTTATTCTCTCGACTGAACCAGCCGAAAGACCCTCGGTGCACTGAGAATAGCGAGAGGAGCAGACATGACGCAAGTCTTTCACATGAGATCCGTAGCCACTGAATCGGGAATCATCGCAAGACTGAACGACGTGAACCGGTCAGCCCTGGAATGACTTGAATGCCAGAGTTCCTGTTCTGTGCTCTCGTCAACCTTATACGCACCGATACGACGAATTTACCGGGTACCGGCGCAGGCTTGCATTCATTCTGTCCGGAAAGACGTAGTTCATATGCATGATTTGACAGGACCCATCGGTCATTCTAGCCTTACCGTCATTACTGCGCGACGGTAAGATTACGTTAATGGGAGGGGTGGCTTCATGGATAAGGAGGAGAGATTCGACGTAGTCCTTATTGGGACGGGAGCTGCAGGAGAGGCACTGGCACATCAGTTGGGGGCAGCGGGTAAGAAGGTGGCCGCGCTGGAGCATGAGCGAGTACAGGGCGAATGCGGCTACTGGGCATGCAACCCAACCAAGACCCTGCTGAGACCCTCAGCGCTCTGGGGTGAGAGCGTCAAGTGCTTCGGAACCAAGCCAGTAGAACTCAACTGGTCTGAGATCTCAGACTATCGTGACAAAGCCGTACGCCATTACGACGATTCCATGCTGGCAGATAGACTCAGAGAACGCGGGGCCCATCTCATTCGAATGACGGGTCGACTCAGCGGCCCGGGGACCGTGACAGCAGGAGATCGCACGTTCACTGCCCCTGACATTGTGCTTGCCACGGGATCGGAACCGATCATTCCTCCCATTGAAGGATTGATCGATACAGGCTACTGGACGAATCGTGAAATAGTCTCTGTCAGGCAGATACCAAGGAGCATCCTGTTTGTCGGCGGTGGGCCTGTAGCCGTAGAGATAGGACAGATGATGCAGCGCTACGGTGCCGCAGTGACGATAATCGAGCGCGCCAAAACCCTGTTCGGCAACGAGGAGAGCGAGCTCGGTGAACACCTCCTGCAGGCATTGGAAGCAGATCGGATAGATGTGCGCCTTGGCGTTGAGGTGCAGAAGTTGACGAAACACGGTGATACAAAAGTAGCTGAATTGTCGGACGGATCCGACGCCAAGGCTGATGAGGTCGTCATTGCCGTTGGAAGGAAACCCCGTACTACTGACCTCGGCCTTGAAACGGTAGGGATTGACACCCGCGCGGCAGTTCCGGTGGATGAGTTCGGCCGTGCCGGAAAAGGTCTTTGGGCTATAGGCGATATCATAGGCCCACCCTTCTTCACCCATCGGGGCCTCTACCACGCGCGCTGCGTGGCAGGCAACATTCTGGGGCTTTCTCGCCCCCTCGACGAGCGGGCTGTACCGCGGGTTACGTTCACGGACCCAGAAATAGCCGCCGTAGGACTTACCGAGCAACAGGCTAGGGAGCGTGGCATCGACATCCTCACCGCAAGCTTGCCGATGGAGGAACTCGATCGGCCATACACCTACCAGACCGACTGGTCCGGAGTGTGCAAGATGGTGGTCGAACGGAATACCGGCGAGGTACTTGGTGCGGCTGCAGTCGGTCCGCTCTCAAGCGAGTGGATACATATCGCTTCAGTTGCAATTAGAGCTCGCATGCCGCATCAAATCCTGGGGGATGTCATTTTCCAGTTTCCCACATTTAGCGAGTTCTTCTGGCGACTGAGTGAAGAGTTGGATTCGGCCAGCGCCCGGTGACGTGTCGATCACGTGCAGATTGGGGCACGTCTTACGATCAGCTTGACGAAGGCCTCAATGTTCGAATGCGGTTCAATCCATCGGCAGTAAGCACGTGGAACGGAAATTCCATAACAGTGGACGATACCTGTGGAAATTGAGTGGTTCCTGGTAACTCTTGCCTTACTGCCCATTGCAATCGTGGGCGTACTGATGGTCGGCCTGTCGTGGCCTGCCATGAAGGCCATGCCTATCGGTTGGTTGTCCGCTGCTGTAATCGCGGCACTCGCTTGGAACATGCCTTTACGGTGGCTCACGGCAGCAACGCTGGGCGGACTCATCAACGCCCTCGACATCCTCATTATCGTCTTCGGAGCACTTCTGATATTGCAGCTTCTTCGAGTCAGTGGTGCCATAGGTAGCATCGGTGCGTCCATGACAGCCATCTCCAGGGACCGAAGGGTACAAGTTATCCTCATCGCATGGCTCATGGTCTCCTTTCTGGAAGCGGCAGCAGGATTTGGCACACCTGCTGCCGTGGGCGCCCCTCTACTGGTGGGGCTTGGATTTCCTCCCTTAATCGCGGTAGTTGCCACGCTGATCGGAGACAGTACCGCAGTAACGTTCGGTGCAGTTGGTGTTCCTATCTGGGGTGGTTTCGAGCCGATTCGTGACCTGGTTGACCTTACCAATAATGTCAGCTTCACCACCTTCCTGAGACAAGTGGGCGCGTTTGCAGGAGTCCTCCATTTCGCGATAGGTACGTTCATTCCCCTGACAATAGTGGCAATCATGACCAAGATCGCGGAGGGGTCTTACAGAAAAGGGTTGGCAGTATGGCCTCTGGCACTCTTCGCCGGGATCGTGTTCACCCTTCCTATGCTACTTGTAGCCACCCTAATCAGCTACGAACTCCCTGCGCTGCTTGGCGCGCTCATTGGACTGCCGGTATTCATATTCGCCGTCTCCAGAGGCTTCCTGGTCCCCCGGGAGGTCTGGGACTTTTCTCCGCGCGAAGAGTGGCCAGACGAGTGGGTAGGAGATATAGAAGCCGGAGCAGGAGTAGAGAGTAAGCGCATGAGTACCTGGAAAGCCTGGCTTCCCTACCTGGTGATCGGGGCGGTGCTTCTGGTAACCCGCCTGGAGTATTTTCAGATCACGCCGATACTGCAATCAATCACTGTCGGCTGGAACAACATACTCGGGACAGGTATCAGCCAGGAGATCTCCCCTCTGTACAATCCTGGAATCGTACCATTCACTCTGGTTGCGGTCTTTCTGCCTATTCTGTACCGCCTCCGCTGGCGCCGTGCACAGCGTGTTGTCAGGCATACTCTCAAGATGGTCGGACCAGCGGCTGTTGCACTTGTTTTCGCACTGGGAATGGTGTTCGTCTTCATGAATTCAGGAGATCCCACCGGCCGGGACTCCATGCTGATAGTGATGGCGCGCGGCGCCGCCGGGATTGCCGGTGGATTCTGGCATCTTATGTCTCCAGTGGTAGGGGTACTGGGCACCTTCATCTCTGGCAGTAACACAGTCTCAAACATCATGTTTGGCGCCTTCCAGTACAACACCGCCAATGAAATCGGCGTTTCCGCGGTTCCAGTACTGGCACTACAGGCTGTCGGTGGCGCTGCCGGAAACATGATATGCATCCACAATGTGGTCGCGGTACTGACCACTGTCGGGCTGTTGGGTAGAGAAGGTGCCGTAGTAAGAAAGAATCTCCAGGTTGCGCTGGTATATGCCGTTGCAGCCGGGGCGCTTGCCTGGTTCCTGTCTCCATGGTTGCTGGAGATGATCCAGTAAGCACGATTCAGACCGGTTATGTGCCGACATACCATGGTGCGAAGAAAGCTCCACAATCAGAGCAAGACAGAGGAACAAGTACGGTGCAACCTGCTGGAGAGATGAGGCGAAGTTGAACGGCCTGTGATAGTATCGAACTCGCAAAGGAACAGAGCTTATGGATCTCGATCACCTGAAGAAACACATCAGGATGCCGGGAGACAGGGCATCCCTCTCCGTTCTCCCGCACAAGCGCCCCAGCGACCAGGCGAAGGCTCCCAGATACATCGCAAGGTTCGACTCTGGTTGGGGAATGCTGCAGGCACTTGCAAACTGCCTTGTCGGCAAGGACTTCCCCGGCCTTGGAGTTCTCCCTTCAGTGAAGCCCATAGAATTGCTTGTGGGCCGGCTTGACCGGAGACTGGGACAGCGAGTGTACGCCTTCACCGGCTGGGCAGAGACGGTCTCTGCAGAAGATATCGACTCAATACGTGCAGAAGATATATCACGATCCGTAGTTGGACTCTACGCTGAACAGTCATCCCAAGCAGTTATGATCGGGGCATCAAACGGCTCATTGGTACATCTGGCAGCAGCACTTCAAACTCCATGGCTACCACAGTCATTCCTTATTCCCCTCAAGCGGCCAAACATGGATCCAGACGATATTGTTGCCGACATGGAATGGGGGAAAGAACCTGCTTCTCACCTGCTCAAGAACAACCCCGAGTTGGTGTTGCACCACGCACACGACCCTGACCACGACCGACTCATGATTCGACGCATGGCCTACTTCCGAATCAAGCGCATCTCGCTTGGTGAGACGTATCAGCGTTTCCTCGAGAGGAAACTCCGCTCCGGCGCCACCGTATATCTAATTGAGTGTGGGCTTAAGTGGCCCACGACACAGGTGGCCGAACGTCACTTCTTCCAACTCGGTGGCGGGGGAGGCGTACCTCCGGAGGAATATCTGCACGGTAGTGAACGGGTCGCCAGGTTCTTGGAGCGCCAGGGTTCCCGCTTCCGGCGCTGGCACGCGCCGCCAGTCGATGGCGTGACACCGGAGGCGGAATGGGGGTACGAGCCACAACTGGGAGAAGAGGTGATTGCTCTGGGCAGGAAACTCGGGGGCAAAGTGGTCCGGATTTCGTTCGAGGAACCCGAGGACGCGAATCCCCTCGTAGCAGATTTCTATCGATGGTGGTACCGGAGGAGAGGAGTCACTTCCAATCATATGCTTGCCGAATCATTCGCATTCCTGGATCCTTTCTGGACGCTCCGTACCGGCTCGGTACCCTACTGGGCACTGTTCAACGGACGGAAGTCCGCCGAGCGCCTGAAAGACTATTTGTCAGGTGTCGCACCATACGACTACATCTACATGATGCTGCTCTCAAACGGGATTGATCCTATAGAAGGCGTATCGATCGAAGACTGGCGTGCGGTTCTGAACCAGGCATCAATCAGGGGCGAATTCATCGGTGTGGACGAAGTAAAGTTCCCGTACGACTTCGCGAGTTTCCTGCGCTACAACACCGAAATGAAAAATAAGATTCCGTTTCGCTACGAAATCCCTTCACCGGCTACATTGGATGAACTCAACATGTTCCTCCGGGAGTACGGACACCAGTACCGGATCAGATTCGAGCAAGCTACCTAGAATTGTGGGGATTCGCTGGATCAACCGGCTCCTTCTTCACCGTCACTACCCCCGGCGCTCCGATAGTCTTCTGACACAGCCGAACATTGTTGCTAACCTTATGTGCGCTGGACATCAATTATATGCCGGTCTGGGGAATGCAAAAAGCTGCGACAACAGGATAAGTGGCCGGTCATGAACCTCTGACAGCCGTGATGTAATCAGTGTAATGGGAGACTGGCAAACGAAGTCGACGCTACATAAGCCGGAAGAATATGCCTGACAAGATGCGAGCACCGAAGGGTGTGGCCAATTTCGACTCTGCCTGGGGGATGCTTCGAGCGCTGGCTAACTGCCTCTCCGGCAAGGATTTCCCCGGCATAGGAATACTGCCACAATCGAAGGCCGTGGCATTTCTGGTGGACAATGTCAGCCGCCCGATGGGGCGGAGACTGTATGCATTGGCAGGCTGGCTGGAGACGATCTCAACCCGGACGCTCAGTTCAATCCAAGCCGAAGACATAGCAAGAACCGTGATCAGCCTGTACCCGAAGGTTTCGCCCCAGGCGGTCATGATCGGGTCAGCAAATGGAGCAATGGTCCACCTGTGTGCCGCACTGGGAGCACCCTGGCTTCCTCAGACATTCATGATTCCGGTACGGCGCCGGATGATACATCCCGACGAGGTGCTCGAAAACATGGAATGGGGACGAGAGACAGCACCGCCACTTCTCAATAACAACCCGGAACTGGTGCTGCATCATGCACATGACCCGGATCATGATCGCCTGATGGTTCGACGAATGTCGTACTTCAGGGTCAAGCGTACGTCGCTCGGGGAGTCCTATTCTCGTTTTCTCGAGGAGAAGTTTCGCTCGGGTGCAACCGTGTACCTGGTGGAATGCAGATTCAAATGGTTGGCAAAGCAGGTAGCGGAGCGACACTACTTCCAGTTAGGTGGGGCGGGAGGCATATCTCCCGAGGAGTATGTGAATGGGAGCCATAGAGTGACAGGTTTCCTTGAACGGGAAGGCTCTCCTAAGCGTCGATGGAACGCGGCACCTCCAGACGTGGAGACTCCGGAAGGTGAATGGGGATTCCAACCGCAACTGGCCGAGGAGGTTATCGCACTCGGAAGGAAGGTTGGCGGAAGAGTGGTGCGCATTTCCTTTGATGACCCCGAGGACATGAGCCCGCTTGTGGCGGATTTCTACCGCTGGTGGTACGCCCGCAGAGGGATCCCTTGCAGCTATCTGCTCACGGGATCATTCATCTTCCTGGACCCCTACTGGACGCTGCGCACCGGCTCGGTACCATATTGGATGGTGTTCAACGGCCAGCGCTCCGCAGGCAGCCTGAGCAATTACCTGACACGCGCCGAACCATATGACTATCTCTACAAGATGCTACTCTCAAATGGGGTGAATCCTGTAGAGGGCGTATCGATCGACGATTGGCGGTCACTGGCACGACACGCATCGATCGGTGCCGAGTTCCTGGGTGTCAACGAAGAGAGATTTCCGTATGACTTCGCAAGCTTCCTGCGCTACAACGCCGCACTCCAGAAGAAGATTCCTTTTCGCCATGACATGCCGGCGCCTGCGTCATTGGACGAGTTGCACATGTTTCTTCAAGACTACGGTGACCAATACCGGGTGCAATTCGTGGAAGCAAGCTAACATCAGTTACTGAATCTGCCTCACGGATTGGCAGGCCGCTTAACGAGAAGTATGATCGGAATGCCAAACAGGAACAGCACGCCGTATGTCACAAACGCCCAGTAGTACGTGCCTGTGGCATCGTACATCAGGCCTGCGAAGAAAGGGCCGGTAGCCGTGCCGGTGCTCTGGACCAGGTTGAGCGCCCCGAAGATGGCCCCGTAGAATGCCAGCCCGAAGTTCCTGCTGGCAAGTATCGAAAGTGTGGGCAGCCACGCCCCCATACCAAAACCCGCCAGGAGCGCATAGGCCCAAATGACGGCAATAGTCGACTCTGCACTGACACTGAGCAGGATAATGACCGAACCCAGCATCATCGCCTGACCTAATGCCCACGCCTTACTCGGCTGCATCTTGTCACACAGCCAACCGAACGCGATCTTGCCCAGCGCGCTGCCAATGCCGACGGCACTCAGCGCTGACGCTGCTGTCTGGATGGGAAACCCGGTGTCCTGCAGATGTGGGACTGGTGCTTGCACCAGTCCCATGCTCGAAAAACACCCCAGGAAGAATGAAGCCGCGATAAGCCAGAAGGTGCGGGTGCGTGCAGCTTCCCGCAGCGAGACGCCGTGAACAGCCGCGAGCGGTAACCCTCGGTCGCCAGGAGGTATGGGCTCGCCATCGGGATACAGTCCCTTTTCTACCGGCCGCGTGCGAACCACAATAGCTCCGAGTGGTATGACCACCACCCAGATTAGAATCGCCATCGCCAGATAGGCGGCACGCCAGCCGTGGCTTTCAATGATACTGCTGATGAGCGGAGCCAGAACGCCTCCGGCTCCCACACCGGCTGCCATCAATCCTATGGCAGTTCCCCGGCGCTTCCTGAACCAGTGAGAGATAACCGCGCTGCAGGGCACCTGCCCAAATCCCGCTGCACCCCCACCCACAAGCACGTATCCGATGTAGAACAGATATAGGTCGCTCATCCGGCTCACCATCACGAAGCCGAGTCCCATCACTACCGCGCCCATAGGGATGACAGGTCGTGCGCCATAACGATCCACGAACCGCCCGACCAGTGGAGAGACGAAACCCATCGTCACGAAGAATATGGTGAATGCGGCCATTATCTGCCCCCGTCCCCAACCAAGCTCCTGCTGCAGGGGAGTGACGAAGAGACTGAATGCGAACGAGCCACAGCCAATCGCAAGAAACAGGAATATGAACGTTACCAGAACGAGCCAGTTGCCGTAGAAGAAGCGCGGATTGCGCGACCGGGCGACTTCATTCATTCATTCAACCCTCCAGCAATGCGACAACGCTCGCATTGTAACAGGAACGGCACCAGCACAGGTTAACCACTGAACACTTGCCGCAGAATACGATTCAAGCCAGGGACCAAGCCAATCGCCAAACGGGGCAGCAAGGACTGCGGCGGAGCGGAATCGACGCGCCCGTCGGGTGCTTGTGAAGAGTAACAGGAGCCCCACGAATTCCGATCGCACCACAGCGCGCGTCAACTCATAGAGGAGTCTTGCCACAGCAGCGTTGACATCATTCGATCGTAATACGCTACAATAGGATACCCGCACAAGTGTGTATTGAACCACCCGGATACTCAATCTTGACTCATTTTCTGGCAGAGCATCGAGAACACGGCGCAACGGCTGAGTTGCCACACACCATACATTGGCCCACCTGGACACTCCCTCACACTCGTTGTCGCGGTACAACGGTCCGCAAACGGTGTGGACGTTACACTACTTAGACTGGAGGTATGATAGAGATGAAACCCAAGGCAATCCTCATCGACACAAAGGACAATGTGGCGACCGCCTTCCAGGATCTCAAAGCAGGAGACACTGTGACCGTCTCCCTGGAGAGCCAGGAGATCACCAGCACACTGGCCCAGGACATCCCATTCGGCCACAAATTCGCGCTGTCCGATATCGCTCTACACGAGCCAGTTGTCAAGTACGGAGAAGCCATCGGCCTCGCGATCCAACCTATCAAGGCCGGGCAGCATGTACACATCCATAACATGGAGAGCCAGAAAGGAAGGGGGGACAAATAACGATGGAATTCATGGGATACCGCAGAAAGACAGGCAAGGTCGGCATACGTAATCACGTTCTGGTATTTCCGACTGTTGTGTGCTCCTCGGAAGAAGCACGCATGATCAGCGAGAAGGTGCCAGGTTCGGTATACGCAATCCATGGCGCGGGTTGTGGACATGTCGGTGAAGACAAGGAACAGGTCATCCGGACCATGGTCGGCATCTGCGGCCACGGCAATGTGGCAAGCGTGTTGCTCGTGGAGAATGGCTGCGAGGTTATCACGCCGGAAGTGCTGATGCCCTACCTTGACGAAATGGGACAGCCATATGCGGTGGTGAGCGTCCAGGAGGACGGCGGCACTCCGGGCTGTGTCGAGAAAGGCATCAGGCTCGCCACGCAGATGGTCGAGGATGCCGGCAGACTGCAGAAGGAACCGATCCCGTTCTCCGAACTCATCTTGGGCTGCGAGTGCGGCGGGTCTGATGCGTTCTCCGGCCTCACCGCG
Source organism: Dehalococcoidia bacterium (assembly GCA_007129495.1). Classification (GTDB taxonomy): domain Bacteria; phylum Chloroflexota; class Dehalococcoidia; order GIF9; family AB-539-J10; genus SKVJ01. The sequence goes on along the minus strand of SKVJ01000034.1, from coordinate 19,993 downwards.
AACCCGGCCTTGGGTATCGCCGCCGACAAGCTCATCGCCGAGGGCGGCACAGCGATCTTCTCCGAGACCACGGAGATGCTGGGCTGCGAAAACGTTCTGGCGCGCCGCGCGCTTGATGAGCGGGTGGCCGCGGACATCTTCGAAGCCATTGCCAACGCCGAGAAGACCGCGATGACCGGTGGCGTTGATATACGCGGCACGCAGCCTTCGCCCGGCAACATAGAGGGGGGCTTGAGCAGTATTGAAGAGAAGTCGCTCGGCTGCATCCGCAAGGGCGGGAACACTACCATCACGCAGGTCGTCAAGTACGCAGAGCATCCCGTGAGGAAGGGCCTTATCATCATGGACGCCACCGCTGCCGACGTGATGAACAACACTGGTCTGCTGGCAGCGGGCTGCCACCTTATCGTGTTCACCACCGGCCGGGGTACCCCTGTCGGCGCCAACATAGCGCCCGTGCTCAAGGTGTCCACGAACAGTGTGCTCTATCGCAAAATGGAGCCGAACATCGATGTGAACGCAGGTGTCATTGTCGACGGGGAGGGCACACTCGAGTCGGTAGGACAGGAGATATTCGATAAGGTCGTGGCAGTGGCCAACGGCGAGCTCGCCAAAGCGGAGGCACTAGGCCACAGGGAATTCGATATCCATTTCCGCATGATCATCTGATGTCGCAATCACGCCTACACACCGAGTAGACAAACCTGATTTGGAGGAGACGACAATGGAAACAAGGAGCGAGAAGCTGCAGAGATGCTCTCCGCAAGTGCCGTCGCTGTATGCTCCCGGCGGATTCGTAAGGTCGGACCTGGCTAAGCCGCACATATTGCTGCATTCTACGGCAGGTGAGGCGCATCCAGGCAGCTATCATCTGGACAAGCTGGTGCAGGAGGCCCGGATGGGCGTGGCCCTTGCAGGAGGCACTGGGTTCAAGTACAGCACATCAGACGTGTGCGACGGCATAGCGCAGGGTCATGACGGCATGAACTACCCGCTTGCCTCGCGGGAGTTCATCGCCAGCATGGTCGAGATCTACGCCAATACGCACATGTTCGACGGCGCAATTCTCATGTCGAGTTGCGACAAGGGACTGCCCGCCTGCCTAGTAGCTTCAGCGAGGCTCAGCCAACTGATGCCGGTTGTGGTAGTTCCAGGCGGCTCCAACGAGCCCGGCCCCTGTTACATGATGGAGGGAGACGTTGGCAAGGGGCACGGCCAGGTACTGGCGAATCTGCTATCCAAGGAAGACTTCGCCTTCATCCAGGACCACACGCTACCATGCGATGGCGCATGTCAGTTCATGGGCACCGCCTCGACCATGCAAGTGATGTCTGAAGCCCTGGGAATGGCGCCACCCACCGCAGCCCTGGCTCCTGCTACTCAGCGATACGTGCTGAACAATGCACGCAATGCCGGGCACATGGTCATGAACCTGCTGAACTGCGGACTCAAGGCAAAGGATATCCTCACCGAGGGAGCTTTCCGCAACGCAGTGGTCATCCACCAGGCAACCGGGGGATCGACAAATGGATTGCTGCATCTTCCTGCCATAGCTCATGCGGCTGGAGTGCCGTTCGACGTGACGATGTTTGACACTCTCGGACAGAAGACCCCCTACCTCACCAACCTGCATACTGCCGGGGAATATGCATCGAGACAGTTCTGGTTCGCGGGCGGCGTTCAACGAATCATTATGCTGCTGGCGGATTCCGGACTTCTCGACATGGAAGCACTGACTGTCACCGGACTCACCGTCCGTGAGAACCTGGAAAACGTGAAGAGGTCGGACTTCTTCAAAATGGGCGAGGGCTACCTTGGGAATTACTCAACCGTAGACGGCAGCCGCCGGCTGCAGCGTACGGATGTTGTCCGTGACCCGGATGATCCGAAGAGCGCCAAGGGATCGGTGGCAATACTGATGGGGAGCCTCGCTCCCGAGGGTTCTGTGTTCAAGTACAGCGCCTGCGACCCCGCGATGTACGAGCATGTCGGCAAGGCGGTCGTCTTCGACTCAGAGGAGGAGTGCTTCGAGGCAGTGACCGGACTCAAGCTGGAGCCGGGAGATGTGGCAATAGTCCGCAACGAGGGACCCAAAAGCTGCGGTATGCCTGAACTGTTCCTGACATCAGCGGCCATCGTGGGCATTGAGAAGTACCGCAAGTCCATTGCGCTCGTCACCGACGGCCGTTTCTCAGGGGCGACTGCCGGGCCGGTCATCGGACACGTGTCGCCCGAGTCGGTAGCAGGCGGCCCCATCGGGTTAGTTGAGGACGGAGACATCATCGAGATAAGTCTGTCGCGGCGTGGGCTTAACATCATTGGCGTAAAGGGAGACAGGAAGTCCCCTGAGGAGATCCAGAGGATTCTCGAGGAGCGGAAGGCCCGGAAGCCCGCGTGGATTCCGAAATACAGAGGCGGTATCCTGGGCGCCTACACGCAACTCGCGACGTCAGCAACCAAAGGCGCCTATATGGGGCAGGCCGGCCAGGTCTAGACGGCCCTGTCAACCAAGTAAGGGAGGCAAGATATGGAGTTCCTCGGTTACCGTCGACCCGATGGCTCTGTTGGTGTCCGAAACGTGACGGCGCTCATTCCCGCAGGCCGATGCGCAAACGAGATGGCCTGCCGCATCGCCGATGAGGCTGGCGCGGGGGTTCACCCCCTGCTGCACAATCAGCCGTGCGTGCACGTCGGACCAGACAACGCCGCTGCCCGCCAGGTGCTGACCGGTCTGGGCCAGAACCCCAACGTGTATGCCACCCTGGTCCTGGGCATCGGTTGCGACTCGATATCGGCAGTCGACCTCGCCGCCGACATCGCAGCTTCCGGGAAGCCGGTTGAGGTACTCACCATTGAGCGCGAGGGCGACTACGACACTGTCGTGTCGAAGGGCATCGCCTTTGCGAAACAGATGAGGTCGGCTGCCGCACTTATGCAGCGGGAGCCTTTCGGCGTGGCTGAGCTCAAGCTGGCCGTCAAGTGCGGAGGCTCCGATACGACATCCGCCCTAGGCTGCAACCCGGTTGCAGGTTGGGCTGTCGACCAGGTAGTCGATGCAGGAGGTGCCGCGGTCTTCTCGGAGACTGCAGAGCTCATAGGGGCGGAGCACATCGTAGCTCGACGCGGCGCGACACCGGAGATCGGTCAGAAGATTCTCGATGCAGTTGCGCGTATGGATAAGCGGATTTCTGATGCCGGTGTGGACATCCTCGGTTCCGAACCGACTCCCGGAAACATCAAGGGTGGCCTGACATCCATCGAGGAGAAATCGCTCGGCGCCATTGCGAAGAGCGGCACTAGACCGCTGCAGGATGTCATATTGTGGGGAGAGAAGCTCCCGGGCAAAGGCTTGTTCTTCATGGACGGGTCGGCCAACACACCCCAGATGGCGCTCGGGCTCGCCGCTTCCGGCGCACAGATAATGACCTTCGGCTATGGCGGAGGCCTTCCAGCGCGCTTTCGCGGCATGCCTGCCTCGTCGCTCGGCAATCTGCCTATACTTCCTGTCATCAAGATAGTCAGCAGTCCCCACGTCCCGAGCGAGATGGACTACTTCGACGTCTATGCAGGCAGTATCATCGAAGGCGTGGAGTCGGTTGACGACGTCGGGAAGCGTCTGCTGGACGAGATCCTGAGGGTCGCCTCGGGCAAACCGTCGAAGGTGGAGCTCGCCCCCAGGTACCGTGAGGTACTCGAGATGTGGCGAACGGGGCCGGTGTTCTAATTCGAAAGCTGACACTGCCGGCACACGGCACCCTTACGATAATCGAAGGAGGACGGCAAATATGAGCTTTCTCGGATATGTGAGGCCTAACGGAACCGTCGGCACGAGGAACTACGTCGGCATCATCTCTACAGTTGTCTGCGCAAACGATATCGCCACGTGGATCTCAAGCCAGGTCCCCGGCTGTTCGCACTTCACGCATCAGCAGGGCTGTGGCCAGTCCGAATTCGACACCGAAGTCGTCCACCGAACGCTCATTTCTCTGGGCTGCAATCCCAACCTCGGGGCCGTACTGCTGGTAAGTCTCGGCGGTGAGGGATCAGTCGATCACATCCAAGAGGGCATCGCACGTACCGGCAAGCCGGTCGAAAAGATCGTAGTCCACAAAATGGGAGGAGTGAACAACGCCTTTGCCGAGGGACTTCGGCTTGCCCGGATGATGGCCATGGATATATCCAGGGTGAACAGAGAAGCGGTGGACGACTCACATCTGTTCCTGGGCGCAAAATGCGGCTGCTCTGACACGACATCCGGTCTGGCCTCAAACCCGACACTCGGAGCCGCATGCGATATGCTCGTAGCGCAGGGTGGCACATGTGTATTTGGAGAAACCACGGAAATGACGGGGGCTGAGCATGTGCTGGCACGCCGCGCGGCCACACCAGAAGTGAGGGATCGGCTGATCGACATCGTCACCAGGCTTGAAAGCCGCATCACGAGCAACGTGCCGGGTGCCAATATCGCGGCGGCTAACATCGCCGGAGGACTTACAACGCTCGAAGAGAAGTCGCTGGGTGCCATCATCAAGGGCGGCACCTCACCACTCAATGGCGTACTCGAACTGGGCGAGAGGCCGGGCGGCAAAGGCCTATACATCGTCGACACCGCCGGTCAAGCTCCGAAGGCCATCACGGGATTGGCTGCGGCGGGTGCCACTGTGATGGTGTTCTCCACCGGCAAGGGAGCCCCTTGGGGCTTTCCGTTCGTTCCCATGATTAAGGCGACAGCTAACCCAACTACGTGCGATTGCCTCGCGGACCTCATGGACTTCTGCGTCGATCCAGCAGCGGACGAGACCAGAGAGGAGCGTGGCGCACGCCTCTACAAGGAGATTATCGAAGTCGCCTCGGGCAGGATGACGAAAGCCGAGGCGCTGAAGATCGGCATGTACGTCGACATCTGGCTGCGCGATGTCACTCACTAGTGATCGTAACTCAAAGGAGGTAGGACACCACATGGAAAGCAAAGAGAAGGAACAGGTCCTGCAGAAGGCCTACGACCTTGGCTACGAATATGAACGAACGTATCGCGGTTGCGGGCAGTGCGTAGTTGGCGCACTGCAGGATGCGTTTGACATGCCCAATGATGAGGTATTCAAGGCCATGAGCGGCTATGCGGGAGGCGGTGCCACAATGGGTGACGCGGGCTGCGGCGCCTACGTGGGGGGGATTCTCTTCCTAAGCGGCCTCCGCGGCCGTGAGCGCAGCAACTTCGCCGACCCTGAGAAGCTGAGGTTCGTGAGCTTCGCCACAGCCCGTAAGCTGCACCGCAAGTTCGTGGACGAGTACGGCAGCGTCATCTGCCGCGACATGCAGACGAAGCTGTTCGGTCGCCCGTACTTCCTGCCCGATCCCGACGAGATGAAGAAGTTCGACGACGCGGGAGGGCACGATAGCGTGTGCCCTGAGGTCTGCGGCAAAGCTGCTCAATGGGCAGCCGAGATTGCCTTCGACGAAGGTCTTATAACAGAGGAGAAACTCAAGGAACTAACCAGGTAGACTGACGAACGACAGTGCCGCCGTCCGAGGTATGCGCTTCCGGGCAAAGTGCCCGGAAGCGGCCATCACGGCGTGTGTAGATTCAGGGCAACATTGCATGGTATTCCCGTCGACGAGAAGTCGTAGCTGGTGAGTCCTCCAAAAGGATATCCGCAGACAAAGAATATGCTCGGCCTCAATGCGTAACCGGCCGATACCATTATTGAACACAGCTATTCAGTTCGAGTGATTTGACACTGAGATTGGGCGGGTGAGCATCGACACTACGGCACACATGCCGGCTGTTGCGTAAGATACAATCACCGCTGAAGAGCAACTGGGGCTTCGCAATAGCAGCGTGTAGCAGCACCATGCACTGTCGGAGGTGCCCCGCGGGTGGAACAAGGAGTAGCAAGATGAGCAGCAGTATGATTACCGGCGGAGTCGGCATGGTAGGACGTCAGCTGGCCCGCATGCTGCTGGCGCGCGGTGAGCGCGTGGACATCCTGGATGTCGCTCCCGCAACCAAGCTGCCAGCTGACATACGGGACCGAGTGACACTCATCCACGCCGATCTTACTAACTGGGCTGAGATCATGCACGCGGTTGCGAGCAATCGCCCGGACACTATCTATCACATCGCCGCCCTGATGCCGCCAAATAGTGAGCGCAATCACGCCGCATCGTGGGAGATCAATGTGAACGGCACCATGCGTGTGCTCGAAGCCGCTCGGCTCTTTGGCGTGGGAACGGTCGTTTACTCCAGTACCACCGCCACCTTTGCCAGCCAGTTGCCGGAGCCGGTACCAAACGATCACCCACAGTTCCCGGAGATGCTTTACGGCGTGACGAAGGTCTGCAGCGAGCGACTTGGTGAATACTACTACCGCCGCTACGGCACCAACTTCCGCGGCGTCAGGTTTCTGTCGATACTGGGACCTGGCCGCGTGCCCGGATCGGGCTGGAGCGCCTACACTTCACTCGTCATCGAAGAATGCGCTAAGGGCAATCCTTATGTCATCAAAGTCGACGAGGACCTGCGACTGCGATTCATCTATGTCAAAGATGCAGCTCTCAGTCTGATGAAGCTGGCAGATGCTGAAGAAGGCCAATTGACCACGAGGATGTATAACCTCGACGGATTCTCAGCATCAACCCGTGAACTCGTGGATGGGGTCCTTGCGCACGTGCCAGATGCACAAATAACGTGGGAATTCGATCCCGAGTACCAGCATGTGATGGATACACGTTACGGTGTCATCCAGCACAGAATGGACGATACCCTCGCAGTGCAGGACTGGAATTGGCAGACCTCTTTCACGCGCGAAGAGGCGATAGGTGACTTCATCAAGGACGTCCGGCAGGGGCGCACCTAGCAGGAAGAAGGAGGGAATATGAGGTTCGCAGGCAAGAACGTGCTGGTGACCGGTGGCGGCAGGGGAATAGGCCAGTCCATTGCCCTAGGCTTCGCACGCGAAGGCGCAACCGTGGCAGTGAACGCTGCGCATATGGCGACGGCGGAGGATACCGCCGAACAGGCGCGACAGATCGGCGCACACGCAATTTCCATCGAGGCGAATGTAGCCGACGAGGACCAGGTGAACGAGATGGTCAACCGGGTCGTAGCCGAGTTCGGAGGGATCGACATACTCGTGAATAACGCGGGCATCAGCCAACCTATCGTCCCGTTAATCGAGCAGCAGGTATCCGACTGGGATCGTGTTATCGATATCAACCTCCGCGGCACCTACCTCTGCTCAAAGGCTGCAGCGCGGTGGATGATTGAACACAGAGCAGGCAAAATTGTGAACATCGCATCGGCGGCTGGACTCACCGGGCCTGTCATGCGCACGGCATATGCGCCCTCGAAGGCCGCAACTATCAACTTGACAATGGTCCTGGCTGCCGAACTGGGCAAATACAACATCAACGTGAACGCAGTGTCACCTGGCTACGTTCTTACCGACCTCGTCAGGAACTTCGTCGAGCAGGGAAAAGTGAACGAGGAAGCGGTGCTGCGGCGAACACCACTTGGACGGATGAGCACAAGCGAGGATATCGCCCAATCCACGATGTTCCTTGCCTCCGAAGACGCGAAGAACATCACCGGGGCGAATCTGACCGTCGATGCTGGCTGGACCGCCAATGGCTGGTATATGCAGTAACAAGAATCACCACACGCCGATCGGTAACGCGGAAGGACGGAAGGAGTAAGTATATGGAGTTCATGGGATATCCACGCGCAGACGGCACGGCCGGAGCACGCAACTATATCGCGGTAATCCCTGCGGTACAGTGCGGGAATGAACTCGCCGACCGGATTGCGATGGAGGTTGGCGGCAACGTAGTTGCACTACCCCACAATGGCGCCTGCGTGAATGTCAAGCCCGACAAAGACATGATTGAACGAACCCTCGTGGGACTCGGCTGTAACCCCAACGTGGCAGGAGTCGTGGTAGTGGGGGTCGGATGCGATGGAATACCCGCCGACTCTGTGGCGGACGGCATAGCTGCATCGAACAAGCCGGTCGAACTTGTCACCATTGAGCGAGAAGGAAGCTATGACAACGCTCTCGAGAAAGGCATCCGGGCCGCAAGTCTGATGCTGGCCGATGCATCGCTGCTCCAACGTGAGGGCTTCGATATCAGCTATCTGACCTTTGCATCGAAGTGCACAGGGTCCACACCCGCTTCGATAATGGCATGCAATCCCGCCATAGGCTGGGCAGCAGATACGCTGGTAGAACAGGGTGGCACATTCCTCTTCTCTGAGACAGCAGAGATAATAGGCGCCGAGCACCTGCTCGCGCGCAGAGGTGAGACCGACGAGGTTTCCCGTCGAATCGTCGAAGTTGCTACCCGAATGGAAGATAGGATTCGGGCAACCGGCGTAGACATTCGCGGCTCCCAGCCTGTTCCTGCGAACATACTTGGCGGCATGACTACACTCGAGGAGAAATCGCTTGGTGCCATCGCCAAGAGCGGCAAGAGTAAAATTAGGGGCGTGCTCGAGTGGGGCGAGCGGCCACCCTGCAAAGGGATGTTCTTCATGGACGGATCGGCCAACACACCGCAGATCTTTGTAGGCTTTGCTGCCGGCGGTGCTCAGGTACAGAGCCTCAACTACGGAGCAGGCTTGCCTACGAAGCTGCGCGCGTACACAGTCGCAACCGGCGGCATCCCCATCTCGCCTGTTCTCAAGGTCTTCAGCAGCCCGCAGGACAAACCCCAGATGGACTATTTTGACATTTATACGGGCACCATCATCGAGGGGTCGGAAACAGTCGCCGACGTTGGCCAACGCATCCTCGAAGAACTGGTTGCAGTCGCTTCGGGCAAGCCGTGCAAACAGGAGATGCACTCGCGCTATAGCGAGATGCTGCTGATGTACAATACCGGGCCGCTCCTCTAGCAGCGAAGACAAGGAGAGAATACGATGAAGTTCATGGGATACCCGCGACCCACTGGAGCTCCGGGAGCGCGGAACTATGTTGCGGTCATTCCCGCCGTGCAATGCGGCAACGAGCTTGCCGACCGCATCGCCTCCGAGGTCGGAGGCGACGTGGTCGCGCTCACTCACAACGGGGCATGTGTGAACATAGAGCCGGATAAGCAGATGGTGCACCGCGTACTGGCGGGCCTGGGGCGCAATCCCAACGTGGCCGCAGCTATTGTAGTGGGCATCGGCTGCGACGGACCTCCGGCAGCGCCGATAGCCGAAGAGATCGCGCTGTCCGGCAAGCCGGTCGCACTCATAACCATAGAGCAGGAGGGTAACTACGAAAAAGCTCTGGCCAAAGGACTGCGCACCGCACGGCAGATGCGGGCAGACAGTGCGCAGCTTCAGAGAGAATCGTACGATATCAGCGAGATGGTGTTCGCTTCGAAGTGTACCGGATCAACGCCTGCATCGATTATGGCATGTAACCCGGCCGTCGGCTGGGTAGCCGATACCGTGATTGCTGCCGGCGGCACCTTCATCTTCTCCGAGACACCGGAAATAATAGGCGCCGAGCACCTGCTCGCACGCAGAGCGGTGAATGACGAAGTCTGCACCAGGATTCACGACATCGCACGGCGCATGGAAGAACGGATAATGGCGACTGGTGTCGACATCCGAGGATCGCAGCCGAACCCCGGAAACATCCTGGGAGGGATGTCGACGCTTGAGGAGAAATCACTCGGAGCCATTGCCAAGAGCGGCAAGAGTCCCATCAGCGGCGTGCTTGAGTGGGGCGAGCCACCATCTGGCAAAGGAATGTACTTCATGGACGGAGCTGCCAATACGCCACAGATTTTCCTCGGATTCGCGGCGGGCGGCGCCCAGGTAATGAGCCTGAACTACGGTGCGGGCCTGTGCACGAGGTTGCACAACTACACCTCTGCAGTTGGCGGGATACCGACACTTCCCGTCGTCAAGCTGTATAGCAGCCCCCAGGATTCAGCCGAGGATGAATACTTTGACCTGTATACCGGAACCATAATCGAAGGAAAGGAAAGTGTTGCCGAAGTCGGGCAGCGACTCCTGGAAGAGATTATTGCTGTTTTGTCAGGCAAGCCAGTGCGACAGGAGATGTACGCACGGTACCGTGAACCGCTCCTCATGTATCACACGGGCCCCCTTTTGTAGCAACGTGAGGGATGAGGCGAGACGTACTGATACTGGAGACAGTCGAATACTGGAGTCCAGTGGGTTGTCACCACCGAAGGAGGATGTTACATGACGCTCAACCACAAGATAACGGGAATCAACGCGAGGGAAATCATCGACTGCCGCGGCACACCTACTGTTCAGGCAGATGTGTGGGTTGACAATGTACTGAGGGGCCGTGCCGATGTACCCAGCGGCCGCTCGACGGGCAGCCATGAGGCCTACGAGCTCCGTGACGGCGGTCCAAGGTACGCCGGCTTCGGTGTGCGCAAAGCTGTGGCGAACGTAAATACAATCATCGCAGATGCATTGCTGGGACGAGATGTTACCGAGCAAAGAGCGATCGATCGCGATATCATTGCGCTCGACGACACCTCCAACAAGAGCCGTCTCGGCGCAAATGCTAGCCTCGGAGTCTCACTTGCAGTCGCAAGGGCGGCAGCCAACACTCTCAACCTGCCTCTATACCGTTACCTCGACTCAGCCTCGCATATACTTCCTGTGCCGATGATGAATCTGATTAACGGTGGCAAACTCTCATCAAACGACCTCTGTTTCCAGGAGTTCATCATGATGCCCGTGGGTGCCACGAACTTCTCCGAGGCGCTGCGAATGACTGCGGAGATAAATTCGATATTGCGGCCAATGACTGCTGAGAGGTACGGGAAACTCGCTATCAACGTTGGCGATGAAGGCGGCGTGGTCCCGCCAATCGTTGACGTGCGCGAGGCACTCGACCTCCTGTGCGAGGCTGTGAGCAGGTCAGGATACGCCGAGCACATCGTCTATGCTTTCGATTGTGCGGCGACCCACCTGTACGATCCGAAGACGCGCAAGTACACATTCGAGGGCAAGGAGCTTACGAGGGACGAGGTCATCAGGTTCTTCCAGGATCTCTGTGCCGAGTACCCCATCGCATCGATCGAGGACCCGCTTGAAGAAGACGACTACGAGGGATTTGCCGAGATAGTGAAGGCGCTCGACGGCGTGCAGATAGTAGGCGACGACCTGTTCGTCACCAATAAGGAAAGACTGGCAAAGGGCCTTGAAATGAACTCGGCCAACGCGGTGCTGTGGAAAGTCAACCAGATCGGGACACTCACCGAGGCGATGGAGACCGCGGCCATGGCATTCCGCAACGGTTACGGCGTCTGTGTATCCGAGCGTTCGGGCGAGACCGAGGACCCGATGATCGCCGACCTCGTGGTCGCACTCGACGGAGGTCAGATCAAGACAGGTGCACCAGTGCGCAGCGAGCGCACGGCGAAGTACAATCGCCTGTTGCAGATCGAGGAGGAACTGGGCAGCGCAGCAACGTACGCAGGTCGCAGCTTCCGTCGACCTGTGTAACCCTCTATGCACAGTATGAAGCCATGTACATCAGGAACAGAGACGAACTGCTCTCGCACGGCAACCATTACCTGCGGCAGGCGGCCCTAGATATCGCCGAGTATGCTCTGAGCAGGGTGGACCCTTACAAGGCGACCAGGGAGATCGTCAGCCTTGAGAGCAACATCCTGACCGTAGGGCATCTGACCTACGACCTGTCGCAGCGCGGCCGAATCTACGTGCTGGGTGCCGGGAAGGCCAGTCTGCCTATCGCTCGAGCGCTGGAGGATGTGCTGGGCGTCCGTATTTACGACAGCATGGTTACGGTGAAAGAAGGGCAGGAGTCACTCACCAGCATCATCCGCATGAGGGAGGCGAGCCATCCATTGCCGGACCAACGCGGCTTCGAGGCATCACAAGAGATGGTTCGCCTCGCCAAAGAGGCCACGGAAGGCGATATCGTGTTCTGCGCGATTACGGGAGGCAGCTCAGCGCTGGCGCCATATCCGGTGGATGAGATGAGTATCGAGGACAAGCGGCTGGTGCACAAGCTGCTCCTCGAGAGCGGCGCGAGCATACGTGAGATAAACGCAGTGCGCAAGCACCTCTCCTGCATCAAGGGAGGCCGCCTGGCGCTCGCCATATTTCCAGCCGAGACCATCAATCTGACGGTGTCCGACGTGACCGGTGACCCGTACGACTACATCACCTGTCCGACCGTTCCGGACACGTCGACATTCGACGATGCACGGCAGGTACTGGATCGCTACGGCCTGTGGAAAAGAATTCCGGTCTCCGCATTACACTACCTGCGTAATGCCACTCCGGAACATGAGAATCCCAAAGACTTCGGCGACCATCCAGTACACACGTTTCTGCTGGTCAAGAGCGCAGCGGTCTGCGAGGCAGCCGCTGAAAAAGCACGAGATCTGGGATTTGCTGCTCACATCCTGACGCTCGAGATGGAAGGTGACAGTATGGTAGAGGGGCTCGCCTTCGGAAAGCTCCTTGCTTCACACGAAGGCGCTGAACCCATGGCGCTCATCGCCGGAGGAGAGACGACGGTGACGCTCACATCCGAGGGTGGGGAAGGGGGACCAAACCAGGAGTTCGCCCTCAGCGCCGCTCGTGCCCTGTCGACCGACGACCAGGTAGTCCTGTCGCTGGATACCGACGGCACCGACGGACCAACCACGCTTGCGGGAGCGATCACAGACCGCTCTACGATGGAGCGCGCACGTGCCTCGGGAGCGGACGTCCATCTCGTGCTGGATCGCCACGACGTAAGTCCGCTGCTCCGCACACTCAATGATGCGCTCGTCACAGGCCACACAGGAACTAACGTGAACGATCTGAAACTGGGCCTGCGCCGATAGGCCGCACGGAACCATGTGAGAAGAGAGGAGGCAGCCGAATGAAGTATGAGGCACGCAAGGGCAAGATACAGACGGTCCTCAGAGCGATCGATCCATCGGAACTCGGCATCACGCTGGCACACGAACATTTGATGAGTGATGGCTCGGGCTGGTTCGTGGAGCCCGACGACGCATTCGACAGGTCGATGGCCTACAAGCCTGTTTCCCTCGATATCCTCTGGTGGCTGACCTATCACCGTTTCTCCAACCTGGATGACCTGATATCCATGGACGAGGACGAGGCCGTCGAGGAGGTCCTGCACTTCAAAAACGCCGGCGGCCATTCCGTGGTCGAAATGAGCAACATCGGGCTTGCCCGATCTCCCAGGGCTCTGGCGCGCATCTCACGCAGGACAGGGCTTAACATCATCATGGGATCAGGATACTACATAGATTCTGCGCTACCAGCCGACATGGATGACAGATCCGAGGACCAGATCACTGAGGAGATCGTCCGCGACATCGAGGAAGGGGTCGGAGCAACGGGGATATGTGCCGGACTCATCGGAGAGATAGGTTGTACATGGCCGTTGAGCGACAACGAACGCAAGTCGTTGCGCGCATCCGCGCGTGCGCAGAAGATCACCGGTGCCGCTCTCAACATTCACCCCGGCCAGCATGAAGATTCCGCCATGCAGGCGGTGAAGATCGTTGAGGATGCCGGAGCCGATCTCACAAAGACGACGATCGACCACATCGACCGGGCGGTCCGCGAGAGAGACAACCGGATTGCGCTCGCGAAGTTGGGATTGTACCTGGAATACGATCTGTTTGGACGCGAAGGATACTATCCGATGGAGCATCGCAAAATAGATCTTCCAAATGATCACATGCGTATCAACGAGATTATGGACCTCATGAGCGCGGGATACGCGAAGCAGATAGTCATCTCGCAGGATATCTGGAACAAGACGCAGCGCAGGAAGTACGGCGGGTGGGGCTACGCACACATCATGGATAACACCCTCCCCGTGATGCGGGCGAAGGGCATGTCTGAGGATGAGATTCAAACGATCATGGTGGAGAATCCGGCCAGGCTGTTCACGTTCTAGACAGCATCTCCACATCGCCACAGACAGAGAAAAGCGGCCCCCTCGTGCGAGGGGGCCGCTCTCTCACTATCGGTTGTGACCGTGGGTAGTTATGCCTGCTGGCGAGGGATGGTCTTGAGCGCATCCTGAATCATAGAGTACTCACCGCCATCGATGAGCATCGTCTGTCCGGTCATGTAGCTCGACGCATCGGACGCGAGATACAGGGCCGCTCCCGCCATCTCAATCGGCTCGGCGATCCGGCCGAGCGAAGTGTTCATCTCCTTGCGTCGCAGATTGTCGGCATCGTCCCACAGGGCCTGCGATAGTCTTGTGCGGGTTACGGATGGTGCGATGCAATTGCAGCGGATGCTGTACTGTCCGAGTTCCTGTGCGAACACAGCGGTAAGATGCCGCACCGCACACTTGCTTATGGAGTACGCGCTCATACCAGGGTACGGACGGTAGCCGGAGTCCGAGGAGATATTAACGATGCTCCCCCCCTGCCCCCGGTCTCTCATGTGAGCCGCTACCTTCTGACTGAGGAAGAACACGGACTTAAGATTGAGCGCCATGGTGACATCCCACGCCTTCTCATCCATATCGAACAGTGACGAGTACACCACGTTGGTGCCGGCATTGTTAACGAGGACATCGATCTTGCCGAACTCGTCCAAGGCCGCCTTCACCACAGTGTCGTGCTCCTCAAGGTGCCGGATGTTGGCGGCAACAGGCAGCGCCTTGCGGCCAAGCGAAGTCACTTCTCCAGCGACAGCTTCGAGGTCGGGCAGTTTTCGACTGGTCAGCACGATGTCTGCGCCGGCCTCAGCAAGCCCAAGCGCGATCGCTCGTCCGATACCACGACTGCCACCTGTGACGATCGCCACTTTGCCATCGAGTCTGAATTTCCTGGCGAGCGATTCGAACTTCTCTTCTTCCGTCATGCTGCTCTCCTTGAATACGTTATGCGTGGCCGACTTCGGCGGCTAGATCTCTGCGAAGTCCTCAGGCTGCATCAGGTTGCACCCAAAGGTCGGCTGCCGCTGCAACTCATCGGACTGGTCGAGTTCTCTGTCAATCCCGGCAAGGTAACGCGCCACTCTGCGTCTCGAATCGTAATCGTAGTCTATGTTCAGTGCAATAGTCTCCATGATGGGTGAACCTCCGCCGTGAACACCGGCGATCTGATACCACGACGTCATCGCGGAAGCAGACACGTTCTCGACGAACCGCCAGATGCGGTGCGACTCTTCGGCGGAGAGTTTTGGATTCCTGACTATGTACTTGTCCATGTACGGTTTGGTATCGGGGTTAGTGAAGTCTTCCTCGAAAGGCATGGTGACAGCGAGTCCCCCTGCGATCTCCGTCAGCATGTTGTACTCATGGTAGATGTTCTCGCCCATCAGCCTGCGGCCGACATTAGCGAAGATGGTGTTAGGGAAGAAAGTGCCGCAGGGTGTCTTCTCACCGTACATTGCTGCGGCGACACCGGCTGCGAAGGCCAATTCCGACGTAAGGGCGAAATCGGACATCCTTTCACGAACATGGCTTACCTTCGAGATGTTGTTCGCCTCAGCGGCGAGCAGGGTGGCGCCCAGCAGGACATCGGAGACTGCCGGTTTGCAGCCGCAGTAGCTGTGTCGATGTGAGTCGGCAAACAGCATCGCGATCCGGCGCCCGAATTCATATTCCCGACACATGAAGACACGTTCCTTGGGGATGAAAGTGCGGTCGAAAATGACCATCGAATCGGACACCCCGTAGTTACAGAACGGTGCATCTAACTCCTTGCGCTCATGCAGCCACACAGGCCGGGTTACCAGTTTCACGCTTGGATCATCAGCCGGGATCGCGAAGGCAACCGCCCAGTCGGCATCCGACTCCGTCATCGCCCGGGTAGGTAGAACGAGTATCTCGTCTGCATACGCGACCATGGTGATACAGACCTTGCAGCCGCTGACGTAGATCCCCTCATCCGTTACCTCGTCAATCTTCACGTACTGGCCAGGTTCGACCTGCTCGCTGGGACGCTTGATGCGGTCCCCCTTCATATCGGTTTGGGCACAGGCAGCACACAGGTCGTTCTCCTGATACCAGGTCAGCCAGTCACAAAACCGTCGATGATACTCGGTACCATGCTTGTCATCGATATCTTTAGTCCCAATAGACAGCGCAGTAATGGCATCGTGCCCCATACATCGCTGTATGCATCCACCGACGCGCTGTGCACCTAACCTGATCATTTTCTGCTTCTGCATGAGATCGAAAGGATGCTGCGGCGTGTGTGACCAACGATTGATCTCCTTGCCGCTGTAGACCGATCGAGCTGTCGCGACCCCCTTCCACTGTGGGTCCTGGGCGATCTCGAACGTAACTGCCATAACGTTAACGCCGGGCAGGATACGCGGGTCATCTCGCCCGACCTTCTCCCCACCGACGTACACGTTGGGCCTCATCTTGTTCAGATCAGCCCGGTACTGTTCTGGAGTTCTCATGTGACTTCTATCCTCCTGCATATGTGCATTGGTTCGTACGAAGCATCCGTTACGGGAGAGGAAACAGGTGTGAGGTTGCTGACGTGAGCAGATCAGTCATCATCATGTGGATGCGATGTACGCAGTCGTAGTGTAGCACCGCCGAAACAGGGGGTTCAACCTGAGAGTCGAGGACAAGCTAGGGGCGCTGCGAACTCACGGTCCGCAGCGCCCAGATACAACAAACGCTCGTCAGTGGTAGACACGTCCTCAGCGCACCATTTGCTCAGGCAACCAGAGCAGGAGCTCTGGAAACACGGCACAGAGCACGAGAACCACAATGATTACACCCACGAACGGAATGACGCCCCGGATGATGTCCGAAACGGTCACCCCGAGGTGCGGCGCCGCCGTTCCCCGGCATACGAAGATGGATACCGCAAAGGGTGGGGTGAGAAAGGACATCTGCAGGTTCACAATGATCATCATCCCGAACCAGAGCGCATCGAAACCCAGCATCGGCCCGATCGGCGCGATAATCGGTACCATGATGAATACAATGCCTATCCAATCGATAAACATACCGAGCAGGAAGACAAGGAACATGACCACGAAGAATGCTCCCCACCTGCCTCCGGGAGCGGCCAGGATAGTGTTGGAAACCACCTGCCCGCCTCCAAGACGGATGAAGATACCGACGAAGGCAAATGAGAGACACCCGATCAGGAGCACGAAGGCAGCTACTCGAAAGGTCTCCAACGACGCGTGCTTCAGCATCGCCCAACTGAACTTGCGATACACAACGGACAGGGCTACTGCAGCGAAGGCGCCGACCGACGCAGCCTCGGTGGGTGGCGCGATGCCAAAGAAGATCGTGCCCAGAACAGCGACGATCAGCAGCAAGGGAGGAACGACCGATTTCAGCAGCAGCTTCGTCTTATAAGTAAACGGCACCTGGCGTTCGCTCACCGGAACCGCAGGTCCAATGGTCGGCTGAAGAAGACAACGAGCAGCTATATAGGCACAGTAAAGGGTCGCTAGAAGGATCCCGGGGACTATTGCTGCCATGAACAGCCTTCCAACGGACAGCATCGCCATAGGGCCGTAGATAACCAGCATCACACTGGGCGGAATCAGGATGCCAAGCGTGCCTCCCGCGCATACCGCACCCGCAGCCAGTGACTTGTTGTACCCTCTCTCAACCATGGGGGTAAGCGCAATAAGTGTGAGCATTGTCACAGAGGCAGTGATCACACCAAGACATGCCGCAAGTATCGTACCGAACAGGACTGTACTGACCGCAAGGCCTCCCCTGAAACCACCAAGCCACAGGTACAGCGCGTCGAAAAGACCCTCTGCAATGCCCGACCGCTGCAACACCACTCCCATGAATGTGAACAGCGGCACTGCCAGCAGCGGATAGTTCATCGAGAGCGAGTACACTCGCTGGTAGAGGATTTCGAATGCGGCACCTCCAACAACAAGGTAGCCGAAGATAAGCCCCACGCTTCCGACGACGAAGGCGAGAGGAAAACCGGTGAGCACACCAACGAGTATGCCCAGAATCATAAACAGGGTCAGCATCTCCGGACTCATGCCTCGGTACCCCTTCCCGCGACCTGAATGTCGCGAATAAGCTTCACCAATCCCATTATGAGAAGCAGACAGAAGCCGATCGCAAGAATGGATTTATAGGGCCAAGCGGGAGGAAACCACGTACTGTCCATGAGCACTTCGCCCCGCATATAGGCTCGATGGGCCCAAAAGATCGCCCTATACGACAGCACCGATACGAGCGGGAAGAACAGCCCAATACTGAGCACGGCGTCGGCAATCGCCTGTCCCCTTCGTGACAGACGACTGAAGAAGATATCCACACGTACGTGGGACCTGTGCAGAAGCGCATAGGACCAACCCAGCGCATACATGGTGCCGCCAAGCATCATGGACGTCTCGTAGGCCCAGTTCGTCGGCGAACGAAAGATGTACCGCATGGAGATCTCGAACAGTTGTACCAGGATAAGTATCACCACCAGCCAGCGTCCATAGGATCCGATGGTCTGGACAATGCGCTCGACGGCCCCCAAGACTCTATTCATAAGTACTCCTTACTACGCGGTTGCCCCGGCTTTTCAGCCGGGGCAACCGCTCAGAGGTCTCACAAGCGTCTGATCAATGATCCATGATGGTGATCATAGTGACTCGAACGCCGTTAACTCGCCGTACTCACCCCACGCGCTGTTGAACTCCTGCAGAGATTCCAGAATCTCTCTGTACAAAGGCCGCTCGCCGTCGGCAGCAGTCTCGTAGTATTCATTTGCCGCCTCGAGAACTGCGCGGTCGATGTCCGCCGGGAGCTTGATTACCTCGCCACCAACATCGATGAACTGCTGAACGCCGTACATGCTCTCGTACTCCAGCCAGTTGTGATGACGACAGGTACCCGCGATCACGGCCTGCTCGATGATGAATTTCAGGTCGTGAGGCAGAGCCTCATACTTGCTCCTATTCAGATAGAAGGCAAGTGGATCATTAGGGGACCTGGAGGCCGAGAAGTAATGATAGTCAGCGACCTCGTGGAAGCCCATGGGCCAGTCCACTGCAGGAGAGGAGTACTCGAAGGCATCGAGGACGCCACGCTGCATTGCCTCGTAGACCTCACCGCCAGGCATGAACACAACAGCCAGTCCCATCAGCTCGAGGATCTCGCCGCCGTGTCCGGCTGCGCGCATCCTGAGGCCCTGCATATCCGCCACAGAGTTGACGCGGACATTGGAGTGCATCCAGATCTCGGCCGGCTGCGGACACACGTTGCCGATCGCGATCACATCGTATCCCTCGACCATCCTGTTGAGGAAGTCGATACCATACTCGTAGAACCACGCACGAGTGGACTCTGGAGTGGCCTGAATGGGTGACGAGCTGAACAAGCCAGCCTCGGCCCACTTATCGAGGTTGTACATCGTACAGGTGTAAGTCCCATCGATCACGCCCTGATCGATCGGATCCATTTCTCTTGTCGCCGGCACGATGGAGCCGCCGGTGTAGGCGGTGAACTGCAGCCTCCCGCCGCTCATCTGGTTGATGTTCTCGACGATCTGAGCACCAAAGATATGTGCCGGATTCGCAGCATCGAACGAAGTCTGGAAAGTGAACTCGTACACTTCGTCCGTTGGATCCGCTGGAGTCGGCGTGGGGGTGGGAGTCGGAGTCGGGGTGGGAGTAGGGGTAGGTGAGGGATCAGGGGCACAACCCATCACCAGGCCGCCCACCAATGCACCCACCATCATAATCAACAACACTGCTTTTCTGCTCATTAACTATTTCCTCCTGTACTACAAATGGAACACCATGTGAGGGAAATTATGGCGGCCTGTTACAGATATGCTGAATATGCATTCACCTCCTGGAATACTTCTCATTCTTTACCTTGAAATGCCAGAACTTATGGAAAGAAGACCTCAGCACGAAAACTTATACTCCGGCCTCCGCTCCACGATTGCTGCCACACAACCACAACGACCCGGCAGAAGATCGCTCCCGTACCTTGGTACGCTCGACTCTCCCCTGCGACCATCGTATCCGAGGGCGTTCACAAGTGTCAATACCCCG
>SKVJ01000064.1 GCA_007129495.1 Dehalococcoidia bacterium | reverse complement strand
GGCGGTGGCGGTGGCCGACGCTACTAGTACCCTTAGCAGGCTGAGCCACAATATACCGGACTGCCGGTGACGGCATGAAAGGTAACCGTGAGTGACGTATCACGAAGGGAACGCGCTGATATAGCGCGTTCCCTTTTGCTTTGGTCGGTGGCACTGTGGCGTCGGAGTGGTCTATGTGAAGGACTCTGTGAGAGATCTGCCCTGGCCGGGCGTGATGGATCTTTCGGTGTCGAAATTGTGCAAACTGCCTGATGTGGCCGGACAGGTTCACTGCGGCACGTAACGTGATTGGGAAGGCATTGTGCAAGTCCTGAAGCGACATCTGGACTCTCTGCGATGTCGTTCGTGAAACACAGGGTGTTGGCGGGCGCTAGGCCGTGACGCTGATTCTGGATGTCGTTCGTTGCTGCCTTCAGTATTCCGGCCCCGTCTTCTCTGTCAGAATCTGCTGAAGCTCTGAACGTGTGATCGGGCTCAATACCGGAATGGTCATGCAGCCGGTTGCGCAGATGGGAAGCAGCCGCACCATCATTAAAATCCTTAAGGAGCGCGATGCATCCTACAGGTGGACGGAAGCGCCGGGGGATGGAGAGCGCATAACCCCGTATGCCTTTTGCCCGGAGGATAGGGTTGAATATTGTACTGGCGAGGCCGGATTGCTGACCCCTATAGGGCTGGGCGGTCCAAGCCACCTATCCCCTGCTGCCGTTATCTCCGCACGGCTTCCGAAATCAGTAGGATGTGACCGGATTGCCACCGCTGCATTCACGTGAGAATGCCTTTCTGATAACATCCCCGACACCGGGTTCACCGCGAAAACGCAACTTATCGATGCTTTGGAGTCAGGTGGTTGGTTACATGGAGAGCGACTGACAGCCCGGCAGGAGTGGTTGCCCATCTAATCGTGTGGAGGGGGTAAACAATGAATGACGAACACCGTGGCCATAACATGAATCTCGAGCAGCAATCATCGGCTGACAAGTCGGATGCCGAGGTTCCCAGGGGACGCTCGCATCACGGCCGGCATGATGCAAACGGCATGAGTGAGCGCGGACACCATGAAATGATGATAGCCGATTTCCGTCGGCGGTTCTGGGTGTCGCTGGGACTGACAGTGCCGATCCTGGCTCTATCCCCCATGATACAGGGATTCCTGGGACTGGAAGAGGTGATTCAGTTCCCGGGCGATGTCTATGTCCTTTTTGCTCTATCCACTGCAGTCTACTTCTACGGGGGATGGCCGTTCCTGCAAGGTATCTACTCAGAGTTGCGATCGAAGTCTCCGGGCATGATGACGCTGATAGCCATGGCTATCAGCGTCGCTTATCTCTACAGCAGCGCCGTAGTGTTTGGATTAGCCGGTTCGCTGTTCTTCTGGGAACTGGCCACTCTTATAGATGTGATGCTCCTTGGTCATTGGCTGGAGATGCGTTCTATTATGGCAGCCTCATCTGCCCTTGAAGAACTTGCCAGACTCATGCCGTCCGAAGCCCATAAGGTGATGCAGGACGGAAGTGTGCAGGAGGTGCCTCTTGAGGAACTGGTAGTTGGTGACAGGGTACTGGTCAAACCCGGCGAGAAGGTACCCGCGGACGGCGTAATCAAGGAAGGTGAGACCTCTATAGATGAATCCATGCTTACGGGAGAATCCGTGCCGGTGCCGAAACAGACCGATGGCAAAGTCATTGGTGGTTCGATCAATGCTGAAGGCTCGATAACCGTAGAGGTAATAAAGACTGGAGCCGACTCTTATCTTGCCCAGGTAACCGATCTGGTACGAGCGGCGCAGGAAAGCAAGTCTGGAACGCAGAATCTGGCTGATCGTGCTGCCCTGGTGCTGACTCTCATAGCACTGGGTGTCGGAGCGTTAACGCTTTTTGTCTGGGTGGGCGTGATAGGCGAAGAGTTTGTGTTTGGACTGGCGCGGATGGTTACGGTGATGGTCATCACCTGCCCTCATGCCCTTGGCCTGGCGATTCCATTGGTCGTTTCAGTTTCAACCTCTCTATCGGCAAAGAGTGGTCTGCTGATCAAGAACCGTGATGGCTTCGAACGAGCGAGAGATATACAAGCCATGCTGTTCGATAAGACCGGAACTCTTACCGAGGGTAAGTTCGGTGTCACCGATGTGGTGATTCTCAATAGTGAGATGAGCGAAGAGGACCTGCTGAAGTATGCGGCTTCCGTGGAGACCCACTCGGAGCACCCTATTGCCCGAGGCATCGTTTCCTCCGCGTCCGACACCCTGCCTATCGAAGAATTCAAGTCTATCCCCGGTAAGGGAGCACGGGCCGTAGTGAATGGTAAAGAGGTGATGGCGGTCAGCCCGGGTTACCTGAAAGAGAAGGATATCGCTGTCGATGATGACCGGATCGAGCAGCTTGAATCAGAGGGTAAGACGGTCATCTTCCTTCTGATAGATGAAGTGCTCGCCGGAGCTGTCGCTCTCGCTGATATCATCAGACCGGAGTCGAAGCAGGCCATATCGGAGCTTAAGGAGATGGGAATCAGTTGCATGATGATAACCGGCGACAACCGGCAGGTGGCACAATCTGTGGCCGATGAGATCGGTCTTGATGAGTTCTTCGCGGAAGTGCTGCCTGAGAAGAAGGCCGAGAAGGTGAAGGAAGTGCAGTCACGAGGGCTTAGAGTGGCTATGACTGGAGATGGCGTCAATGACGCCCCGGCGCTGGCACAGGCCGATGTGGGCATCGCGGTTGGTGCCGGTACAGATGTTGCGGTAGCCAGTGCTGATGTTGTCCTGATCCGAAATAATCCGCTCGACGTGGTTGCCACCATCAAACTCTCACGGGCTACCTACCGGAAGATGGTACAGAATCTGGTATGGGCGACCGGATATAACGTCATCGCGATCCCGCTGGCGGCAGGGGTGGCTTATGGTGTGGGGATACTGCTGGATCCGGCGGTGGGAGCGGCCGTTATGGCGGGCAGCACTATTATTGTGGCTATCAACGCGAAGTTCTTGAGGGTAGAGAAGTAATCCCTGGCAGGCAGGCGGGCCTCGTCGTGCGGTTGATAGCAGTGCTGGATCCGGGAGCTGCGCGAGTATCGTAGAAGGTACTGCGCTGTACCGGCAGGCATATGCATATACAGACGGCAGGCCGTGCCGGTGTGAGATGTAATGGGAATCAATCTGTGGTAACCTGGCATTCCGGCTGCTATTGTCGCCGGCGATAACCGACTGTCGGTGCCTTCTCTCGTGAGCCAGGCAACACCCATGACGTACCCACTGTGCCCGGCACCCGCGAACCTTCTGCAGGTGCTCATCCTGCAGGTGCTCATCCGGACGAACGGGCCCCCAAATCACAGGAGACCGAAATTTATTAATGCGTGGATTATGACCACAACGTACAGGGACAGGCCCAGTCCCACGTGGATCAGGCGCCACGATTCGCGCTGTGCGGATGCCAGTCCGAATCGAAGCATGAAGCCCGCTGCCACGATTAGCGCGATCAGAATGAAGGCGGCGAGGCCCGTTCCCAGGGCGGGTGCGAACTCCGCAGGACGGGCCATCTGGTGAGCGAAGTGAATCGATACCAACCCGACTGCCAGCAGGTTGGCGAACACATGGACCTTCAGTAGCGTGCCTCGATTAACTGAGGTGCGGCGCTTCATGTAGGCGTACACAGGGATGAAAGCGAGGACATATGCCGCTCCGATTATGGAAAACCAGTGATGTGTGAAGTACGGTCCGACCCGCCAATGGAGGCTCCACCAGCCGGCGTAGACGCCGATCGCTCCCACGAGGATGATTGCCAGAAGCCCCACTGCAAGCCTGAACTGTGTTTGCATGTTGACCCCTCCTCAGCCAGATTTCAATCGTCCGGTTTTGCGGGCGCGTTGCACACGCTATCCTGTGCGGCGCAGTGTACAACATTGTGGTATTACCGCGCAGCACGTGCGGTGCAGCGTGGTGCTTCGGGTAGTGATCGGTCATACTGCGGTCTGATTCCGTCCAGCGCCGTTGTGAAACCCGAACGCGACGAAACCGTCGCCGCCGTGGATGGAACTTGCCGCGCTGGCATGAGAGACGCAAATGCTTTCACAAGCCACCTCGTCCCTCAGCAGTTTCTGCAGACAGTACGCATCTTCCGAAGCATTCACATGCACGATCGCACCGGATAGCGTGCCGCCGTTGGTCTGGTCGGAGGCAATTCGGACCATCTTCTTCAGGAGCTGTGTCTTGGTCTTTGCCCGGCAGACGGGTTGCATCGTGCCGCCCGTGGCGTAATCCACCTCCACCAGCGCCTTGAGACCGCTGGCGCCACGGCTCTCAGCCTCGGCCCATGGTTTCGCCTTGAATACTCTGCCCCCCTTATTACGGTAGAAGAGTGTCTCAAAGCAGTACAGCAGGCATAGAGAATCGCGTACCTCGTAGGCTTTCTGCACAACGTCGTGGAAATCCGCGCCTTGCATCGCGAGTCTGGCTGCAGCCGCTGCGATGGCGAGCTCTCCCGCCTCCGCCGTTCGCGAATCCATCACTTCTATCTGCATATGAGGATACTTCTTCAGTGCTATTGCACGGGCCTCAAGCGACGCTTCATAACTCTTGCTGAACACCGAGGTCAGGTGGATTGAAATAGCAGAGTCGGCACGCTCCGCGGCCCATTCGTATGCCCGCAGCGCCTCACCTATGGATGGAGCTGATGTTGTTGGCAGGTCGCCTCGTTGACGAAGCCGGTTAAGCAGCCAGTCCATGTCGACCTCCGACTCCAGGTAATCCCGGCCGTCAACGATCACGTGAAAGGGCAGGAGGCCGATGTCATACTGATCCACCAGCTCCTGCGGCACTGCTGTAGTTCCATCGGCGATGACCGCTACTTTTCGCTTCATCTCAGCTCCTTGAGGCCTGAGTAAGGTGAATCGTCAGAAGTACCTCGGTATCCGATATATCTTTCATGATGGAAGGGGGTTTGTCAAGAGCGTGCGGCCCGCCTCATCCGCCGCAGCTTATGAATGACGGGATTGTAGGTTGGAGATGTGTTGACGGCTGGTTTCGTTCCGGATCACCTGCACTACCGGGAACCCGGCAGGTGCAGGTGTCTATGAGACGGCATGGCAGGATACGAAGTGTCCGGGGGAGATCTCTTGGAGCGAAGCGGATGCGTGATGGCAGCGGCGCTGATGATGCGGACAGGAATGGATATAGGAACACTGCTCTTGAGTCTGGTGAATGTGCTCGTGTACTCCTTCCAGCATCGGAAAGTCAGGCAGCCGCCTCTCGACACCCAGAAGGAAGCGGGTATATGGATGAGCAGCCCGCTCTGAGAAATCGTCGCCGCCGGCGAGCTCCATGATCCGGCCGCGGTACATCACTGCTATACGGTCGCTCGCGTACGCCACAGTCGCGAGGTCGTGAGAAATCAGTATCAGCGACAGTCCGTGCTCCTGCTTGAGCCGCAGCAGAAGGGCGAGCACCTGAGTCGAAACCAGTGGGTCCAGTCCGGACGTAGGTTCATCTGCAATCAGTACACGCGGGTTCAGGAGCAGCGAACGTGCCATTGCCACCCGCTGGCGCTGCCCGCCGGACAGTTCCGATGGATGGCGTTGCATGAACGAAGCAGAGAGATTCACCTGTCCCAGCATAGCGTTGATGCGTCGCCACCGTTCTGCACGGTCGCCGATCCTGTGTATAAGCAAAGGCTCCTCAAGGATAGCGCCTACGTGCTGACGCGGATCGAGCGTGGAGTCCGCGTCCTGAAATATCGGCTGCACCTCGCGACGGTACTGCTTGATCTCAGACGTATCCATGGAGAGGACGTCCCTTCCACGGTAGTAGATATTGCCTGAGGTCGGCAGCGACAGACGGAGCATGGCCTTCGCAAGCGTCGACTTTCCCGAACCGCTTTCTCCGATGATACCGAAGACCTCGCCCGGGGTTACGGTGAAGGAGACGCCGTCTACGGCCTTGACGACGTGATCCGGGTGATGGAAACGCGCAAACGGGTTATGGCGAACCACGAAGTGCTGGTACAGGTCATGTACCTCCAGCATCAGCCCGCCTCCTCATGGTACAGGTGGCAGGCGACCATGGTGCCATCGATCTTACTTTCAGGAGGTGCAAGTGTTGCGCACATGGGCGTGACCTCCGGGCAGACCGGATGGAAAGCGCAACCTTCGGGGAAGTCGATGAGGTTCAGGGTCTCCGCCGCGGCCGCGACGAGGGGCTGACCTCGCGTGCGTCGCTGTGCTGCAAGCAGCAGGCGGCTGTACGGGTGTCGAGGATGGGAGAGCACCTTATCGCATGGCCCTGACTCGATGACGCGACCGCCGTACATGACGGCTACCCGGTCGCAGGTAGCCGATATCGCTTCAACGTCGTGGCTGATGACCAGCAATGTGAGCGCACCGCGCACACGCTGCAGGGTGGCCAGTGACTGCGCCTTGATCGCACGGTCGAGTGCGGTAGTCGGCTCGTCCGCGATGAGCAGGCGTGGCCGCATCAGCAGCGCCATAGCGATGAGCACGCGCTGGCGCATACCGCCGGACAGCTGGTGAGGATAGCTGCGCAGCAGACGGTCGAAAACGGGCCCGGACTCGAAACCGAGATCCTCAAAGACTCGCTTGAATTCCTGCACATCCGATACCTGCTCGCTGCCATGTCTGTTCCGGGCCAAACGGTGCAGCGCGCCGCCGTGGCGGCGAACCTTGAGCGCCTCCTCGAGTTGCTGCCGCACCGTGTATGCTGGATTGAGCGCAGTCGCCTGGTTCTGCGGCACAAGAGTGATCACCCGGCCGCGCAATCGTTCCATCTCCGTTTCGCCCAGTCGCGTGATGTCTCGTCCATCCAGCAGAATCGAACCCTTTACGATGCGTCCGGGATGCTGCAGATGGAGCAGGGAGAGGCACAGCACTGTCTTGCCGCATCCGCTCTCGCCCATGATGCCGAGGCTCTCACCCTCGTGCGCCTCGAGCGAGACTCCGTTATTCGCATGGACGACACCCGCAGCCGTATCGAAGGTCACATGGAGGCCGGTTACCTTGAGCACCGCAGTCATCTGTCCAGCGCCCTCCTCAATCGTGGATCACTGCGCTCTTCGATGCTTAAGCTTATGAGTGTGAGTGCAAGGATGCAGAGGCCGATGAACAATCCGGGTGGAATGTACCACCACCACAACTCGCGGATGAAACCTCCGCGCGAAAACGCGTAATGCAGCATCATGCCCCAGCTCTTGGCCATCGGGTCGCCGAGTCCCAGGAAGCTCAGCGAAGCTTCCATGAGCATTGCTGCCGCGACTGTGAGCACGAACTTGGCCAGTACAAGGGGCAGGACGTTCGGCAGGACGTGGCGGCGCATAAGCCAACCATCGCCTGCACCCAGCGCCCGGGCTGACTCTACGTAGCCGGACTGCCGTATGGTGAGCACCTGAGAGCGAATGACGCGCGCGGTTGACGGCCAGAAGACCAGCCCTATCACCAGTATCGTGTGCCAGATACTAGGCCCGAGGTAGATGGAGACGAGAATAATCAGCGGCAGGGCCGGAATGACCAGCACGACATCGGTGAGTCCCATGAGCACCTCGTCGATGAGCCCTTTCCGGAAACCGGCGAGCAGGCCGACCGAAACGCCGATACTCACCGCCAGTAAGCCGGCGAGGATACCAGTTGCAAGCGAGATCCGTGCGCCGAGAATGAGTTCGGAGAAGATATCCCGCCCGACATCGTCGGTTCCCAGCAGATGGGCACCTGACGGAGACATGAATGGTTGGAAGTGTTGCCACGGATCATGTGGCATCAGGATCTGTGCGAACACTGCGCCGAGCACGAATATGCTCAGTATGCCGGTGCCGGCCAGCCCCAGGCGGTTCGTCTTCAGATGTGCGGGAAGTCTCACCAGACTACCTCGTCCTCGGATCGAGTTGTGGGTACAGCAGGTCCGCAATGAAGTTCGCGATGAGCACGCAGACTGCGATAATGAGGAAGGCTGATTGTAGCAGGGGGTAGTCGCGTGCACCTATGGCGTCGTAGATGAGTGTGCCCATCCCCGGCCAGGAGAAGACCACCTCCACCAGAAGTGCGCCGGACAACACCATCCCGAATTGAATGGCGGTGACGGTCACGAGAGGAGCCAGCGCGTTCCTGAGAGCGTGTCTGAACAGTACTGCCATGCCGGAAAGCCCTTTGGCCTGCGCCATCAGCACATAATCCTCACCAAGGATGGATACCACCGAGTTTCGTACGATGAGGAAGTCATATGCGGCCTTGAACGCGGTGACGACGAGCAGTGGCAACAGCATATGCCAGCCGACGTCGATGAGGTATGGCAATCCCGACACCCCTGCCGACGTTGCCCTGCCAAGTGGAAACCAGCCCAGCTTGAAGCTGAATACCAACAGCAGAAGCATGGCGAGCCAATAGTGCGGCATCGAGTAGATGAACAGGTGTACGCCGGAGAGTCCGACATCTGTACGTGATCCGCGCCGCCAGGCGGCGATGCTGCCCAGGAGTGCGGCGATGAGTGCGGCGAGTATGACTGAAGGCAGCACCAACGCCAGGGTCCAACCGAGATGGAGCGTGATTGATTCGCGCACGGGCTGCAGGTACAAGTAGGAGTAACCCCAGTCGCCGGTGGCCAGCCCGGCCAAATACCGCCCGTACTGGACGTGCAGTGCCTCATCCAGCCCGAGGTCTGCCCGGAGGACGTCCAGCGCCTCGCCGGAGCCATAGTACGCCTCCTCCCCCACGATGTTCATCACAGGGTCGCCGGGCATCATTCTCGGCAGCAGGAAATTGAGCGTCACGATGATGAGCAGGGCGGTGAGATATCTCACCGCCCGTGACGCTATCGTAGCTGATGGGTGTTCGTGCCGTTGTGCGGGCACCACGCTGGAGCCGGCTGCCATGTGAATCCTGCGGCTTTGCTTAGTCCTTCGTCACTGAGAACCAGGAGAAGCTGTTCACCACGCCTCCATATATGTGGTCGATAGTCCAGTTGTCCCAGCCCTCGCGGTATGGGTAGAGGCTCTCTATCCAGACGAGCGCCATGCCGGGCAGGAACTCGTAGTGCAACTGCTGCAGCTCCCGGTCCAGCCCCTGCTGCTCTTCCGGCAGTGCCGTGGACAGTCGGGCATCACAGGCATCCAGATACTCGGCCGCATTGAGGTTGTGCAGTACCCCTGCACCGGTGCGGCGCGAGTCGAAGTAGCCGGAGCCGTGGCTCGCGTGCATCATCGTACCCCACGGCGTGGCGCGGAAGAATACGAGGTCGTATTCCATGGCATCCTTTGTCGCAACCCACGTGGAACTGTCCAGCGCCCGCACGTTGCTGTCGATGCCCACCGCTCTCAGGTCCGCCGCCACCATCTCGGTGACCCGGAGCGTGCCCGGCATGTCGCCGCGCGTGAGGAGTGTAAGTCTCAGTTTGCGGTCGTCCGGTCCCTCCCGCAGTCCGTCGCCGTTAGTGTCCACGTAGCCGAGCGAGTCGAGCAGCGCCGCCGCCTGTTGCGTGTTGTAGGTCAGCTGCGGCACATCCTCGTTGAAGTGAGGGTGCGTGGGTGGCACGAAGCCGTAGGTTGGCACAGTGCCGTAGCCCGCGTAGACAAGAGTGGCGATCTGCTGGTAGTTGATTGCCAGTGAGACGGCCTTCCTGAAGTCGAGGTCCGCCGTTGGGCCCTCGTCCAGGTTGAACCCCAGGGCTGCGGGAACGCCGAGGAACATGGCAGTGGCGAAGTCGATCTTCCCGCTGTCCTGCAGCGGCGGAACGTGAGTATAGGGGAATTCACCTGAGTAGTCCCACCAGGTGTGGACCTCACCGCGTGAGAGCGCCATAACCAGCGCGTCCATAGTGCGGTAGACGTGGAACTCCACTCGTGACACGTTCGGCGGGCCCTGGAAATAGTCGTCATTGGCCTCGAATACGTATCTGCCTGCGGCCTGGTCCCAGTTCACGAAGGTGAACGGCCCGGAGCCGATCACGCGGTCAGTCCCCTCGTACTCAAGCGGCTTTTCCACGTCTGCCCAGATGTGCTCCGGTACGATGGAGTAGGTCATGAACTCGGTCAGCAGGTTACCGTAGGGCCGCGTGAGGTGCAGGACGACGTCGTTGCCGTCAACAGTCACGCTCTCGATTATCTCCTGCATCCAGCCCGCCTGCGGGTCGCGGTCGCGGTAGTACTCGATGGAGAACTGCACGTCGCGGGGCGTCAGTGGCGTCCCATCGTGCCATGAGGTGTTCTCAGCGATGGTGAAGGTGAATGTCATGCTGTCTTCGGAGATGGTCCAGTCGCGCGCCAGCCACGGCGTGGGCAGCATGTCTGGTCCCAGCTTGATGAGACTATCGTGAGTGGTGAGATTCGAGAGGACGCCGTACCAGTAGTCTGCGAACTTGCTCGTGGTCCTGAGGTCCCGGGTGGTGCCCACTCGGAGGATGAGGTCGCGCGGCTCCGGAGATCCCGGTTGATCCCGTGCCGGTGACGGCGTCTGCTCCGGGGCGCATGCTGCGCTCGTGGCAAGCAGAGTGACTGCTACCAGCAGCGCGATGACCGGTTTGAGTATCCTCATGCTCATTCCTTTCTCTTTTCTCTGGCTACAACGCAATTGTGATGAGCGCATCCGTGCAGGAACGTGTCAACCATGGGGCACTATGCCGGTGGAACACCATTCCCTGACTCTCGACGCGGTCGCGCAGCGTTTCGCACTGGGCTGCCGACAGTCCGGGGTTGTACCGTAAGATGTTGAGCTGCAGGTCGAGGTTCACGTGATACTCACGCGTTACCATTTCGATCTGCGGCTGGAAGCCCATCCCACAAAGCACGTGATAGGGGTAGAGATAGTCGGGTCCCGGCTCGATACCGAACAGCTCCTGTAATACCCGGGAGAGGCTGTGCCCTGCCGTGTGGACCAGGAGAAGACGATGCCGGGCTGCCCGGCACATCCTGCGTAGTGCCTCCGTGAGGTCGTCCATCTGCAGCGAATGAGCGGCAAGGACGAGGTCAAAGGTGCCCATGGCATCGTGGCCGATATCCTCCCACCGCTTCTCGATGATCGTGATGTTCCGTGTGCAGTGCCGCTCCGCCACGTTGTGTAGGTGGGCTGCCTGAGAGTGCGACGGCTCAACAGCAGTCACGTGACGGGCTGCCCGGGAGAGGGGAAGGGCGAATGTTCCCGTTCCCGCACCGATGTCCAGCACCGTGCTGTCGGCCCGCACATGAGACATGACGTGGTCGAGAAGCATCCCCGGATAGCCGTCGTGCTGAAGGGAATCGACCCATGATGCGTAACGCGACCAGAACGCCTCCTCGGGAATGCCGGCGCGCCTCAGGTTGGCTTCCAGGCCGGTGTGAGCACGGCGCGACCGCCAATCCCCGGCCCAATCGAAACAGGCTTCTTTCTGGAGATAGGTTGGATTCACTCGTAATCTCCTGCTACTGTGTGCATCTGCAACTGGTTGCATCCGGAACGGGCAAAAAAAGAGACCGGTGCCTAGGTCCCGCGGGCACATCCCCCACAGACTCCGCTTATGACCACGTGTTTGAGGTCAACCTGAAATCCGTAACGGTCTGCCACGGCCTGCTCAGCTGAAACGAGCAGATCTTCGTCGCAGTCGACGGTGTTGCCGCAGTTTCGGCACACCAGGTGATGATGGTGGCCCTCCTCTGCGTGGTGGTATACGAACCCATCATCCATGCGGCTACGGTAGACGCAGCCGGCTCCTTCAAGCAACTCCAGCGTCCGGTAGACGGTCGATTTGTTAACCCCGGGCATCTTCTCCTGCACGTAGGCGATTATCTCCTCGGCGCTGAGGTGATTGGGGATGTCGTGAATGGCCTCAGCGATAAGTCGCCGCTGGGGGGTCAGCTTGAGCCCCTTCTGCTTCAGTGTAAACACGCAACTCATTGTTGTTGCACCTGGTTGCAATTATGCCAGAGTTCTGCAGGGGATGGCAAGGGTCGTACCGCCCCTCCATCGTTCGGTGGTGAACCACGATGGTGATGTTCCCGGCACGCGTGAATACCATTCCGTTGTAGGGACGGGACAGGGTACACGCCTGCAGCGGGCGGAAGGACGCAACCCTGGCGGGCCGCATGTATGCGGCCCCTACATATAACCACCCGGCCCATCCTCCCCACCGGTCGCATCGCGATGCGCCCCTACACGGACCCCACCCCGCCCCCCAATGACCACCCACCCAGCCGCCCTATATATATGTGTAGATACCGGATATATCCGGCCCGTCATCGTCCTGAATGCACGCCCGCGATTGCGATATTCGGC
>SKVJ01000047.1 GCA_007129495.1 Dehalococcoidia bacterium | reverse complement strand
TGCAGGAACCGGCTCTGTGGCGATAGGTGGAAGGTTGCTCAGGTGTGGACTGGAGCAAGAGGGGCCTCATGGACAGCCTTCCACTACTCTTCTGCCTGTCTCGGGGGAGGGATCGCAGTTCGATATTCGCGGACACTGAGTCTTCTTTGAGATTGGGCGCAATTAGGCTGGGGAAGCCCGCAGACACCGGCCACAGGATGCCTTCCGTGCTATGGCCTCTCTTCACATATGAGGAACAGGTTGTGAAGCACGTGGCGTCTGGCATCCTCACAGATCAGGATAATGCTGTTGAGGACTTCTTTGTCAACTTCCATCACCTCGATAGCCACGTCG
This sequence comes from Dehalococcoidia bacterium, assembly GCA_007129495.1. GTDB lineage: Bacteria > Chloroflexota > Dehalococcoidia > GIF9 > AB-539-J10 > SKVJ01. The sequence goes on along the minus strand of SKVJ01000047.1, from coordinate 3,013 downwards.
CCTTGCATCACCGTATCCTCCTGAGCCTCTGCCACTAAGGGAAGGCCGACAAGTACGCCCGCGATAACGGCTATAAGAATCAGTGTCAGTATCTTCATTCAGTTCACTCCTCATCCGGGACGCTGCATCAACCTGTGAACTACTTCATGTCTGCACAACAGACATTTATCTACCATCCCGGCAATCAAGCTGACACAACCCAACCCGAGAATCATGACGCCGTAAACCGCCTGCCATTATCTACTCAAAGTATAGCGCTGAAGACTCTTTGCATTCCAACAACTTCGCAGGGAGAGGTGCAGTATTCAGTCTGGAACGTTCATGGCCATGTGACAGTGAATGAGACTGGCGGTGGGGACTTAGGGCAATTGCCCGCGGGTTAATGCGGCCACGCTCTCCATGCTGCCTGCACATGATTCAATGCCCTGATGGCACCACGCGAAGCCTCATTTCCTGCACGAGAGGAACACTACGTCATATTTGGCAGGCTGCTGCGTTGCATGCGCACGCTATGCTATGAGGACAATCAGGAATAGCGGAACCCTATCTGGACCTTGTGCGAATACGGTTCGGACAGCAGCGCCCATCTCAAACTCAAATACTTACATCAAGTCGAACCTGCCGCCGTCAATAGCGATGGTTTGGCCGTCGATGAAGGACGCATATTCCGAGGCCAGAAACAGTACTCCATTGGCTATGTCGTCCGGAACCCCCAGCCTGCCGATCGCTGTATGTCCGATTGCGTGGTCTTTGTAGTCCTGTACCTGCTTATCCGTTCTGTCCACATACAGGATGGGTGTGTCCACGCTTCCAGGGGCTATTGAGTTGACGTTGATTCCGTATGGTCCCAAAGCCCGAGCGCACACCTTGGTAAGCTGAATGACGGCGCCCTTGGAAGAGCCGTAGTTGACACCGCCGACATCCGTCCAGCCTGTTCCGGCAATCGAGGTTATATTGATGATCTTCCCGTGCCGCTGCGTAACCATGTGTCGTGCCACCGCCTGGATGCAGAAAAACATTCCCTTCAGGTTGGTGTCCAGCACGAAATCCCATGATTCTTCGGGCATTTCCAGCAGACCCGCCCGCCGTGTTACTCCGGCATTGTTGACGAGGATGTCGATGCGCCCGAATTCGCCAATCACATCCTCTACCATCCGCTGAATGCTCGAGTGCTCCCTCAGGTCCAGTTCCGCACACAGCGTCTTGACGCCATACTCCTGCTCTATTTCACGCGCAGTTTCGAGGTTCATGGCAACGCTGCGGGCGGCAATAACTACGTTGCAGCCTGCGCTGCCAAGGCCCAAAGCGATTCCCTTGCCAATCCCACGATTACCACCCGTCACCACAGCCACACGCCCACTGAGATCTAATGGAAGAAAGCTCACAAAGACTCCTCCTTTGAATTGTGCACCAGCAGCCTTTTGGCGTCTCAGTATCGTACTACCCCGTAATAACAGGAACAAGTGTCTCTGCAAAAGAGTACGACTCGTATCTCAAGAGTTCAGAGGCCCAGCTGTTCCTTGACTCATTCGTAACCTTCTCCGAGCATGTTGCCAAAGGTGCTCGCATGGCACCGCATGTACAGCCATTGAGGTGGCCCGGAACAGTGGATTTCCGGGACACCGGACGTAATTCGCTCTCACGTTCTGAATCGGCCTACCGACAACCGGAAGCGTGGAAGAGACAGTCACAGATGGAGATAACGCACCCATTGCAGGGCCTACCGTTGTCGTAGGGGGAATCAACCTGCCAGCTAGGACAGACCGCGATGGCTCCTACCAGATCGAAGACGTTCCGGTTGGCACACACGACGTTACCGCTTCTGCCGACGGTTACTATTCTCGAAGCGCTGCAGTAACGGTTGTAGGTGGGACGGTTACCCAGGACTTCGTGCTGCCCGCCACACTCACATGGACGGTGTCGGGCACGGTTATGGACGTCGGTGCAAATGCGCTGGAAGAGGGCCACCATCATCATTGAAGGGACGGGCCAATCGGCCACCACGGACAACGCTGGCTCCTGTGCGATACTGGATGTCCAGGAAGGCTCCTACGACATTACCGCTTCGAAGTCGGGCGACACCAGCCAGACCAGCAATGTCACCATTGGAAGCACCGCGGTCGTCAACTTCAAGTTGACAGAGGTGTTGACAACTACCGACGTCAGAATCGAGGCCATCACGTATTCCACCGGTGGCGGGAGGCACAACGACAAGCATCGGCATGTCAGCGTTACGCTCGCGGACACTCTCGGAGATGCCATCGCGGGTGCGTCCGTGTCGATTCTCGTCGAGCACAACTCTGACAGCACGTGGAGCTTAAACAGGACCACGGGGTCAAACGGTACGGTCACCTTCAGCCTGAACAACGCTCGGTCAGGCACCTATACGACTACGGTGACCGCCGTGTATGCCGAAGGGCTCAGGTGGGACTCCCGGACTCCCGCAAATTCGTTCAGCAAGTACTAGCCGAACCCGTGATCTTCTTGAGAGGGGCGGGTTGATGCTCGCCCCTTATCTTATGCAAGGCACATGATACGTGCCTTCTTCCTCTGCGTAGGTGAGTAGCTAACCATCTGGATGCCCTAACCTGTTTCGTAAGAGAGTCGGTGCCCCCTACGATTAGTGAACACTGTCCCCGTGCTTTTACAGGATACGCTCGAGGTCAGGCCGCCGCCCGGAGTCGTGATCAAGCATTTCACGGCAAGAAATGTCGCATCGAGGTGGGATGTGCTGGAAGCAAATTCCCGGGCAGCGGCCTGACACGGTAGTGCGGGAGAGGCTCGGTCATGCGTTCATCAGCGAGACGCTGGACACGTACTCCCATGCAATCACAGGACTGCAGGAGGCCGCCGCGATGAAGTCCGATGAACTGCTCGCGCCCACGAACGAGGTCGACAGCAATGTTGGCAAGTGATGAGACTGCAGCGGATAAACAGCAGTGACAGGGGCCGATTTACGAACGAATTCTGGTCGGGGTGAGAGGATTTGAACCTCCGACCACCTGAACCCCAT
>SKVJ01000037.1 GCA_007129495.1 Dehalococcoidia bacterium | reverse complement strand
AAGCCTGTCATCCCTGGTGAATCTATATGCCTTTCAAGATTCCACGTGCCCCAATCGCACGGCGAAGTCTTGGCCGTGTGAATCTGCTGCACACGGAAATACCTGATGAGAGTACACCGACTTGAAGAGTCTTGACATGTCATGTATACTATCGGCCATAAGGAACCCTTTGGTGACTAGAGCGGAGCGGAACCACCCGTTCCCATCCCGAACACGGAAGTGAAACGCTCTAGCGCAGACGATACTCGAGGGGCAACTCTCCGGGAAAATATGCCGTTGCCAGGGGGTTCCTTTTCTTGTGCAATTGAGCACCGTCGGTATTCCATCGCAAGCACCACTCCAGCACTCGTATCGGTCCGAAGTGTTGCACGTACAACCGTTCTGGGCGTACGATTGCCGCGCGGGTGGTGCTCCAAACTGAACGGGGGTTGAAGTAAGGTGGATCGATCTGAAAGAGCCGAAATCAGCCTGAGTCGTGAGATCGCTCAACTCCAACGGACTCTTGGTGAGAGCGGGCGAGGCATTCGCTCTATTGCTACAGCAGAATCTGCGACTGCCGGACGCATTGCCGATCGACTTACCGATGTGGCGGGAGCATCAAGCTACGTGACCGGGGGTATCGTTGCTTACAGTAACGATGCCAAGATGGAACTGCTTGGTGTGAATTCGTCCACTCTGTCTCAGTTCGGAGCGGTAAGCGCCGAAGTCGCACGCGAGATGGCTGAAGGTGGACGCCACCGGTTGAAGGCGGATATCTGTGTCTCCGACAGCGGAATTGCTGGACCTGGAGGTGGTACTGCCTCGAAGCCAGTGGGGCTTTTCTACTTCGCGACAGCGACGCCTTCTAATTCCCGCGCCTACGAATTTCGTTTCGTTGGCGATCGTGTCTCTAACAAGGAGGCAGCTGTCGTTGCTGCGCTGACTCTGCTCAGAGACTATCTGGTAGAATGCTGCGAGACTCAGGAGTGAATGCGCATGGCTGTCTTCGACGTTTCCTCTATCCGATCAAACGCGAAAACTGATTTCAGTGGGACCTGGTTGTCTACGGCCTCCTTGTTGCCTCGAAATACGTCGGTGAGACTGCCGTCGCGCGGCAGACCTCATCCCGTAAGAGACCTGATGCAACGTTCCCGAGAGATACTGCTGACACGTGGATTCGATGAAGCCGAGAATCTCACGATCCTGTCCGATTCTGACGTGACGAAGCAATATGGACCCGAGGCTCTTGTCATACTCGATCGCGCATTCTACCTTGCTCAGTTACCGCGTCCGGAGATTGGTGTCAGTGCGCAGCGCGTCAAAGAGGTTGAGAGGATCGTGGATCGGCCGATTGATGTCGAGGAACTGGGGGCAATCCTCCGCTCATACAAGCGCGGCGACATCGAATCAGATGACCTGATCGAGGCGCTGATGAAACGTTTGGACATCACGGATGTCCAGGCACTCGACATCATCCACAAGGTGTTTCCGGAACTATACGGACTGAAACCTGTACCAACCGATAAGACGCTCCGCAGCCACATGACGGCGACCTGGTTCCACACACTGGCCGCGATGCAGGACAGAGCCATGTATCCAGTCGCGCTCTTCGCTGTCGGCCCACGGTACCGGAATGAGCAGCGTGAAGATGCGCATCACCTTCGCGTACACCACTCAGCTTCGATCGTTGTCATGGACCCCGAAATGTCGCTTGAGGCGGGGCGTGCCATCACGTCTGAAGTGTTGCGCGAATACGGTTTCGAGGACACCTCGTTTGAAACAAAAGCATCAACCTCCAAGTATTATGCTCCCGGTCTGGAGGAGGAGGTTTTCGTCAAGTACCGTGGACAGTGGTTGGAGGTTGCGGACATCGGTATGTATTCCCCGGTAGCACTTTCGAACTTCGATATTCGTCATCCTGTGTTCAATGCGGGGATGGGGATTGAGCGCCTTGCCATGATACTGCACGGGTCTGATGATATACGGAAACTTGTGTATCCGCAGTTCTCCGTCGTGGAATACTCTGACAAAGACATTGCGGAATCGCTTTCAGTCATCTCAGCGCCCAGGACGGATCGGGGAACGAAGATTTCACAGGCGATTGAAGGAAGTGCCCGCAAACACAAAGATGAGATTGCCCCGTGCGAGTTCGTGGCATTTCGAGACAACAGAGTTGAAGTCAAGCTTGTTGAAAGGGAAGAGGGCAAGAAGTTGGTGGGTCCAGCAGGATTCAATGAACTATGTGTGGCTGATGGCACCATATACAGTGACCTTCAGCCGTCGGGGACCTACACGGGTCTCAATTACATGAGGGCAATATCGATGGCGGCAGCCGCTCTTGCTGAAGATGCGACGGAGCCGCGTGAACTACAAGTGAAAATGATACGGCATCTGTCGGATCTTAACCTTGAGTTGCCTGACGCAGTTCGTCAGCATATCGAACGTCAACAGAAGAAGATCCGCATCGGTGGCGGTGTATTCGTGACCATCGAGATTCATCCTGTTCAAGTGGAGGGAGGGAGCAGTGCCGCAACCAGCTGACCTCGAACGATTGACGACGCTGGCCCGTCCCCACCGGGACATGATCAACATCATGCCGCTACAGACAGGTAGCCTTCTTACGGATGCTGCACGTCGTGCGTTGGTGGAGTTTGGGGACGGGTATTCCGTCTGTGATTTCTGTCAGGGACGTCTCACGGACATTGCCAATCCGCCCGTTCGCCAGTTTGTGAACGAGATGCTGCCGGAATTTCTTGGCAGCGAGCGCGCAACCCTGACGTACGGTGCCCGTGATGGGGTATTCATGGTCCTCCATTCGTTGACAAAGCCGGGTGATGTGGTTGTGGTCGATGGAAACCGGCACTACAGCACTGCGGTTGCTGCCGAGAGGGCCGAGGTAGAACTCGTGACAGTTCCGAATTCCGGGTACCCTGAGTACACGGTTGATGCCGAGGGGTTCGACGTTGCCCTGAGCAAACAACATAAGGTGGCGCTTGTGATTCTTACCTACCCTGATGGTCGATTTGGCAACCTCGCCGATGCACCCCGTGTGGGCGAAATCGCCGAGTCTCTTGGCATTCCGTATCTGGTGAACGGCGCGTATTGCGTCGGGCGTATGCCGGTTCGCATGAGTGAGCTTCATGCGGATTTCATTGTAGGAAGTGGGCACAAGAGCATGGCTTCAGCCGGCCCTTCTGGAGTGCTCGGAATGAAAGCGAGGTGGGAGGAGGTCGTCCTACGCAGATCGTCTCTCCATAAGACCAAGGAGGTGGAGTGTCTTGGGTGTACTGTTCGTGGGGTGCCCCTGGTGACGCTGATGGCTTCATTCCCTTCGGTCGTTGAGCGGGTCCAGCACTGGGATGAACAGGTTGCAAAAGCGCAATGGTTCTCAGCGGCTATGGAAGAGATCGGCTTCAGACAACTGGGAGAGAAGCCGCACCGACATGATCTTATGGTGTTTGAGACTACTGCGCTGTATGACATCTCTCAACGAGTGCGCGAGCGGGGCTACTATCTCTACAAAGAGATGGAAGCCCGAGGTATCTGGGGAGTCAAACCTGGACAAACGAAGGCTCTTGAATTGTCAACGTTTGCGGCGACACGTGAGCAGCTGAAACAAGTAGTCGAGGCATTCCAGGATATTCTGGAGAAATACCGCTAGCTGAGCATTTCATCGAAGGCCCCATCACCAAGTTCGATGGTGCGCGCAAGGCATTCCTGTCGGAGTAGTCTATCTCTCTGCTGTCTGACGTGTTCGCGAAACTCCGGGGCATTGAGATCCTCTACGCTCATTAGCACCGCATCTTCCTGGTTATCGGAGTAGTAGCGTGGTCTCCTGCCTACCACGCGGAAACCGTGCTTCAGGTACATCTGCTGGGCAGCATGGTTGCTTTCCCTAACCTCAAGAGTCAGGATTCGGTTGTTCATCGTGGTCGCCATGTCGATTACTGCGAGGAGAAGACCCTCCCCGATACCCTGCCGCCGATATCGCTCGCGGACGGCGATGGCTATTATATGGGCCTCGTCGAGCATGACCCAGAATCCGGCGAATCCGACCAGTAGCTCCTGCGGCATGACCGGGTGTGGGAAGCGCCAGGGTCCTTTATCCAGGAGGCGACTGAACCATGAGCGCTGAACTTCTTTCATGCGTCTAATAGAAGGTACACATCCGACGATATAGCGCGCCATGGAATTGTGTATCTCGCGGTTATAGCTGGAATAGGGGCGGAACATGGACTCGGCAGGGAAGGACTCGTGATCGATGCAATACACCTGAGGTATATCTATCTCATTCATCGCGCGAAACATACAGGTGGCATGTTTCATATCGGGGGATTGTATCACGCAACCGATTCAGTCACGGTTGCATACCATGCGGCCTGCTGCGATAATTCGTGACCAGTGGATACTCTCGGTTCGCTCAAGGTGACTGTCGCTCCTCGGAATCCCAGTCGATTGTCTTTGCAGAACCCGGTCATGCCTGCGTCCGGGACGTTTGGCTATGGCACCGAGTACGCAGATGTTATAGCTGTTGAGAGCCTCGGAGCCGTGGTCACTAAAGGCATCACCGCCTGTCCCTGGGAGGGAAATCCACAACCCCGCCTATGGGAAACGGGCTGTGGCCTGCTTAATTCGATTGGGCTTGAGAACATAGGTGTGGAGGCAGCAGTTAAGGACAAAGCGCCTGTTTGGGCCACGTGGAAGGTGCCCGTCATCGTCAATGTCGCCGGACATACCTTAGGCGAATACGTGCAGGTTGTTGAACGACTGAAGGGTGTGGCTGGAGTAGCTGCCATTGAAGTTAACATAAGCTGTCCGAATGTTCTCCAGGGAGGGTTGGAGTTCGGTACAAGTCCTGAGATGGCGCATCAGGTTACCGGTGAAGTGCGGGCAGTTACCGATCTGCCACTGATAGTCAAGCTGAGTCCAAACGTAACTGACATTGTTGCGATTGCACTGGCGGTGATAGCGGCCGGTGCTGACGCGGTTTGCGTGAGCAACACGCTACGTGGTACCGCCATCGATACCGAGCGTCGCCGGTTCCGGCTCGGGAGGCCGGCAGGCGGTCTGTCCGGTCCTGCTATCAAACCCGTTATCCTGCATATGGTCCACTGTGTAGCCCATGCAGTCGATGTTCCCGTGGTCGGTTGCGGCGGCATCGCAACCGCCGATGATGCACTGGAGTTCATAATGGCTGGCGCCACTGCAGTACAGGTGGGAACCGCCACCTTCACTGATGCCCGTGCGATGATCGAGATCATCGATGGCATGGAACGATTTATGCGACATCATGCGGTGAAGGATCTGGCGGAGATTCGCGGTGTCTTGTAGTTTAGCCACATGTATCGCGTTGCGTACCGGCTTTGATGTAGAGCAAAAAGAAGGGGGCATCCGGAAAGGATGCCCCCTTCGACTTGCGGGTCAACCAGCCTATTTAGATTTGTCCTTGGTAGCCTTTTCCGCAAAAGCAGCGAGCATGTCGATAGGCAGCGGGAAGATGATGGTGTTCGTCCCCTCCGACGCTATGTAACTCATCGTCTGCAGGTAGCGCAGTTGCAGTGCACCAGGAGCTTCCGCCATCTGTTTCGCTGCTCCTGCGAGCTTCTCGGCAGCCTGTGATTCACCTTCGGCGTGAACAACTTTTGCTCTTCTGTCGCGCTCAGCCGCTGCTTGCGCAGCCATCGACCGTTTCATATTCTCAGGGAGTTCGACGTCCTTGATTTCCACCATGCTCACTTTGACGCCCCAGGGGTTTGTCCCTTCGTCTACAATAGATTGAATCTTCTCGTTCAATCTCTCGCGGTGAGCCAGTACATCATCGAGTTGTGACTGTCCGACGACGTTCCGTAGAGTTGTCTGGGCCAGGAGCCAAGTTGCCTTGGCGTAATCCAGCACTTTCAACAGCGACTCCTGCGGCTCCACCACCCTGAAGTAGATGACACCGTCGACGGTGATCGTTACGTTGTCTACGGTGATGCATTCCTGCTGAGGAACGTCCATAGTCACCACGCGAAGATCGACCTTGCGAGCCCGCTCTATGAAAGGAATGATTAGAACAAGTCCCGGTCCCCTCAATCCTACGAATCGTCCCAATCGAAAGATTCCTGCTCTTTCGTACTCCTGAACGATCCTGATGGCGGCACTAAGCACCATCAGCACGATAAGGGCAATGAACAGATACAGTATCCACCCCATTTCAGGCATCTGACTCCTCCTTTTTCCTGACTTTGAGCCGTAATCCCTTGGTGTCTGTTACGACAACCTTTGATCCAGCCTCGACATGTGTCCCCTCAACTTCTGCGTGCCAGAGTTCTCCATCCAGAAACACTGTCCCTTCAGGGCGCAATGCCGTGCGTGCCGTGCCTGTCTTTCCGCGAATGGTCTCATGCCCCGCGGTAACCTTGCTTCGCTGGCTTCGGACGACCGCGACAATGGAGACAACCAGTAGAGCTAACACGAGTAATCCCAGAAGGATTCCAGGACCGGTGAACAGTGAATAGTCCAGAATCATAGTCACTCCCTCCCATTACTGGGCGTGGCTTTCCGAACTCGTAGTTGGAAACCTTTGATGCTGGTAATGGCCACCTCTTCTCCCGGCTCGATGGTTTCATCATTCTCAGCTACGGCTGACCAGAGTTCTCCTTCAGCCAGCACGGTTCCTTGTGGTTCCAGGGGAGTCTTCACAATGGCCGGTCGGCCGATCATTCCCTCGCGACCTGTGGCCTTCTGGCGACGCTGTCCTCGAATGATTGCTCCAAGTACAAACACCGAGAACGCGGCGGCTCCTATCGCAACTCCGGCTATGAGTGCGGGACTCACCTCGACACCCGGCGTCTGACTGAACAGAACAATCGAACCGAAAACCAGCGAAGCGACACCTGCGGCCGTGAAAGCTCCGAATGAAGTGGTGAAGAACTCAGCAATGAACAGCGCGGCGGCGAGCACGATCAGGGCGATTCCTCCCCAATAGGCGTCAAGCACACCCAGAGAATAGAACGCCATTACGAGACTTATTGCTCCCACAACTCCTGGAAAGATGAGGCCGGGACTCGAAATCTCCGTGATGAGTCCAATAGTGGCAAGGGTAAGCAGTATCAAGGCCACATTCGGATCGCTGATTGCGTGCAGAAATTGTTCGAATGCCGTCATATCGACAGTCTGAACCGCCGCCTCTGCCGTCCTCAGCACGACGGTTTGCCCACTTGCCAGGGTGAACTCCCAACCGTCAACCTCCACCAGAAGAGTCTCAAGGTTGTCCGCACGGATATCGATGAGATTTACATTCAACGCCTCAGCGGCAGAAAAGGACTTGCTCTCGGTAACTGCGAGCATTGCCTCTTCTACGTTTCTGCCCCTTTCCTCGGCGATGGTTCCGATCCACTGCGCGGCGAATTCGGTAATCTTCTGCATCTGTTCTTCGGGGAGTTCCTGTCCAGCCGCGACCGGGTGCGCTGCACCGATGGTGGTCGCGGGCCCCATGGCCGCGACATGGGAAGCGAGGGTGATAAACGTCCCTGCCGATGCGGCCCAGGCGCCTACAGGACTCACATAGGTGATGACGGGCACATCTGCGTTGAGGATCGATGCTACGATGATCTCGGTTGAGTCCAGTAACCCCCCCGGTGTATTCAATCTGATGACCACTGCCGTGGCACCTGTCTGCTCCGCAATCGAGATGCCGCGGTCGATGTATTGCGCGGTCACTGGAGCGATTATTCCCTCAACCTCGATGACTACCACGGTCTCAGTCGCCTGGGCTCTGGCCGTACTCGCGAGAGAGGCCATCGCGCAGACTGCAAGCAGCAAACAAAGACCAATTCGTAGTTGTCTGGTCAAGACGATCATCGAAATCGATTATAAAGGAATGTGTGCTCAACTACAAAACCAGCAATCATCCAGGCGGTCGGCGAATTGAACGAACAGCTATTATCCGTGTAGAATGAGCATTCGATCATGGCGCCGGAATCAATACTCATTCATCAGAAATGTCGGGGTATGCGCGATCTGCTGCCGGCCGACATGGCACGATTTCGTCGTATCGAAGACGCTTTTCGCGCCGGTTCCTCGGCCTTTGGATATGAGGAGGTCAAGCCGCCGACAATCGAGTATCTGCAGTTGTTCACTGCTCTCGGTACGTTGACACCTCGGATGGTTGGGAGAGTGTATTCATTTCTCGACTGGGATGGATGGACTGGAGAGCGCGTGGTACTTCGGCCGGACAGCACGATCCCTGTCGCACGACTCTATGTCGAAAACCTGTCCCCTCTGACGCCAATACGACTATGCTATGTGACCAACAGCTTCGTGTTTGATGAGACAGGCAGCAAACAGCGGGAACGCTGGCAGTGCGGAGCGGAATTCATCGGTGGTGCACCTGTTGTTGCCGATGTCGAGATGGTGTTGCTTGCTCAGGACGTGATGGCACGCCTTGCGCTGGAAGATATCCGGTTTCAGATATGCCATGCAGGATTGATGAGGGCTCTTATCGACGAATTGGATCTCGACCCGGAGGCGAAGAGGCGACTGGTGGTGACGGTACTCGATGGTGACTGGCGCGACTTACGTGAAGCGGTCTCCCGGGTGTACGACTTGAAACCCTATCTATCTCCACTGCTGCAACTCAAGGGGGAGTCGGCTGGCTACCTTTCGAACGTTAGAGCGCTGGCATCTTCAGCGACTGAATCCTTCCGCACATCGTTGGATGAGTTCATTGAGGTTGCAGCAGTGCTTGATGACCTTGAGTGTACCTATGAAATCGACATAACCGCGGTCCGGAACTTCGAGTACTATACCGGTCTGTATTTTCAACTGGTTGGTGGTAACGGGGAAAAGGTCGGTGGCGGAGGCAGATACGATGACCTGATCCCAATGATGGGCGGACCAGATACGAACGCGTGCGGCTTCGCATTGTACGTCGACCAGTTGATGAAGCTGTTGAAAGAGTCATCGTATGCTTCCAGATGTGTTGCTGTCGTTTGCGATGATGTGTCACCGGCGGCGCTCTGTCAGACTCTCTCAGCCGCGAAGGCTGTTCGTTCTGCTGGTTGGGACGCTGTCGTAAGTGTGTGCCGCGGTGTGGAGTCTATCGGCCACTACAGCTGGGTTATGAAGGTGATAGCCGGAGCAGGTGATGTGGTCGAGGTAACCGACGCTCAGACAGGTGAGACGATAGCCTGCTCCATTAGTGACGCCATCGGCAGGGTAGCGTCGTCGAGATAGAAACTGTGGTGTCCATCAGTCCCGTCGGAATTCGAATCGCACTGCCCAAGGGCAGATTCCTGACTCCGACCGCTGAAATGCTGAACACCGCCGGCATGTCATTCGATGACTACAGCACCCGCAGTCGACAGTACCGCGTTCGTTCGTCGCGGTTCGGTTTTCTGTCTGGCAAGATTCTGCAGGAAAAGGACATCCCCGTTCATGTATCTGTGGGCAACTACGACCTTGGCATCTGCGGAATAGATTGGGTCAGAGAATTGAAGGCGCGATATCCTGTTGCATCCCTGCTGGAAGTGTCTCCTTTGGACTATCATGACGGCTCAGTCTTTCTTGCTGCGAGCGCGTACTCCAAGTTCGTTTCATTGGACGCGGTGAATCGTTCCTCCCAGACAGTTCGCATCGCCTCAGAGTATCCGAACCTCGCTACACAGTTAGCGGCTGAGCTTAGATTGCGCCGCTTCAGGGTGTTTCCGGTTTGGGGTGCTGCCGAGGCCTATCCGCCTGAGTCCGCAGACCTGGTTCTCATGTGGGCACGGAATGAACGGGATCTGCTGTCTCAAGGCCTGGTGCCCCTGATGAAGCTGCTCGATGTCGACGCAGTGCTTGTAGGGAATCGTGAAGCGCTGTCCCGAAAAGACTTGAGCGAGGTGCTGGCGCGTCTATCAGATGCATTCAGGAGTACACCTCCGAAACGCGAAGAACCCCAGCGTGATGCGGTCGAACAGTCGCCCGGAGAGGCCCTGGCACAGTGGCAGTCCCGTGAAGTCCGCCTCGCCTTGCCCGATGGCCATCAGAAGACTCCGGCTGTGGATCTGCTGGAGCGCGCGGGGCTCGCTGTGCCCGGTTATTCTGGTAGGACTCTGGAGCGCAGACTGTTGGCGGGACCGGAGTGGCTGGCAGTTAAGGTTATCCGGCCTCAGGACATGCCCCTTCAAGTTGCGAGTGGCCATTTCGACATCGCTGTTACAGGACAGGACTGGCTCACCGAGCATAGAAGCTGTTTCCCCGCCAGCCCTGTGACCGAACTGGCGGACCTGGGATTTGGCAAAGTGCGAGTAGTGGCGGCGCTCAGTCAGGATATCCCGGTGAATTCGACGGAAGAATTGCGTGATTTTGTGGCACGTGGGGGTCTCAGGCCGCTGCGTGTGGCCTCCGAATACACGAACCTCGCAGACAAGTACCTTCGCGACAATCATATCGTTTCTTACAAGGTGATGCCCACGTGGGGAGCCAGTGAAGCGTTCCTCTCCGACGATGCCGACCTGCTTGTGGACAACACTCAGACTGGAAAGACACTGGTCGAGAACGGGCTGAAGATAATTGAAGTGATTCTGCGCTCAAGTGCGTGTCTTATCGCCAACACCGAGAGTCGTAACGATCCGGCGAAGAGAGCCAGAATAGAGGCGATTACCACTCAGCTTAGAGGAGCAGTGGAATGAAACGTGCAGTCGGTTTTGAGATGGCCGCCCGGATGCTTGAACGGCCTGACCCAATTGAATCTTTGAAAGGTCAGCCGACACTTCTCGAAAGCATCAGGGTCACATTTGGTGAGTCGCTAACTCCAGCCCAGGTAGTAGAACGTATCATCGATGGTGTGCGCGGGCGCGGGGACAATGCGATACGTGAATACACCAGTATGATCTCTGGCGTGGAGATTCTATCGCTGGAAGTACCCAGAGAGGAAATCGCCGCCGCATCACACAGAATTGATCCATCTCTCGCCGAGGCGCTGCGACTCGCTGCGTCTCGTATTCGCAAGTTCCACGAATTGTATGCGATTCCGCTGGGAGCGCAATTCGCCGACGACGAACTTGGTCGCAAGGTTGTGGCGCTACGGCGGGTCGGACTCTATGTTCCCGGCGGCAGATATGCCTATCCATCGTCTGTGTTGATGTCGGCAATTCCTGCGAAGGTTGCCGGTGTTAAAGAAGTAGTGGTGGCAACGCCTCCGGGTCCTGGCGGGCTGGTGTCATCTGCCACATTGCATGCGTGCGATCTCGCGGGTGTAGACCGGGTGTTTGCCATTGGTGGAGCCCAGGCAATCGGTGCTCTTGCCTTTGGCACTGAATCAGTACCCAGAGTCGACAAGATATGCGGGCCGGGCAATGTATTCGTGACGCTTGCGAAGAAGATGGTGTTTGGCTCGGTGGCGATCGACAGTCTCGCCGGTCCCAGCGAGGTATTCATTATCGCTGATGAGTCAGCTTCGGCTGAATACTGCGCTGCGGATATTCTTGCGCAAGCTGAGCATGACCCTGAGGCTGTAGTGGCACTGGTTACAAATTCGGCAGACCTTGCAGACAGGGTTGTGCAGGAAATCGACCAGCAGATGGAAGCAACGGTCTTCCCCGGTTCGCTCAAGGAAGCCGTGGATCGTGGCATAATCGCAGTTGTGGACTCTATCGAGGATGCAGTGAAGCTCTGTAACGAATTCGCGCCCGAACACCTCGAGGTGCTGGTCGCGCAGCCGCGAGACTGTCTCAAAGGCATACAGAATGCCGGCTGTATCTGTCTCGGTGGAGAGTCACCGGTCGCGATGGGCGACTACATCGATGGTCCGAGCCATGTACTTCCAACTGGGGGAAGCGCCCGGTTCTCATCGGTACTGGGTGTAGAGGACTTCGTTAAGTATTCCAGTATTGCGCAACTCAGCAGTGCTACAATGTCCCGCTTGGGGCCCGCGGCCGTTGTGATTGCAAGAGCCGAGGGCCTTGAGGCACACGCGAGAGCAGTTGAAAAGCGGCTCAGACGCATCGCGTAGTGGTGGGGCCGACTATGACGAGGTGAGCTTTGGATATAGACTCTGTAGAGCGGCTGATCCGGCCCGGCCTTACGGGGATGCGCGGTTACGATCCTGTGGAGCCTATAGATGTGCTGCAGAGGGAACTTGGCAGGCGTATTGTCAAGCTCGACGGAAATGAGAATCCGTATCTCTCATCGCCGCGTGCTCGAGAGGTACTTGCACAGTTTCCCTATTACCACATCTATCCTGATCCGCTGCAGAGGAGCCTTCGCGAGTCTCTGTCCGCCTATACAGGATTCGCCCGCCAGAATATCGTCAGCGGCAACGGCAGTGATGAACTGATAGACCTGGTGCTTCGTCTCTTCATCAATGAGGGCGATGAGGTGTTGAACGCACCACCCACATTCGGAATGTATCCGTTCCTCGTTACGGTAGCAGGTGGGCGACTCGTGGACGTGCCTCGGAGTAGCGGCTTCTCACTTGATATGGAAGGATTGCGGGCCGGCATCTCGCCCAGAACGCGTCTGATGTTCATTGCATCACCCAACAATCCGACAGGGGACGTGGTGAGCCGCGAGCAGGTGTGCCAATTGCTGGATATGGGCATCATCGTTGTTGTTGACGAAGCGTATTTCGAGTTCGCGACGGGTACCGTCGCCGGTCTGATCCCCGATAATCCAAACCTGTTTATCCTCAGGACATTCAGCAAGTGGGCCGGCCTCGCCGGCCTCCGGGTTGGCTACTGTCTCTGCCATGAAAGACTTGCATCCCTCCTGCTCACTGTGAAACAGCCATATAACGTGAATGTCGCCGGAGAAGCCGCCGCGATCGCCTCGCTGCAGGATATCGACCATCTGCGCCACAATGTGGAGAAACTGAAGCGCGAGCGGGAACGGTTAACCGCTGGACTCGCCAGATTTCCTTATCTGCAGCCTTATCCTTCTGAGGCCAATTTTGTTCTATGCCGCGTTGATGAGAAGGCTGGTGGGGAAGTGACGACGGCACGGAAGCTGAGAGATGGACTGCGAGCGCGAGGTATACTTGTCCGTTTCTATGACAGCGAAGGACTGAGAGACTGCCTGCGCATAAGCGCCGGTCTTCCAGAAGATACCGATTGCCTTCTGGAGGCGATCGGGGAGGTATGGAATGGGTTATAGAGCAGCCGCGACGGCGCGCGAAACCGCCGAAACAGAAGTAAAGGTTGAGCTTCTGCTCGATGGAGCGGGGAAGTCTGATGTTCAGACGGGCATTCGCATGTTCGACCATTTCCTGACACAGATTGCACGCCACGGATTATTCGACCTGGTCGTCAGGGCGTGCGGTGATGATCAGCACCATACTGTGGAAGACGTCGCAATTTGTTTGGGCAGGGTGTTCAACGAGGGTCTTGGCGACAAGAAGGGTATTATCCGGATGGGACACGCCATTGTGCCTATGGATGAGGCACTTTGCGTGGTAGCGGTGGATGTGAGCGGGCGTGGAGGGGCCTACGTATTTGTGCCGTTCAGTGGGACGATGATCGGCGACCTTGAGAGTGATATGATTCGCCACTTCCTCCTTACATTTGCTGCCGAAGCCAGAATAACGCTTCATGCCCGTATCGAATATGGACAGAACGATCATCACAAAGCGGAGGCGCTCTTCAAGAGTCTTGCACTGGCACTCGGTGGCGCCTGCAAGCTGGATGATAGACGAGCGGGCGAGGTGCCCAGCAGCAAGGGGATGCTCGAGCACTGATCGGGTAGCGCGGTTGTTCTCCATGTGCGTTCCTCGTCTTCCGAATTGGTTTTGGTAGTTGCACAATTCATCCACAAGATGTGGTGTGGTAGTCTGTATGGGGGTGCTGCAAATGATGCGACGCATTGGTGTGCTGACCAGTGGCGGCGACGGTCCAGGTATGAACGCGGCAATTCGGGCCGTGGTGCGGTCTGCCGTGTTCAACGATGTTGAAGTCATCGGCATTCGTCGTGGCTTCGCGGGATTACTTGACGGAGAGACGGTGGATTTAGGTCCGAGGACGGTTGCAAATCTGATTCACCGGGGCGGCACTATGCTGGGCACTGCCCGCAGTGAAGAGATGAAGACTGCGGCGGGGTTACGCAAAGCTGCGGAAAACCTCGATGCATTTGGTATCGAGGGTTTCATTGCAATCGGGGGAGATGGCACATTTCGCGGGGCACAGGCCTTGTCTGAACTGACCAACGTGCATGTGGTAGGTGTTCCGGGCACAATAGACAATGACCTGTGCGGCACAGACGTTACTATTGGCTTCGACACTGCTGTAAATACGGCACTGGAGGGTATCGACCGCTTGCGAGATACAGCTGAAGCTCACCAGAGGCTATTCTTCGTCGAGGTGATGGGACGCACTCGTGGCTTCATCGCATTAAGCGTGGGCGTTGCGGGAGGGGCAGAGGACATCCTCGTCCCGGAGATCCGTACCGACCTTGCCGAGTTGAGTGAAGCGATAAGAGAACGACTCGCTGCTGGTAAGCGTGCCAGCCTGGTGGTTGTTGCCGAAGGAGACGATGCCGGTCGGGCTTTCGAGATCGCTGA
Source organism: Dehalococcoidia bacterium (assembly GCA_007129495.1). Taxonomy (GTDB): domain Bacteria; phylum Chloroflexota; class Dehalococcoidia; order GIF9; family AB-539-J10; genus SKVJ01. The sequence continues at coordinate 19,311 of SKVJ01000037.1, read as the reverse complement.
GAAACTGGGCGAGAATCTCGTCATGGATTATCGGGTATGTGTTCTGGGTCACCTGCAGCGCGGAGGAGCACCCTCTGCTCAGGACCGATTACTGGCAAGCAAGCTGGGAGCTGGCGCCGTACGTACGCTCGTCGAAGGACGTACGGGCGTGATGGTTGGCCTCGTCAATGGGAAAGTTGTGGAGACTCCGTTTGAGCAGACGTGGTCGAATGTGAAGGACCTGGATACTGAACTCCTCTATCTAATGAAAGTACTTGCGAGGTGAAGACATGAAGCAGATGACGATTGGGAAGTATCGCGGAGTACAGCGTCTTGCCGACGAAAGAGGTTTCGTATGCATGTGTGCCCTTGATCATCGCGGTTCTCTGGGCAAGATGCTGAAGGAGGGGACTGGAACCACACCTTCTTATCAGGATATGGTGGATTTCAAGTTCGACGTCACCGGCGCCTTGTCGCGTTACTGTAGTGCGATTCTGCTGGACCCAGTGTACGGAGCTGCCCAGAACATCGCGGCGAATCTACTTGCCGGCCAGGCAGGTCTTGCGGTCTCGCTTGAGGAGACCGGGTATGAAGGAGGGGCCGAAGCCCGGGTCAGCCGCCCTTTGGAGGGGTGGAATGCCGCCAAAATCAGAAAGATGGGAGGAGATGCTGCCAAGCTTCTGCTGTACTACAGACCTGATGTAGAGGTGGCGGGACAACAGCGCGCGCTTGTGGAGCAACTGGCATCCTGGTGCGACGATCAGGATCTCGCGTTCATTTGTGAACCTGTCGGCTACGCGGTTGGCGATGAGGCGAAGTCGGGACGCTATTCCGAACTGAAACCAGATGTCGTTATCAAGACCGCCGCGGAGCTGACTCCACTCGGTATCGACATCCTCAAAGCAGAATTTCCTGCGGATGCGCGGATTGAGACTGATGAAAAGGTGATGCTTGAAAACTGCAAGAGGCTTGATGATGCGAGCCAGGTTCCTTGGATCATTCTGAGCGGCGGCGTGGACTTCGATCTTTTCGTGCGCCAGGTGGAGATAGCAAGTAAGGCTGGCGCATGCGGTTTCCTCGCTGGGCGTGCATTATGGCAGGAGGCTACGTCAATCACTTCACGAGAGGAGCGACAGGACTTCTTCCGAACAACTGTGGTGGATCGCCTGCGTATACTCATGGCGGTGGCCAACGCCTATGGCACACCATGGTACCGCAGAGTGAGTCCTCCAGTACTCGAAGAGGGCTGGTACCAGTCGTATAAGTGACGCCGATGCTACACCGTGTGGCCAGTGAGCCAGTTGAATATAGTGACATAACGCTCCGTTGTCTCTGCGACAACTTCTGCCGGTAGGGCGGGGGCGGGCATTGTATCGTTCCAGCCCGACCCTGCCATCCAGTTTCGAACGGGCTGTTTGTCATAGCTCGGCTGAGGCCTGCCTACCTGGTAGTTCTCCAGACTCCAGAAACGACTCGAGTCGGGAGTGAGTGCTTCATCTATGAGGATGAGCTTCCCCTCCAGCCATCCGAACTCGAACTTGGTATCGGCAATAATGATGCCTCGGTCCCTGGCGTAGTCCACGGCAAAGGTATAGACGGCGCGGGTAGCCTCCTCCAGCGCCGGCATCGTGTTCTCCAAGCCCAGTTCTGTCACGTCGTCATCCGTTAGCGGACGGTCGTGCTCAGTGTCGCTCTTGGTCGTAGGTGTAAACAGCGGCGAAGGCAACTGCTCGCTTTCACTCAGCCCGGAAGGCATCGGTCGTCCACTTACGGTGCCATAGGTACGGTATTCCGCCCACGCGGAGCCTGAAAGGTATCCCCGAACGACACACTCAACGGGAACCCTGTCCGCCTTGCGCACCAGCATCGAACGACCTGCAAGATATGCCGGAAGTGGTTCATTCAGGTTCAGACGATGCGAGAGAGTGGTCAAGTCCTCCTCGTGATCAATGGACTTAACCATGTGGTTGCCAATTATGCCTGCTGTCTTCGAGAACCAGAAAGCAGACATCTGGTTCAGTACCCGCCCCTTTTCCGGCACACCGGTTGGAAGGACAAAATCAAAGGCTGAGATCCGGTCTGTCGATATCAGCAGCAGTTCATCGCCGAGGTCGTACACATCCCGGACCTTGCCTCGCTGAAATACTGGCAACGGGAGTGATGTAGTGGTTACCGCTTCCATTATCCTCTCCTTTCAGTATGATCTCGGGGAAAGTTGCCCACCGGCTCCGGAGATATCGTCAGCCGCAGCGGAGAATCCGGCACGCGCGAAGATTCGGTCAACTTCGCTTAGAAACGATCCGTAATCCATTATCGAATCGAGTTCTGTGGAAGTCAGACGAGCCTGTACCTCAGGATCGCTCTCAAGCATTTTTCTGAATGATTCACCGGATTGCCATGCCGTCATAGCATTGTTCTGTATGACCTTGTAGGCATCCTGTCTCGAAAGTCCCTTGTCGATCAGTGCCAGCAGTGCGCGCTGCGAGAATATGAGTCCACGGGTCAGGTCGACATTTGCGCGCATTCTTCCGGAGTTCACCTTCATTCCGGCGACAACTGACGTGAAGATCGTGAGGATGTAGTTGAGTACGAGACAGGAATCCGGGAGTATAATACGCTCGACGGACGAGTGACTGATATCTCTCTCGTGCCAGAGCGCCACATTCTCGAGCGAGGCCAGAGCGTTAGTACGGACCAGTCGCGCAAGTCCGCTGACTCGCTCACAAAGCTCGGGGTTTCTCTTGTGAGGCATGGCCGACGAGCCGGTCTGTCCGGACTCGAAGGGTTCCTCGAGTTCCTGGACCTCGGTCTTCTGCAAAGCGCGAATCTCAGTTGCGAACTTATCGAGAGAACTGGCGATTATCGCCAATGTAGTGAGGAATTCGGCGTGCCGGTCCCTTTGCACGACCTGATTGGAAATCTCAGCGAAATCCAATCCGAGACTCTTGCAGGCGAGTTCCTCGACTTCCAGTGGTACCGTGGCATGGGTACCGACGGCGCCGGAGATCTTCCCCACCGCAACCGAATCCGTGGCCCGGGCCAATCTGACAGCATTCCGTTCCATCTCCTTCACCCACAGTGCCAGCTTCAATCCAAATGTCATGGGCTCAGCATGGACGCCATGTGTGCGCCCCATCATAAGTGTGTGCTTATGCTCTATCGCACGTGATCGAAGAACGTGGATCAGCCCCGCAACATCTCTTTGAAGTATCACGCCGGCTGCCTTCAGTTGCATCCCGAGGGCGGTATCGATGACGTCGGATGAGGTAAGGCCAAGATGGATGTAACGTGATTCGGGGCCAAGGCTCTCTGCCACTGCCGCAAGGAACGCCGTTACGTCGTGATGGGTAACTTGGAGAATCTCGCCCAGCCTGTCGAGGCTGTAAGTCGCCTTTCGAATATGCTTCATATCCTCGGCAGGGATCCGGCCGAGGCCGCACCATGCCTCACATACCGCTATCTCAACCTTCAGCCAAAGGTCGAATCTGTTGTCGTCGGACCAGATATGCTTCATCTCGGGCAGGGAATAACGTTCGATCATACGGTCCTCACACGCCTGCGAGCTTCTCGCGATACTCTCGGTATGCCGCTCGCAACCGATCGTCGTGCAACGCCAGTATCTGGATCGCAGCCAGGGCAGCATTTTTCGCGCCACTCTTCCCTATGCCCACGCAGGTAACGGGAACACCACCTGGCATCTGGACGATCGACAGCAGAGAGTCCATCCCCTTCAGGTCGCTTGTTGGCAACGGAATGCCTATGACCGGAAGCATACTCCAACTCGCCAGCACGCCGGGGAGATGCGCGGCATAGCCTGCTCCGGCAATCAGTATCTGGATTCCACGGTCCTGCGCGGACACTGCGTAGGACCGCACCTTCTCGCCCGCACGGTGTGCGGACATGACAGATAGCTCGTGCGGAACCTGGTATTCCTCAAGTACCTGCAGTGCCGGAGCGATGAGCTCTCGATCATTTTCACTGCCGATGAGTATTCCGACTAATGGGTTCAACAGCAGACCTCCCTTAGAGCGATGTCAGTGCGGTACATCATGTCACTAAACGATACGCGTGCAACATTGGAATAAACTCGTTCACGAGCTTCGGCCATGGTGGGACCTGTCGCTACCAGGGACATCACCCGGCCGCCGTCCGTCACAATACTCTTATCTCTGCCATATGTCGTGCCCGCATGGAAGACGGCAACATCAGGGTCTACTCGGTCAAGTCCCAGCACGGGGAACCCTTTGGCATAGTCTCCCGGATATCCACCGGATGCGAGCACCACTCCGACGGAGCAGCCAGGCTTCCATTGCAGGCTAGAAGGATCAAGTGTTCCGTCAATGCAGGCCAGCAGGACTTCGGCGAGATCGCTTTCCATCCGAGGTATGATCACCTGAGTCTCAGGGTCTCCGAAGCGTGCATTGAATTCGAGCACACGTATATTGTCGCCGTCCACCATCAACCCCGCATAGATGACACCCTGAAACGGCCAACCCTCCTGATCCATACCGTGGACAATCGGCATTACCGCAATGTCGATCGCCCTCCGAACCATCTCATCGTCATCGAAGAATCCGGGAGGACTGTAGCATCCCATTCCGCCGGTATTCGGACCCTCATCGTTGTCGAATGCTCGCTTGTAGTCGCAGCTTGGGACCATCGGCGCAACATGAACGCCGTCGGTGAATGCCAGCAGGCTGACTTCGCGTCCCCGCAGGAACTCCTGAACAAGTACACGTTCGCCGGCGTCACCGAAGATACGACGCTCAAGGATATCATGGAGCGCTTTCGCGGCGTCGTGTTCCGTGGGTGCAACTATAACTCCCTTGCCTGCAGCAAGGCCATCCGCCTTGATCACGACTGGCATCGGCATCCCATTGATATGGTCAAGTGCGTCTTGATACGTTGCGAACGTATTGGACATGGCGGTTGGTACGCCATACTTGCGCATCATTTCGTGAGCAAATATTTTGCTGGATTCCAGTCGTGCCGCGGCTTGTGTAGGACCGAATGTGGGAACTCCCGCAGCCCACATGACATCGATGATCCCCTTTGCGAGTGGCGTCTCGGGGCCGACGACAACGAGGTCGACATGGCGCCGCAACGCCAGGGTAAGGAGGCCTTGAAGGTCCGTTGCAGCGATATCTGCGTTCTCGGCGATGCCGCCAGTGCCGGCATTACCCGGAGCGACCAGGATCTCACTGACTCGGCTGCTTTGATTGAGTTTCCACGCGAGCGCGTGTTCTCGCCCGCCGCTCCCCACGATAAGTACTCTCACCGATCGGTGCTCCTCACATTCTCCACGTGTATTGCGACTTCCAGGCAGTGAACGTCGCTGAGGGTTGAATTGCGGATTTCACGACAGCCCCGGACGGGATTGTCTACTCCCACTCGATAGTTGCAGGTGGCTTGCTGGTAACATCGTAGACAACCCGGTTCACGTTTGGAACTTCATTCACTATGCGGTCGGCTATCCTGTCCAGCAGCTCGTAAGGGAGCCTTGCCCAATCCGCCGTCATGGCATCGGTACTGGTAACTGCTCTCACCGCAATGAGATAACCGTATGTCCTTGCATCACCCATGACGCCGACACTTCTAACATCCGTCAGTACGGCGAAGCTCTGCCATAACTGGCCATACAGCTTTGCCTTCTTCACTTCGTTCATGACTATCCAGTCGGCAGCCCGGAGAATGTCGAGTCGGTCTTTCGTTACCTCGCCGATTACACGTATGGAAAGGCCCGGTCCCGGAAATGGTTGGCGCCAGATCATCTCCTCCGGAAGACCTAACGCCAGGCCGACCTCCCTCACCTCGTCCTTGAAGAGATATCTCAGAGGCTCGACAAGGTTCAATCGCATGTTGATGGGCAGGCAACCTACGTTGTGGTGGCTCTTGATGCGTGCGGATGCTTTGTGTTCCAGGGAGCTGGCGCTTTCAATCACATCAGGATACACCGTACCCTGTGCGAGGAAATCGACAGCGCCCAACTTCGTGGCTTCTTCCTCAAAGATATAGATGAATTCTTCTCCGACCACGCGGCGTTTCTGCTCCGGATCGACGACCCCACGGAGGCGGCGGAGAAACCGATCGGTCGCGTCGACATAGACAACGCGAACCTTAAGATTATTCGCAAATGTATTGAGCACTCGCTCGGGCTCTTCGCTCCTGAGGAGCCCATTATTTATGAAGAAGCACGTGAGATTATCACCGATTGCCCTGTGGATGAGTGTTGCGGTGACAGCAGAGTCGACGCCACCGGAGAGGGCACAGACGACGCTTCCATCCTGGACCTGTTCTCGAATGCGGCCAACGCTCTCGGTAATGAACTGCGCTGGTGTCCAGCTACCGCTACAGCCACAGATACGATACGCGAAGTTTTCAATGATCTTACGGCCCTGAGGTGTATGAGTGACCTCGGGGTGAAACTGAAGGCCGAAGACGTCCTGGTCGTTGCCAATTACTGCATATGGGGAGTTCTCAGTGTACGCAAGAGCCTTGAAGCCTGGAGGAAGCTGGCTTACCATGTCGCCGTGGCTCATCCATACCGGGCTTGAAGGGGGCCAGCCGTCGAATAAGGGGCAATCGTCGACCTCAAGATGTACCACCGCGTGCCCATATTCCCGTTTGTCGCCAGGTGATACGGTTCCACCCAACTGATGCGCAATGGCTTGCATCCCATAACAGATGCCCAGGACTGGAAGCCCTTTCTCGAACACATAGTTGGGGGCAAGAGGCGCTCCCGAATCATAGACACTTGCCGGGCCACCAGACAGAACGAACCCCTTGGGATTCAGCTGTGCTACTCTCTCCCACGGAGTGTCACTGGGTAATATCTCGCAGTATACATGGCATTCACGGATCCTTCGTGCGATCAGCATGCTGTACTGGGAGCCGAAATCGAGAATGACAATCGTCTCCTGTCCACTTACCGCACACGTCTCCTTCGGGGACGGTTGCTCACTTTGAAGCGCACTGGCTATACCGAGGTACGTCGACACCTCGATATCGTCGCTGGTCGAAATCCGATGGGTCTTGGCGTCGTCTTTCATGCTCGGTGATTTTGAGTTGATGTCGCTAGATTAGCATCGACAAATTCGAAGCGTCAAGAATTGCCTGCAGTGCATTCGACCGCATGACGGGGCGTGCCATATCCTCAGTTCGATGTGTAAAATAGTGGTGCTTCGATGCTTGGGGTGTTGCTTTTGTGAGACACCTTCGTGGGTTATATCAGCCTGCTGAAGCAGTTGGGTTACAGGAGCGATTCGCCCGACATGTGATTAGCCCTCCAGTGTCATGTGTCATGGACTCCTTGGTCAGGCCTTTTTCGAAGACCTCGGAGTAATATAGTTGTGCCGGGTTGTTGGAGACAGCCTTGGTTGTATGTGTGCAAAACAAACCCCATTTCATCACTGATTCGGAGGGGAATTGAAGAACGAATTGCTGGTTCAACTCAGGCGTATCGTAGGGGATGATTGGGTGGTGTCCGATCCTGACATAATGCAGTCTTATCTGGTTGACGTGACTGCTTTGCCGGTACGTCCGGTACCGTCCTCGGACGTTGTGGTGGTTAAGCCCGCTGATACGCGGGAGATTTCTACCATTCTTAAGCTGGCCAACGAACTGAAGGTGCCCGTGGTGCCGCGGGGAGGTGGGACCGGGTGCGTAGGGGCTTCGGTACCGACGCTCGGAGGGATCGTTCTTTCGCTTGAACGGCTTGACAGGATACTTGAGGTAGACCGGGACAATCTCATGGTAGTTGGCGAAGGCGGTGCGACTCTTGAGAATCTGCTGAAAGCTGTGGAGGCCGCAGATCTTCTGTTTCCCCCGCATCCCGGCGACGAAGGCGCTCAATTGGGCGGACTGGTTGCCTGTAATGCGGGGGGTACCCGCGCTGTTAAATATGGCGTTGTCCGCCAGTATGTGAAGGGCCTTGAGGTTGTGTTGCCCACAGGCGAGATCGTGACAATGGGCGGAAAGCTACTCAAGAACAACACCGGCCTTGATCTGATGCACCTGATGATTGACTCTGAGGGAGCGTTGGGCATAATCACGAAAGTCACGTTCAGGCTGTATCCGAGGTTCGGTGCAACCGCGACCATTATCATCTCATTCGATGATCGCCATGCCGCTATAAGAGCTGTCCCCAGAATTCTGCAGACCGGGGTCATACCGCTTGCCCTCGAGTATGTCGAAAGGGATGTGATCGAGATATCCGCGAATCATCTTGGTAAGCGCTGGCCTGCTGCCAAAGGGAATGCGCATCTGATCGCAATCATAACCGGCAGTAACGAGGATGACATCTATCAGCAGACAGGGGATGTGATGAAGGTGTGCGAAAGTCTTGGAGTCGTAGACACCGTTATGGCTGAGAACAGGGAAGAGCAGGCGGACATCCTGAAGATACGAAGCGAACTCTATCCGGTGCTTAAGCCCCAGGTGTCTGATGTCCTCGACATGGCTATCCCCCCCGCACAGATAGCGGTCTTCCTCGACATGGTTGACGAGATCGCACGCAAATATGATACCCGCATTATCACCTACGGCCATGCCGGCGACGGCAATCTTCATCCACATCTGCCTATGGAGCTTCATGAACGCGGACAACTTGAGGCCGTCAAACACGAGGTGTACAACGCTGCTGCAAGCCTCGGGGGTGTCATCACCGCCGAACATGGGGTCGGCAAAATTCGCCTCAAGGAGGTACCGCTGTGTACCGACCAGAAATCCATCGAGTTGATGCGCGGCATTAAGAAGATCTTCGACCCCAACGACATCTTGAATCCCGGGACTGCGATACCCTAAGCTGGTGAGGACGACTCATCCGCTTATGAGGAGAATAGACTATGCAGGGTTACTTGAGACCGAATGGGCCGGCGGGGGCCAGAAATTACGTGGCAGTTGTGCCTACCGTGGGTTGTGTGAACGAGATTGCCCGCCGAATTGCGGAGGCTGTGCCCGAGGCCCGTCCCATGCTGCACCACCAGGGGTGTTGCCAACTCCCGACCGATGTGACTATGGTGACAGATGTACTTGTCGGCGTGTGCCGCAATCCGAACGTCGGCGCCGTGGTGCTTGTAAGCCTTGGATGTGAATCCGTGGCAGCGGAACAGATTGTCGCGGCCGTTGAGCCGGACAAGCCGGTCGAGCTTGTGCGTGTGCAGGCAATGGGAGGTATCACGGTGGCCACAGACCGAGGCATTGAAGCTGCCCGCCGACTGGCTGCAAGTCTGGACACACCCCGAAATGAGACACCTCTGAGCGACCTCATCGTAGGGGTCAAGTGCGGCGCTTCGGATACGACCTCCGGACTGGCATCCAATACCGCTGTTGGTGCTGCAGTTGATCTTCTGATTGACGCGGGTGCTACCGTGGTGTTTGGAGAAACGACCGAGGTGATCGGTGCTGAGCACATCCTTGTTCGTCGTGCCGTCAGTGAGCCCGTGGCCATCAAGTTACTGGCGTGTGTGGCTGCGATGGAAGACCGGGCGAGTGCGTCAGGTGTTGATATGCGGGGAGGACAACCTACCGAAGGCAACATACGTGGCGGGCTCACGACGATTGAGGAGAAATCTCTCGGCGCCATTGTCAAGTCCGGTACCCTGCCACTGACCGACGTCGTGCTGTACGGCGAACGGCCTCGTAGCCCCGGGCTGTACTTCATGGATTCGCCTGGACGTGAGATGGAATTCCTGACGGGTCTGGCCTCGGCTGGTTGCCAGGTGATGCTCTTCTCGACCGGTATCGGGGCGCCGCAGGGTTTCTCGCTTGCACCGGTGATCAAGATATCCGGCAACGAAAACACCTGCCAGAAGCTGGCAGAATATATCGATCTCGACGTCAGTGGCATCGTTGCGGGTACAGAAACGACCGTTCAGGCAGGCCAGCGAGTGTTCGACAGTATTGTTCGGGTCTTCTCCGGCGAGCAGGTCAAGGCAGAAGTGCTCGGGTACGATTCATCCGGAGTGAACTCAAACATTTATACTGTAGGTCCGACTATCTGACTCCAAATGGCCTGTATCCGAGAGGAGTAACCGCGTATGTTTGATGCTGCTAAGCTGAAGGCGATTGTCGGAGAGGACTGGGTGGTGACCGACCGTTCCCAGATGGAACGGTACCTTGTCGATGAGACGTATACAGGTCTTATCATGCAACCGGCGGATGACGTCATCGTGGTGAAGCCCGTCAATGCCGAAGAGATTTCCCGCATCATGAAACTTGCGAACGAGGATGGTTTCTTTGTCTACCCTCGCGGTGGAGGCACCGGAGTGTGTGCCGGCGCGATTCCGACGCGCAGCGGTGTGGTCCTGTCTCTTGAGCGTCTTGACAAGGTGCTCGAGGTCGACCGTGAAAACCTCATGGCGGTGGCAGAAGCGGGAGTCACCCTTGCTCAACTGCTGGAAGCAGTGGAAGCTGAAGATTTGCTCTTTCCGCCACATCCCGGTGATGAGGGAGCGCAGGTGGGCGGCATGGTCGCATGTAACGCAGGTGGTACGCGGGCTGTGAAATATGGAGTCGTGCGCAACTACGTCAAAGGATTGGAAGTCGTATTGCCCACGGGCGAAGTGGTCGTTATGGGTGGTAAGCTATTGAAGAACAACACGGGACTCGACCTCATGCATCTGCTTATCGATAGCGAAGGAATACTGGGGATAATCACCAAGGTGATTTTCCGACTCTATCCTAAGTTCGCCGGCCCGGCTACACTCGTAGTATCGTTCGATGACCGGCACAGCGCTATCAGGAGTGTCCCCAGGATTCTACAAAGCGGCGTTATTCCAATGGCGATCGAGTACGTGGACCGTGAACTGATGGAGGATACTGCCAGATACCTGGGCACAAACTGGCCGGTCACTAAAGGCAACGCGCATCTCATTGTCATAGTCACCGGCACCACCGAGGATGACGTCTACGAGCAGTGCCAGACTGTCTCTGATGTCTGTGAATCGAATGGTGCGGTGGATACTCTCATCGCAGAGAGCCGGGAGGAACAGGCTCATATTCTGCATATTCGGAGCGAGGAGAGCATGACCTACAAGGCGGAACTCGCCGAGATTCTGGACGTTACGGTACCCCCGGCCACTGTCGGAGATATGATGGATGCGGTTGAGAAGCTTGCGTCGCACTATGCTACGAAAATACCCATGGTTGCACATGCCGGCGACGGAAATTTCCATCCACATCTCATGGCTGAGCTCAAAGAGCGTGGACTCGATAAAGAAGTAAAGCGCAGGATATATGCTAAAGCCATCGAGCTGGGCGGTGTTATCAGCGGCGAGCATGGCATCGGAAAGACGAGGTTGGGCGAGATTGACATGTGCCTTGATGCAAAATCCCTTGAATTGATGCGAGGGCTGAAACAACTGTTCGACCCCAACGGTGTGCTCAGTCCTGATTCAGCGATTAGGTAAGTATGAATGTATGGTGGAGCCGCATCTCTGACAGGTGCGTGACGTTGCATTAAGGAGGAGCGAGAAACAATGATCGATGTTGAAGGTCTGAAATCAATTGTTGGCGAGGACTGGGTTATCACTCAGCGGGATCTGATGCAAACCTACCTCTATGATGAAACGACGCCTGAACAGAGACTGGAACCGGCCGAGCATGTGGTCGTGGTGAAGCCGGCCACGGCCCAGGAAATATCGGAGATCCTGAAGCTGGCAAATCGTGACAAGACACCGGTCTATCCGCGTGGCGCCGGAACGGGACTCGTCTGTGGCGCGATGCCCACACAGGATGGAATCGTGATATCCATGGAGCGTTTCGACAAAGTTGAAGAGGTCGACACAGAGAATCTGATGCTGGTCGCAGAGGCAGGCGTGACTCTGGCACAGTTGCTCGAGGCGGTTGACAAGGCTGATCTGCTATTCCCCCCACATCCTGGAGATGAAGGGGCGCAGGTGGGTGGAATGATCGCTGCCAATGCCGGAGGCTCGCGTGCTGTCAAGTATGGCGTGTTGCGTCAGTATGTGAAGGGCCTTGAAGTTGTCCTTCCAACGGGTGAGATCGTGACTATGGGCGGCAAGTTGATGAAGAACAATACCGGCCTCGACCTCATGCACCTGCTGATCGACAGCGAAGGAATCCTGGGTATTATCACGAAGGCGACGATGCGACTGTACCCCAAGTTCTCCGGTACTGCTACTCTTGTTGTGTCGTATGACGATAGACACAAGGCGATCAACACTGTACCCAAGCTGCTTCAAAGCGGCGTCATTCCGCTCGCGATCGAGTATGTCGACCACCAGGTCATCACCACATCGGCCGAGAATCTTGGCATGAAATGGCCGGCGCAAAATGGGACCGGGCACCTTATCCTGATTCTCGCAGGAGCCAATGAGGACGACGTGTACTATCAGGCCGAGACCATGACAGAGGTATGTCAGAATAACGGCGCTATTGACGTACTCATAGCCGAGAGGCAGCAGGAACAGGCTGACATACTGAAGATGCGTAGCGAGATCTACTCAGCTATGAAACCGTACATTTCGGGTGATTCTGACATCACGGTACCGCCCGCCAATCTGGGGAAGATGCTTGATGCACTGGATGACATCGCCGCGAAGTATGACACCAGGATTGCTACTATTGCGCATGCCGGTGACGGCAATTTTCATCCCTACATGCTGAAGGAACTCGTCGAGCGCGGCACTATGGATGATGTGAAAATGGAGATATATAAGGCGGCGATTGCTCTTGGAGGCGTGGTCACGGGAGAACATGGCGTGGGTAAGATTCGCCTCAAGTATCTGGAGCTTATGATTGATCCGAAGCAGGAGGAGCTGATGCGGGGTATCAAGAAGCTGTTCGACCCGAATAACATTCTCAATCCCGGCACTGCTATCAGGTGAACTCTGTGAAGTATGCCGAGTTTGAGCTGCCTTTCGGCTCATCCAAAGTGAGCATGCGCGTTCCTGAAAGGAACGTTTCATATGTGCTTGAGCCCAGGCACCAGCCAGGCCTGCGCGATGAAGCCACAGCCGTTGTAGAGGCGCTGCGCAACCCTATCGGGCAGAAACCCCTTGCTGCGGCTGTCACTGCTACCGATCGTGTGGTGGTTATCGTGACCGACAATACGCGTGCATGCCCCGATGACCGCCTTCTACCGCCGCTTCTGTCTGAACTGGAGCGGGTAGTGGCGCGTGAGCAGATCACGATTGTGGTCGCGCTCGGCCTGCACCCACCGCTCGGAGATGACGAGCTGCGGCAGTTGCTTGGCAGTGGGATTGTTGAGCAGTATCGCGTGATCAACCACGACCCTTCGACGGTGATCAATATCGGCACGACATCGCGGGGTACACCCGTCGACATCAACCCTGTCGTGGTGAATGCTGATTTCCGGCTGTCGACGGGATTCATTGAACCTCATTTCTTCGCAGGGTTTTCCGGAGGCAGAAAGAGCATCGCACCCGGGGTATTCGGGCTGAACTCCGCCTACGTGAACCATGGCTATAGAATGATCGCCGACCCGTGTTCCCGAGCCGGCGTGCTCAAGGGTAATCCCATTCACGCGGACATGGTCGAACAAGCCAGGATGGCTGGACTTGACTACATTGTTAATGTGCTGTTGAACGAGAGGAAAGAAATCACTGCCGTATTTGCCGGCGACATGGTAGCTGCGCATGAAGCGGGCTGCGCAGCAGCGCTTGGGGTTGTGGGAGCCAGCGCACCACACCGTGTGGACATAGCCATTACGACTAACAGCGGAGCTCCTCTCGATCTCGATCTGTATCAGACTGTCAAAGGCATCGACAACTCTTCGCTTATTACGCGTGATGGTGGTATAGTCATCAGTGCATCAAGCTGTGAGGCAGGCGTGGGACCGGAGTCATTTGTGGACCTGCACCGGTCATGTGCGGGGGCTATCGAAGTGCTGCAGAAGATTCGCCGCGACGAGCCGATTGGAGTTCAATGGCAGAATCAGATATTGGCTCGTGTCCAGATGCGCAATCACCTGATGCTTTACTCGAAGCTGAGCGATGAGCTTGTGCGAAGCATGAGGATTGAACCGGTTTCCAATCTGAATAACGCCGTGCTGCAGGCGATAGCGCAGCTCGGGGAGGATGCGGAGATTGCCGTGATTCCGGAGGGACCACTGGTGCTCCCAATGCTCGCGTAGCGGTACTTGGGAGCATTGTGAGGGTGTGTTTACATAAGTGTCCAACACTGTCATACAGTTGACTACAGTATGAGTATAATAAGATGGAGGGCGAAATGAGAAGCGACATGGTGAAGAAGGGGATTGAGCGTGGGGTTCACCGGGCGTTGTTGTATGCCACCGGCGTTGACGATTACGAGTTGGCCCTGCCCTTCATAGGCGTGGTTAACAGTTTCAGTGAGGTTGTGCCGGGTCACGTGCATCTCAGAACCATCGCGGACGCGGTTAAGGCAGGTGTTCGGGAAGCCGGCGGCACGCCGTTCGAATTCAACACGATCGCCGCGTGCGACGGTGTGGCGCAGGCGCATTCGGGCATGCGTTACGTACTGCCTACGAGAGAAGTGATAGCTGACTCCATCGAGTTGATGGTCGAGGCGCACCAATTCGATGCGCTTGTGATGATTCCTAATTGCGACAAGATTGTACCGGGTATGCTGATGGCGGCTGCCCGTCTTAACATCCCTACCGTGGTTGTCAGCGGAGGGCCGATGTTCGCCGGACGTATGCCCGACCGGATGGATGAAGAACTCGATTCCGGTATGCTGTTCGCGGCCGTTGGTGAGGTTGCACGCGGTGTGCTTTCCCTCGAGAGGATGAGAGCGATGGAGCACTGCGTGACGCCTGGTTGCGGCAGTTGCTCCGGCATGTGGACTGCCAATACGATGAATTGTCTCACCGAGGCACTGGGCCTGGGACTCCCGGGCAATGGTACCGTTCCAGCGGTGTTTGCGCAACGGATCTGGCTGGCCAAGCAGTCGGGGCGCCAGGCTCTTGATCTGCTGTCTCGAGGCATTAAAGCCCGGGACATTCTAACCCCCGAGGCGCTTCGTAACGCCTTCGTTGTTGATATGGCCATGGGGGGAAGCACCAACTCGGTGCTGCACATGCTGTCGATAGCCCACGAGGCGGGTATTCCCTTCTCGATCGATGAGCTTAACACCATAAGGGCAGGGACCCCGCAGCTTGCGAAGCTCGCGCCTGCGTCCAATTATCATATCGAGGACTTCTACTATGCGGGCGGTGTGCAGGCTCTGGCCTTACGCATTACCGATCTATTGGATACCAGTGTCATGACAGCCACCGGAAGGACTATGGCTGAGAATCTCGAGGCCGCGAAAATATGGAACGACGATGTCATCCGGCCGCGCTCGAAGCCCTACCGCGATACGGGGGGGCTGACTATACTGTACGGCAACCTTGCCCCCGATAGCGCTGTGGTCAAGAGTGGCGCGGTGGCTCCCGAGATGCTGGTACACCGTGGTCCTGCCCGGGTGTTCGATATCGAGGAGGACGCGGCGAAAGCCCTGGCGGAGCAGACAATCAAACCAGGAGATGTTGTGGTGATCCGGTACGAAGGGCCCAAGGGGGGGCCTGGCATGCGCGAGATGCTTGACTGTACGGACATGCTCAAAGGGTTGGGATTGGACAAGGTGGTGGCGCTGGTGACGGACGGCCGTTTCTCCGGTGCGACCAGCGGTGCATCCATCGGTCACGTCTCTCCTGAAGCTGCTGAAGGAGGGCCGCTGGCGGCAGTGCGCGAAGGCGATACGATCAGCATTGATATTCCCAACTGCAGACTGGATGTGGAGGTGAGTGATGAAGAGATGAAGCGGCGACTGGCTGAATTGCCTGCCTTCGTACCGCGGGTACAGACGGGCTATCTTCGCCGTTACGCAGAGCGGGTGTCATCCGCGAACAAAGGGGCGATCCTGGGCCACCTGCCTGACGTCAGCAATGTGCAAGTCTCTTAGCGTTACTATGGTGATCTTCAGGGACGCACGCTGATTCGTTTTATGAGAGATGCTGGAAACGCCGGTTTCGCGTTATTGCCGGGTTGATGATGTGTACCGTTACGTTGTTGACAATAGTATCATTGTGCACGTATACTCGCTATGGAGAGAGGTAACCCGTTCCCGTATCCCGTAAGGTCTGGAGTCCACCATCAGGCCTGAACAGTTGAGAGTCAAAATTCTAGGAGGTAAGAAAGTGAGCAAGAGATTTATCTGGTCGCTTATCGGTGGTCTTGCGATAGTCAGCCTGCTTATCGTGGGCTGTGCTCCGGACCCCGACCCGACCCCGACCCCGACCCCGACCCCTACTCCAACTCCAACTCCGACCCCGACCCCTCCTGCTGACCCAGATGTGACCTATAACCTGGTGGGGCAGTCTCATGCCGGCGGGATTACGCAGCAGCATGCGTCACTGGTCCGGGTGGCCGAACAGATTGAATTAGCCACAGGTGGCCGTGTCACCATGTCGGTCGAGGTTGGAGGAGGCATCGCCCCCGCGACGCAGGAGTTCTCTGCGGTCGAGGTAGGAACGCTCGATTTCGCCGTCACATGCTTCATGTACTGGCGCGACCGCTGGGATGAGTGTGGTCTGTTCACGACAGTTGGCGGCGGCATGTCCCCCATGGAGGCCCTTTCGTGGTTCCGTGAGGGTGGTGGCGGAGAATTTGCCGACGAAATGATCGCCGGTTCCGGAGTGCACATCGTCAGGGACGGCGGCTGGATGGGACCTCCCGAGATTTACATGGGCATCGACGAGCCTCTCGAGTACCCCAACCATGTTCAGGGCCTTACACTTCGTGGTGCCGGTGATGGCGCCGAGATCTGGGAGCGCATGGGCGCCAGCATGGTCATGATGCCCGCGGGTGAGGTGTTCGAGGCAATGCAGCGCGGCGTTATCGACGGCTACGAGGTCTCGATGCCGACACTCGACTGGGATCTCGGCATGTATGAGGCCGCGTCATACATGTACCTTTCCGGCGCTCGCCAGCCTTACGAGTTCAACCCGTTCATCATCAACAAGGACCTCTGGCACGATTTGCCTTCTGACATTCAGACCATCATCTCGGAGGTGAATCAGACCGAGACCATTCGCGCATACGCCGAGTTGCTGAGAATGGATCAGGAAGCGATCGACCGTTTCATTGACTACGGCACCAATATCCAGGTTCTGCCTGAAGAGATGGAGGCAGAATACCAGCGGGCCGCGGAAGAATACTATGCAGAGCGAGCCGCTGCAGATCCGTGGGAAGCTCAGATACTTGAGTCCTACTGGTCCTGGATGGAGTCTCTGCGTGAAATCTGGTATCGCATATAGTCAGGAAGACTCCTGCAACAGCTGTGATAGCATGAACTTCATGCACGTCCCGGGAGCCGATTGGCTCCCGGGACGTGCCATAAAGGTGTGACAACGTGAGAAAAGTCCTCAAGGTGATTGACACGGTAAATGCGAATCTCGGCCAGTTCGTTAAATGGATGGTCGTGGCCGCGATTCTCGTCATCTGTCTGCAGGTTGTCATGCGGTACGGGTTCGGCCGCGCTCAAATGTGGACGTACGAGTTGCCTATCCAGATCGCCGCATGCATGTACGCCCTTTCGTGGGGGTACGTGTTACTGATCAAGGGGCACGCACGCGTCGACATAATCTACACCCGCTTTTCGGAGCGAGGACGTGCCATTATCGACTCCGTGTGTTTCCTGGGTCTGTTCGTCCCAGTGGTGGGTTTCCTTACCCTCATGTCGTACAGATGGATGATTCGCGCGTTCGATATTGGTGAGCGTACTGTGTTCACCTACCTGTACTGGCCCGCACAACCGCTAAGAACTATCATCTTCATAGGTATCCTCCTGTTCTTTATACAGGGCCTGGCTCAGTTCTACCGGGATGTTTACCTGGTCGTGAAGGGTGTGAAGTATGATTAGCATGACTCCCGAGGTAACGACCATTGCTCTGCTGGGAGGTGTGCTCGTCGGCGTGCTTCTTGGTTATCCTTTGGCCATCTCCGTTGGTGCTGCGGGCCTCATTGTAGGCTACCTGCTGTTCGGACCAGCCATCATTGGCGACATGTTCTATAACCGGATGTTCAACCAGCTCACCAACTACACGTTGCTGGCAGTGCCGTTCTTCGTGTTTATGGGCATTATGCTGGAGCGTACAGGGGTAGCCGAACAGTTGTACTCGGTGCTGTATCTGTGGTTCGGTGGGCTTCGCGGTGGCCTTGCTGTCACCACGATCATTATCGGAACTATTATGGCTGCGTGCGTGGGCGTAATCGCAGCCTCCACGATGATGCTTGCGCTTGTTGGCATTCCAGCTATGCTGAAGCGAGGCTACAGCAAGCCGCTGGCCACCGGTTCGGTCTGCGCGGGAGGCACTCTGGGCATCCTCATTCCACCCAGCATTATGCTGGTGGTTTACGGTCCAATGGCAAACCTGAGCGTGGGACGCCTGTTCTTCGGCGCCTTTGTGCCCGGATTTATGCTCGCTGGACTGTACATGCTCTACATCGTCATCTGGTGTCTCGTCCGGCCGGCCGAAGGACCCGCCGTGCCGGTTGAGGAACGCAGCGTGCCGCTCTCCGTGAAGACTGGGATGCTGGTGAAGTCTCTTGTGCCACCCATGCTCATCATCCTGGCCGTTCTCGGCAGCATCTTCTTCGGCGTGGCCGCTCCTACAGAGGCAGGTGGGGTAGGTGCACTCGCTGCCACACTCCTCGCGGTGGTTTACCGCAGGTTCAGTTTCAGAGCATTGAGAGAGACTGCACTGTCAACCATCAAGCTGAGCGGCATGATCCTGCTGATCGCGTCGCTCGCGTTCGCGTTTGTGGGTGTATTCATTCGAGCTGGTGGCGGCGCCGTTGTCACTGAGTTTTTGCTTGGCGCTCCCGGCGGCAGATGGGGTGTATTCTTCGTAGTTATGCTCCTGTCTTTCCTGCTGGGCATGTTCATTGACTGGATCGGCATTGTGTTTATCATGGTGCCTATCATCACGCCGATTGGCGCGGCTCTGGGTTTCGACCCGCTCTGGTTCGCGATGATGATCATCATCAATCTGCAGATGTCATTCCTGAGTCCGCCATTCGCCTATGCCATTTTCTTCGTAAAAGCGGCATCACCTCCCGAATTCGGGGTTGAGACGACTGACGTCATCCGTGGCGTGGTTCCGTTCCTGTTGCTGATCGTTCTCGGCCTTGGACTCTGCATCGCATTTCCCCAGATCATTCTCTGGTTGCCCAGCCTCATGTGACCCGATTATCAGGACCTCGACAGGGCGCAGTCGCACCCCGGCAGGGGACCCTGCGCCCTGTGTGCATCATGAAGGTTGCCGTCACCTGTATTAGTGAGCAGGGAGTGGAAGCGTGCGGATGCGGAGCGCGTTCTGATCGGCTT
>SKVJ01000038.1 GCA_007129495.1 Dehalococcoidia bacterium | reverse complement strand
ACTCACGGTTTTCCGTCCCACCAGCAAAATCAAGTAGCCAAGATCCACTCACGTCCCAGTTCGGCGGGCTGCTAGCCAGCACTACCGCAGGGATCGCGCCCATGCTGAACGCCAGCGCTAGCACCATCACAATTGCCCCAATTCTTCGTATCATCTTCTACCCCCTTACTTGTGCGGTCTCACCCAGAGCGAGCCGACAGCTAGGAATGAATTCTCCAATTAGTCGCATTCACATCACCATCACCTCCCCCGAAACGACAAAACCGACCCATCAGGGCCGGTTTCACTACTGGCTCCCCACCACCCAAGTGACCATATACAGGAGGCGGATCCTAGCCTGCCTGAAGACTGCAGATATGTCTGCTTCGTACGGAAGTCATAGTACGGCGGTCATACTCCAATGTCAACCTCTGTGGGTAATGTCAGGTATACCAGGGTGTATCTGTATTCCTGCCAAATGTATCCTGGCATCACTGACTCTCCGTTTAAGTGTCCCGTCACCGCCAGGTATTGGCATGGTGATCATAACAAACAGAGACTCACAAGCTGAGTGAAATCTCGATCATTGCCTCATAGCTACTAAGTAGACTAAATGCTTTTCAGCCATCAATAGCCTGGTAGAAAGAATGCACTTGCAGCCTAATGGCTGTCAGAAACCACTTAGTGTGTTTAGCCCCCCACCCGGCAGCAACAGTTCCAACTGCTACTCCGTGTTATGATGGCCGTCATGTGATTGAAAGGTGGTATTTTGGAATGCCTTTACCAGCCTGGTGGGCGATACCTGAGGACTTTGCAGCACTATTTCAGTACTTCTGGAATCGTGATTTCCCGATAAGTGAAGGGGCTCCAGGTGCCAGGCGTACTGATTGGACTATTCATATTGGTGTAGTTGTCCGCAGTATCGCTGACCTGATGGGCATGGTCACCAGGTTTGAAAGCCGAGGAAGGAAAGACGCCGTCCTGCGAAGTGGTGACGGTGACGAACTTGCGGTTGAATGGGAGTGGGGTGGCGTCTGGGGCAACGAATTAGAGAAGCTAAAGCATCATAATGTCTGGAGCAAAGACAAGACCATCGAGAGGACATTGAAGTATGCCGTGCTCATAACGTACACGCATACGCCGTACATTGAGAAGGTATATGCTCATGTCTCGCATCGCTGGCAAGATGCGAAATGGCCCCTTTTGCTCATTCTCATCGACGTTGAAAAGTCCAAACAATTCTCCAGCGGTAAGGCATTCCAGAACATCCACATGTCACTCTTCAGCCCTAGTGGCCAAAGAGAGCTACGTACCACTCCTGCTTTCCCTTGGAGAGTTGAAGGGTCCCGTTGGTATCAAGAGAGCCCTGAGTCAGGACGCTAATCTTACCTACTGTGAGTCTATGTGACCTTACCCCACCATTGATGCCAGTGCCAATCGCAGTCCTCCTCTGCATTCGTAAGGCTATCAGAGGACTCTAATTCATACTGGTGCTGATTCTGTGGGGAAGATCAATTCGGCGCAGCACCGGTGCGGTTCGTGGATAGAACCGTCGAGTTTGTGTCTGTCACGCTACGGGTAGTTGGACTCGAAGGGCCTCAGTTAGCGCCACCTCAGGTTCCGGGGAAGAGACGTGCTACTCGAGATAGTCCTTAAGCTGGCGGCTTCTAGAGGGATGACGCAGCTTGCGCAGTGCCTTGGCCTCGATTTGACGTATGCGCTCGCGGGTCACGTTGAATTCCAAACCCACTTCCTCGAGCGTACGAGCATGTCCGTCCTTCAGGCCGAAACGCAACTGCAGCACTCTCTTCTCCCGGGGGCTGAGGTCGTCGAGGACCTTGTCGATCTGCTGCTTAAGGAGCTCTCTGGTTGTGATCTCGGCAGGTGACGGGCTTGTCTTGTCCTCGATGAGATCGCCCAAACTCATGTCGCCTTCCTCTCCGATGGGAGTTTGGAGGGAAACAGGTTGCTGATAGAACAAGGCCATAACCTCTTCAACCCGGGCCGAGGTCAGATTGAGGCGAAGTCCGATCTCATCGTAAGTGGGTTCTCGGTTCAGCTCGAGGGTTAGCTGTCGGGTGGTGCGTAGCGCCCGGTTCATGGTCTCGACCATATGCACCGGGATGCGGATGGTACGCGATTGATCGGCGATTGCCCTGGTAACACCCTGCCGTATCCACCAGGTGGCGTAAGTGCTGAACTTGTAGCCCCTTCTATGCTGAAATTTGTCGACGGCGCGCATCAGGCCGATGGTGCCCTCCTGGACCAGGTCGAGAAGTGACATACCATGACTCCCGTATTTCTTGGCGACGCTGACGACGAGTCTGAGATTCGCCTGGGTCAGACGGCTGCGGGCCGCCTCCGCTCTCCGTTTGACCTCGTCGAAGTGCCTGCTCAACTCGCATGCATGCGGGCAGAGCGATTGTTCGAGGCGCCCATCGATCGCGCGCTCGTACAGCGAAGACGGCGACTCCTCATCCATCAGCCTGACTATTCTGGGTGGAACAATGCTGGCATCGACTGATATGTCCAGGAGCGCCTTATTCACCAGGGCAACTGGCTGCCCCGTATGCTCCTGGACAAATGCCACAAGACGTGCGTCGATCCCGTTATCGATGGCTGCGCGCACATCCTCTTCCCGTATGAGCGCTCCCAGAGAGAGACTCCTGGAGGAATCGACGTATCTTCCGATCAGATCAAGCAACGAGCGCGCTCTGAGGACTCGAATAGTCACCATTGCTGCGTGCGCGGGTGCGCCGATTGGCTTGTGGTGACCAGCGATGAAGCTCTGCTCCAACTCCTTGACGCGGCGTCCCTGCTCAATGCGTTTCGACAACTCCTTTTCGTCGCTGGCTGTGAGCAGCGGCACGCGTCCGATCTCCCGCAGATACATCGCCAGCGAGTCTTCAACTACGTTATCGTAGTCGTCTGTTCCGCGAGGGGATTCATCTCCGAGGAGTGCGTCCACATCTGCGCCTTGAGGTGTCGTCCCGGCCCATTGTGGTGCAATCGACTCTCTGTCTCCGTTGATCATCATCTCATTCGCCTCGGTGCTCAAGAGCGAGGCATCATGAATGGTGTCCCCATGCTGCCTCCCTCGCATCCTACAGTCTGGCTGCGTCGTAGACGCAGTACTGCAGCCCTCCGTAATACCGGCGGTGCCGTCGCACCGGGGTCACAAATCGGTGACTCTCATGCGTGTACGAGAGACTGACTCAGGTGCGCACAGGCGCAGCCGTCGTGTTGTATCGGTCAGAGGTTCGGACCTTGTGGACTGCGGTGGTACTCGCGATACGTACAAGGATCGAAGAAGGCTGGAGCGTCTCGTTCCCTTTGAGCCCGGGCCGAGGCAAGTCCACTCGCCAAGGCTCCGGGGCCTGCGCTGCGTGACAGGTGAGACCAACGCACGCGCAGATGCGTCACGCAAAGGCTGCCGGCCGCGCACAAGTCCGACTTGAGCGTCGTGCAGTTGCCTGCACGGCATCTTCATACGGTCGCCTTCTTCCTCTCGAGGCGTGTCCTGTCAGTCTCCTTCTTGAGACGGCAGGACTCGACTTCTGCTGCCATAGTTCCCAGGTCCGCCCTGCGGTTTCGCGTCATGGAACGGTGCACCGGGTTCTCCAGGTCAACGGCGGCGACTAAGTCGCTGTATGAGTCGCGGGCTCGTGCCAACGACTGCTCAGCTCCATCGGCGTCGCCCATCCGCGCGAATTCCCTGCAGCGGACACTCTCCTTCTCGATGGCGTGCAGTATGTCTCTAATCGCAGTGACGTCCATTCTGACTGCTTCAGCACTACTCTGATTGGTCATGTCTATTGTTCATTCTCCTTCTGTCGATAGTTTGCAGTGACGTGATCGCTATTGCCCTCCGTATTGTTAGTTCTGTCCAGGCAAACAGTTGGTTCGCGTCGGTCTATCAGGCCTGCGAGATCTGGGTGGCATCCGGGCATCCTTCGGCACCAGGGTGTGTTGTGTGGGGCGTGGCATAACGGGAGTCGATTCCCTGGTTGCCAGACGACCCTGATGGAGTGCACGCATCTGCAGCAGGGCCTCGTCTGCCTGAATACAGCGCGCTGCGCAGACCAGTTGCGAACAGGCAATGTGCTGTGCCCCGACGTCCTTCACGAGTGCGCGATGCTCCTCACTGGAGAAGTCGGCCTGGGTGAGCAGGGCGCCCAGTAGGGCGCGTCCGTCGCGCAACGCTTCGGCTGCGCGATCGTACGAGCCTTCATGGATGAACACACGGCATCGGCGGTGCTCACCCTTGATACGCATCACGATTGTGTCGATGTCCCATCCGCTTGCGGGACTCCTACTGCTGGTTGACGTCATAGTTCATCGTTCCCCCTCATCATTCGTGCATGATTGCAGGCTATGTGACGGCTACCTGTTGTCTCGCGCAAGCTCCCAGGAGAAGAGGTGCTGCTGGCGGAACGGCGTTCGCATTGTCGAAGGCCGTGCCTACGATGCTGTTCTACTTGGCCAGACAGTGAGGTCGCTGGCACTCAGAGCAGCAGCTCATAGTGGGATTGGTCGAGTGGCGCAGGACACGACGCCGTCATCACCTGTCGGGTGATGGATGCACCGCGGTGGCCCGCGGCTTCCCCTGCCACCTCGGATAGAAGCACCGTGGCGAGGGATGAGGATGCGTTCAGCCTCCCGCAGCAGCAGCGCAAGCTGGCTGCACGAAGCTGCGACGATGAGTGGCAATGCGACGCCGGGATGGCGGTTCGTGGTACACAGTACGATCAGTAGGAGAGGGGGAAAGTCCGGGGCATTCTGTGGTGTTGCGTGCGTTAGTCCGTGCGGCAGGTCGCAACGCGACCAGATATCAGCTGTAAGACAGGGTGAGTCCCGGCCCCGGCATGAGGGCACGTCAGCAGCATCGATTCCAGGGTTACCGCCAAGTGCACGCAGCATAATTGGACCTCCTCCAAACCCGCCCTTCTCCCTTCCGCCTGAGGCCGCTCACGAGCGCTGCAGGACAAAGCAAATAGAACCGGGTGCAAATGAACGTGTGCTCAGTCGGCGGCTTGTGTTCACGCCACCGGTGTCCTCAAGACGGGGGGAGACATACTCATGTTACCAGCTTTGCCCGAGAAGGCCAAACGCTTCGCCAAACTCGGGCGAGTAGAGAGTCAGACGTCATAAGGCTGAGTAGTATGGGTGCAGCACTCAATGGCGGTGGCACTTCGATGGAGGTCGCATCCGCTCAGACTATGCCAAGAAGAGCAGTAAGCCCTACTACTATGGGCAGCTTCAGCCGTCTTCGCTTCGATTCGCCTGTTATGGTCTTCTGACCGTTGACTACCGGGCTACCACACACTCCGCAGTAGTTGGCACCCTTTGGGAGTTCCCCCCCCCACAATTCAAGCAGTGCTTCATCACACACCCCCCAAGTTCGGCCTCTACCCATATTGTGTCACACAATATGGGGCCCGTAGATATGTTCCAGGCGCATGCCACCTAGAATCGCCACGTGGATGCAAACAGGAACATCATTGGTGCTCGACTACGTGAGCTTAGAAAGCGTGGCCGTGTTACCCAGCAAGAGCTGGTTGCCCGGCTTGAGGTTCAAAGATTGAAGATCGACCAGGCCATGATCGCGGTGGGCCACTCAGGCTGATCCGCGCAAACCCACAGGACGCCACCTTAACCATGTCCCTGTGCTGTGCTGAGGATGGGGTCCGCCTGATCATTGCGCACTAATGCATTTGTGCAGGAGGCGGCACTACCAGCAGGTATTCATTAACAACGTACACACGGTGACGACGCGCTCATACTCCTCTCGACGGAACGTGACTTACTCCACTTGACGGGACGAGGCCCAGCGGTCGCTTCCAAACTGAATGGATGATAAGCACCAGGGAGACCACAAGAACAAGCAGAGCCATTATTTGAGCCTGCTGTAATCCCCAGAGCCAAACCCTCTGCTCGCGCACGAACATGAGAATGAAACGCCCCGCCGAATATAGTGACAGAAAGCTCAGGAACACCATACCGTCCTGCTTGAACCAGCGGCTAAGCCGCCAGATGACCAGCAAGGCCATAGCATTCCAGATGATTTCATACGCCGGGTAGGGATGAGTGGGCTGTCCGAGAAGCTCCCGCGGAAGCATCGCCCCGGGATGAGTGTAAATGAACGCCCAGGGCAAATCGGTAACTGCACCGTAGGAATCGCCGTTAATAATACACCCAATCCTGCCTATCATCAGCCCTACAAGCAGGCCTGGAGCCAGACTATCAGCAGCGCGCCTTAGTGGGAGATGTCGTATCCGCGCATAAATCACAGCGGCGACAATTCCCCCTGCTAATGCCCCGTACAGGGCCAGACCGGAGCCTCCCACTATTTGCATCGGATTCGCCATGTAGAATTCCCAGTAGTCAACCACGTGAAACAGCCTGGCACCCACAATACCGCCGAGAACTGCCCACAGAATGAAATAGGAAATATGGTCAGCCGCGATTCCCTTCTTTTCAGCGACCCGGACAGTTATCAGTACTCCTACTATGGCCGCCACTGCTATCATCAGGCCGTACCAATGTATATGAAAAGGTCCAAGGTGGAAGGCCACCGGGTCAATATTGATGACAATGCCATTCATCTGTCTTCATCCTCCTATGCCTGAGGGTTAGTGCGAACTTGCGCTTTCGTCATCCCGGGACACAACATGGGTGGCCTTCCCCGAAATCAGTACCAGTGTGAATTTGAGTCCTCCAATACCGCGGTGCCGGGCACCGATAGTGGTGTCAGCGCCTCATAGCCTTTCGTATTGTCAACATCAGTTCCTTGATGCGCTCTTCACTATGTTGTTCGCGAATAGCGTCAGTGATACAGCCATCAATGTGGTCCTGGAGTATCAGCAATGAGACCTCATCAACAGCCGCAGACAGGGCGGTTAACTGCTGGACGATGTCGATACAGTAGCGGTCGTCTTCAATCATTCGTTGGACACCTTTAGCCTGACCCTCAATCTTCTTCATCCTCGCCAGGAGAGAGAGCCTGTTTTCCGTGTACCGATGCGGTCTTGCTGCTGTGGGCATTCTGTTCACGTCCTCCTTATTCGACCATGACTATAAGGTCAGCTGGATAAGCACGGTACCCTATACTAGCATGGGGTAGCCTTCAGTCCAACTCACCGACTCTTCTTCCCGATCCGTGGATTCGCTGGTGCGTGCAACTGTCAATCGTCGTGTGCTGCGTTTACACCCGGAAGGTGAGCCCACAGATGAAGAATCCGTCGGAGCGCCTACAAGCGATGACGGCGGGCCGGTTGGAGGTGACCGCTGCCGGGTGGGTGGTCCGGTGCGTCGCTTCTGATGGATCTGGTCCGGTGCCTGGAGTTGTGGGCGGCGGCGGATGGGATGCTGGCAAAGAGGTCGCGCAAGCTATTGCCGCATGGGTGGCAGGGCGTTCCAAACGGCCCCACGGCTATCTCCACAACGTTGCGGGAAGGCTAGACGCAGCAAAGCCCCAGGTTGCCTCACCGCCTCATTACGACGCAGTCCCCCGGGTGCTCTTGTCCTCGCATCCATCAACGTGGAGGTCTCCGGACTTGAAGGACCGTCCCAGCCGGGTTGCCTGGCCCTTTATGACCGCTTGGTGACCTGGGGCAAGGGAGAAGGTGCCCGACAAGGATCAGGTTGTCAAGGTGGTGTTAGTCGCGGGGCCTTAAGAATCGCATGCGAATATGCCAATATTTGGCCATGCACGGGATGGTGTAGCTTGTTGGCCATTCCTAACGCTTCGGCAAGGTCGGAGATGATTACTCTTTCAGCCTTGTCGAGACACCTGCAGCGACATCAGCCTGTGGGCAGTTCCACAAATCAAGCCAGCACCTGCCTGACCATATCGCTGGCAAACGATGTTGAACCAAAGATCGGCGAACCTGTCGGCGGTGTTCATTGTGACACTCCAGAAACGTCTCACGGGACGATACCACGGGCTGAGTTGTTAGCTCAGAAATAGAACAGATTATGCAGGAGTGCAGTACGGGTGCGTCTTTGCCCACGGCTCTCGCGGTGCACCCAGGACCGGGAGGTGCATTTCGGTCAGCAACCCGCCTATTGTGCCCTGGATTCATTGCTGGTACTATGCGGAATCTGCTTCGGTGCTGTATCGGAAAGCCGGGGCTTAAGGTTGCGGCCACAGTCACGCAGGTAGTCGAGCTAATGGCAGAGATCGGCACCGACATCATTGAAATCGCCCGGATCGCCGGCGCGATCGAACGATACGGCGATCGTTTTCTACGGCGCGTCTACACCGAACGCGAAATCACGAGCTATCGAGATCGTGTCCCTTCACTCGCTTCCCGCTTTGCAGCAAAAGAGGCCGTCATGAAGGTACTGGGAACAGGTTACCGCGGCGTAGGATGGCACGACATCGAGATTCTTTCCAATCGGCAGGGCAAGCCGAAAGTGTCTCTTTCAGGACGTGCACTTGCCAGGGCGGAGGCGCTTGGCATCAAGTCGGTTGTCGTGAGCCTCTCAGACTGCAGGGAATACGCAATGGCTGTGGCGCTTGGCAACTGACATGGGTGGATACTAGAGGCCATGCTCGCCAAGGTGATGAGCTGTGCCGTTGTCGGGCTTGACGGTGCGCTTGTCGAGGTCGAAGTCGATATCTCAACCGGTCTTCCCTCCTTCCAACTGGTCGGCCTCCCCGACAAGGCCGTGCAGGAGGCTCGAGAAAGAGTCCGGTCCGCTATACGCAACTCGGGATTTCGCTTCCCCGGCAAGCGCATCACAGTCAACCTCGCCCCTGCCGACCTCAAAAAGGAAGGTCCGGCGTATGACCTTGCGATAGCTGTCGGCATTTTGATGAGTTCGGATCAGCTCCGTGCAGACGTTCGCGACACTGTGTTCCTGGGAGAACTGTCGCTGGATGGACGCCTGCGGCATACGCATGGCATGCTGCCCATGGTGTCGGTTGTTCGTGACGCCGGGATGTGTAAGGCATGTGTGCCGCTCGATGATTGTGAAGAAGCGTCGCTGGTACAGGGTGTTGTGGTGCTCGCACCTGAGTCACTCGCCCAGCTCATCGCCCATCTCAAGGGCGATGTTCCCCTTCCACCTCCGGCAGTTGCCTTGCGGGAGGCTGCCGTTGCTGTAGACAGCTCCTTCGACCTATCTTATGTCAAGGGCCAGGAACATGCGAAACGTGCCCTGGAGGTCGCAGCTGCAGGACGCCACAACCTGGTAATGGCCGGGCCACCGGGCAGCGGGAAGACCATGCTTGCGAGGGCCCTTCCCACCATCCTGCCGCCGCTCACGCACGATGAGGCGCTGGAGGTGACCAAGATATTCAGTGTCACAGGACTGCTTTCAAAAGGACAGCCGCTGGTGCATGATCGGCCGTTTCGCGCACCACACTACACAATCTCAAATGCCGGATTGGTGGGTGGAGGTCAGTCGCCCCGCCCCGGCGAAATAAGCCTCAGCCACCGTGGGGTGCTGTTTCTCGATGAGTTACCGGAGTTCGGACATGCCACGCTTGAAGCTTTGCGCCAACCGATGGAGGACCGCAATGTGACTGTAAGTCGCGCCCAGGGGAGCGTCACCTTTCCTGCCAGCTTCATGCTCGTCGGGGCCATGAATCCGTGCCCGTGCGGACATTACGGCGATCCCCTGAAGGAATGCCGTTGCTCTCTCTCGGACATCATCCGGTATCGCAAACGGCTGAGCGGACCGCTTATGGACCGGATCGATATCTTCGTTGATGTGCCCCGCGTTGAATACGATAAGCTCACCGGTGATGGCCATGGCGAGGCATCGCTTGCTACTCGCACAAGAGTGTCCACGGCAGCCGGCATACAGGGGCTTCGGTTAGATGGCTGCAAGGCTACGTGTAACGCAGACATGTCTGCAAAGGATGTCGCCGCGTTCTGTCGAGTTACACCGCGCGGCAAAGACGTTCTTCACACGGCCATGCGTCAGCTTCACCTATCGGCCAGGGCTTACCACCGGGTACTGAAGGTAGGCCGGACGATCGCCGACCTCGACGGCGCAGAACACATCGACACCTCCCATATTGCTGAGGCGCTGCAATACCGCAAACGCGAAGGGGACTAGACTGGAGATGGCGCGCTGTGCGAACATTTTGGTCCCTCGGACAAATGACCGGTGCGCTCCGGCCACGGCCGTTTCGTCGACAGGTTCAGGCTATCATTTCAGGACGATAGCTCACATGGGAGAGAACAATGCATGAGGATATCTGCTACCTCGATGCGACAGAGTTGGCTGGACGCATACAAGCCCGGGATCTGTCTCCGGTCGAGGTGGTTGAGGCCCATCTGGAACGCATTTCAGCCATCAACCCTCAGATCAACGCTGTCGTCACCATCGCCGAAAATGCGTTGGAGAACGCCCGGATTGCGGAACAGGCAATTATGAGAGGCGCCGCCGTCGGCCCTCTTCACGGCGTGCCATTCACCTGCAAAGACACAATCGACGCCTGCGGTATCCGCGGGACGCGGGGTTCGAAGCTGTTTGAGCGTCGAATAGCCGAATCTGATGCTACAGCCGTGAGTCGGCTGAAGCAGGCGGGTGGCATATTTCTGGCGAAGACAAATGTTGCCGAATTCGCCCTGTGGTGGGAGACCGATAATAGAGTCTTCGGGAGGACGAACAATCCCTGGAATCTTGACTGCATCCCCGGAGGCTCGAGTGGAGGCGAGGGCGCTGCCATTGCAGCAGGATTATCCCCTCTCGGCCTAGGGAGCGACGTCGGAGGTTCTATCCGAATGCCTGCCCACTATTGCGGGATAGCCGGCCTCAAGCCAACTCATGGCCGGGTGCCCCTCACTGGAAACTGGCCCGAGGTCCTGCAGCGTGCGATGCATGTCGGCCCGCTCGCACGCTCGGTGCGTGACGTTGCTCTTGCAGTCAGCCTGATATCAGGAGTCGATGGGGTCGACCCCTACTGCATGCCGCTGGCGCCCCCGTTGGCTTGTGCAACTTCCGACGCTCCACAGCGATGGCGTGTCGGCGTGGTCACTGAAGGCGCATTCGCTCCGGTAGACGCTGAGGTGCAGGCTGTAGTAGAGAAAGCTGCTGCGGTGTTACAAACTGCTGGTTGCATTGTAGAGCACATCGCGCTACCGGTTCTGGAGGAGAATGATGCTCAAGCGGTTTCCGCCGCGGTATGGGCTATGGAGACAGGGTATTACTTCGAGCCGTTGGTCCGCGGACGCGAATCCGACCTGTTTCCCTTCATGAAGAAGCGTCTCGCGAGGCCGTGGCCCGACGTTAGAGAGTATCTGAACGGCCTCTCGAGATGGGAGGCGATCAGGTACGGGATGACACAGTACTTTAACGTGTATGATCTACTGCTTTGCCCCACCCTACCCGTTCCTGCCTATCCGCATCGCCTTTCGGAGCTGGCGATTGCCGGCGCTACTGTTGCGGCACGGCGCAAACTGATTACCCAGGTGCCGTGGAATCTGACCGGGTCGCCGGCATTATCGGTACCCTTTGGATTCAGTTCCGGCGGGTTGCCCATCGGTGTCCAACTCGTTGGCCGCCACTTCGAAGAGACTGTCGTATTGCAGGCGGCAATGGCTCTGGAAGGTGCTCCAGGGGTCCCGGACAAGCATCCGCCGCTGTGACATCAGCTCATCAGCCGCAAGCCGAACACGCGCTGGTTTCGACGTAGATCAGCACACTGGCACTTGACTTGCTGCCATCGATGTCCGTCACGACCACAACAATAGTAGCACCAATTCTCTTGTTTGGAGCGTGCCAGGTCGCGACAGGACCGTCCGCATGCAGATCACCAGCATCGACACGCCACGCGTAGGTGAATGGGGCCTTACCGTCGGCTACCACGCACTCAATGGTACAGGAGCCTCCCGCGAAGATGGTCCAGGAGTTACCGTGAGTCTTGAAAACGCTCGTCTTCTTTGGTTCAACGATCATGGCCGAGATGCTCGGTGGCTCGACGGGCGTAACGCTGATGGGCACTGCCCTGCTAGCTTCACCTCCATACGGATCCCTCGCAGTGACGGTGATCCAATATGATTCGCTCTCCTCGGGAGCCAGCCAGATGACCGACGACCCCTGACCGAAGAACTCGCCTCCAGGAGCCGACCACTCGTAGGTTATATGATCACCGTCGGGATCCGTCGCCTCGCACCGGAGTAGGGCACTTCCTCCTTCAGGCAACCACTCGACATCCGAAGCCAAGCGGGTAATCTGAGGTGGCCTGTTGGCCTTCACCTTGAGCGGGAGGGAGTGCTCGGCTCTTCCTCCTCGGCCGTCTTTGACCACCACCGAGATGCGATACAAACCCTCCGAGATCGGCGAACCCCACTGAATACGAGCGCCTTCGCCGTAGATGTCTCCTGCGCTGGCAGACCATTCGTACGTGAGCTCGTCACCTTCCGGATCGAACGCTTCACATATGATTTCGCACAGGTCAAACGGCTTGATCCGATCTGTGGCCGCGGTGAGACTGAGGATCTCAGGGGGCTGGTTCTCCAGAGTCGATACAACGCTGATTTCATCCTGCTCGGACACGTAGATATCCGAGCGAACCGACAACTGGTCCCGGTTGGCACTGACTATCATGATGGCTGCGCCAATCAAGAGCACAAAGCCGACACCCAGTGCGCGCTTCCAGCTTCGTGCGCGGCTGCCCGTCTGTCGCTCTTCGTTCTTTGGCTTGTCAGGTTTCTCTGTCATCGACATTCCCACCAGATCTCAAGCCCTGATTGTAACATCATAGTCGCGAGACAGTGCATCACGAGACCGGGAATTAACTGAACCCCACTCATCGCTTGCTCGTCACGATCTCAAGCACCCTGCGCACTTCCGATACTTACCCCGGACGGGATATAGCGGGACTGTTTACACTGAATGTCTGCTTCCGCTACAAGGAGGGTGGTTTCCGGATCAGCGGATGCACCCTTGGCGGCAGAGGCCCACAGCGATGTGGGGTGGTGTAGGCATGTCCGGTTCGATTCAGCGTTGCTGCACGCTGAGGGAGGACATCGGATGATATATCTGTATACTTCCATGGACCGGCACTCAATTGCGCGGGTGGTCTTGGAACGTCGAATCAGGCGAAGGCAGTTACAGGGGAGGTGTTGATCCGATGGAGAAGACCGAGCTCCGGTTGATGAACAGCCGGTTAAGGGAGTTGCTGCTCCGGTACTGGGACTTTCCCCTTTTCGAGTCGCTACTGCGCATGCATCAAATCGACCTCTCCGGTACGTCAGTACTTGACGCCGGCTGTGGCACAGGGTATTCCCTGACATTGATCGCAAAGAGATTCAGACCACGTGAGCTAACCGGTATCGATATCATTCCCTCTCAGGTGGAGAAAGCCAGATCTCGCAGCACCTTCGCGACTGTAAGGGTGGGCGATATCACAGCCCTCGACATTCCAAGCCAGTCTTTCGACGCTGTGTTTCTCCTTGAGGTTTTACACCATACTCAGGATTGGCGCGCCGCTCTCTCTGAGGTCGCACGTGTAGTCAAAGAGGATGGAGTCCTGATACTGGAGGAGCCTGGAAACATCCAGCTTCGACTGGAACGTTGGGCCCTCGGCAGTTCGGGCAGCCTCGAGGCCAGCGTGCGGACCGGATTCTCCCTGAGGCATCTTCGCAGCGAGATGCCGGCCAATGGCCTGAGACTGGTGGACAGCCGTCGGCTGTACTTCGGACTTTCCCGCGTGTTTCTGTGCGTGAAGGATGCACCGGTGAAGAAGCAACACGCCACCTGACCTCGTCTGCTCGTATAATGTCGAATTGCGGCATTCCCTACCCGAGACTATCCAGCACGATCAGGATTATCTTTGCAGACGACATACCTGCCTGAATACGTATAGGACTAAGCGAGGTGCACCGGCGTTGCTACACATTGCTCGCCGTTAGGCGCCACCCTCCACTTTCCTGTAATCTGAGTACAGACATAGCGGAAGAGTCCTGCAAAAACTGTTTCGACGTGTGTACGAATCGTTTGTGCGGAGGCCGATAGTTGCCTTACATAGCCAGTGTGCATCGACCTGCTATAGGTTTCGAGCAGGGAGTGAAGCGGTGCCGGTTGCTTACCCTCGAGTTTGCAGCGCGAACCGGTTTGAAGAAGGCCCTTCGCGGTGCCCTGCCTTCTTTTCTGGCCATGGGCGCTCTGGCGTTGGGCGGCTGCGGAGCGCCCGCTGAAACGCCGGCACTGACACCCCGGATGGAGCCTGTGTCTGCCGTGGAACCACTGCCGGAACCCGTCGGGACCCTTCACGTTCACTACCTGGATGTCGGCACAGCAGACTCCACATTGCTGCAGGGCCCTGATTTCACCATCCTGATAGATGCCGGCCTGCCTGACCGCAACGAAGTAGTCCCGTATCTGACATCGGTCGGCGTGGAGTCCATCGACCTGTTAATCGGAACTCACCCTCATGATGATCACATAGGTCAATTTCCTGACGTACTGGAAGCCTTCCCGGTGTCCGAGGTCTGGATGTCCGGTGGTATCGATACCGTCCAGACTCTCGAGAGAGCTGTCAAGACGCTTCTTCGAGTGTTGGAGCCCGAGCGGCGCGTTGATACCAGCAGCACTTTTCGGTGCACCATCGACGCCATTGCAGCCTCAGGTGCAGGATACAACGAACCCAGGGCGGGTGAGATATACACCGTGGGTTCTTCCCGTATAGAAGTAGTGCATCCAGCCGCCTTAACGGGTGACCTTAATCGTGACTCTGTGTCCGTTCGGATCGTCTATGGTGAAGTGGTGTTCCTCTTCACAGGCGACGCCGGAAAGGATGCCGAGAATAGCATGATCGCGAGGGGACACGACTTGGGTGCTGATATACTTCAACTGGGACATCATGGCTCCGGCCAGGCTTCCAGCCGGAAGTTTTTGGAGGTGGTGAAGCCTCAGGTTGCCATATATTCAGCCGGAGAAGAACACTGGCTTGCAGGTTCCTTCCGCGAAGCATTCTCCTATGCCAAACCACACCCTGATGTCTTGGATCGACTGGCTGCGATGGATGTTGAGGTGTATGGAACCGATCGGTATGGCACGATAGTGGTGATGACGGACGGCATAACGTACGAGGTTGTTCTCGAGCACGGTACATCGGTTACGAAGCAGAATTGTGCGCGCCGGTAGCTTGAGATGGTGGATGCTGTGCTTTGATCTGCCATCAGTGTCTCGATTCGATGGAAATCACAGCCTTGTGGGGTTCAAAGGAGCTATGGAAATCAAG
Organism: Dehalococcoidia bacterium; assembly: GCA_007129495.1. Lineage (GTDB taxonomy): Bacteria > Chloroflexota > Dehalococcoidia > GIF9 > AB-539-J10 > SKVJ01. Next base: position 18,968 of record SKVJ01000038.1, on the reverse strand, counting down.
GGTTCACGACGTGACCGGAAGCGCGACGCCCTCAGGAAGAAAGGACGGAAACACAATTACGCGAGGTGGAAGCAGATGCTTGAGCGCCGCAGCCAGAAGACCCGCCCGGCATCCGTCACGACTCAACCTGACGACTCGCAACCTCGTCCCCGCCGTCAGCCTTCTTTCAAAGCCGGGCGTACCGGGAAGAGAGGGCGTCGGAGGTGAACCGATGCAGGGCATTTTTTCGCCGTGGAAAGGAATGGCTGTTCAGGCAGGTAGGCTCACGGCAAGTACCCCGCGCGCGACAGCAAGACTTCACGTCATCACCGTCTAAGCTTGAGACTGATTCCCAGGATGTCCGCCGCTACCTTGAGTTCCGAACGCAGAGCCTGTGCGCGGCTTCCAGACCCTTTGCCAGCCAGATCCTCTCCGCCCTTCGCAGCTAACGCGGCGGCAAGTGCCATCTCCAACATATCAAGAGGAAGCAACGCACTGGCAAGGCAGAAGTGACTCTTGGACCGCCCATCGTTGAACTCCGCCAGCATTGTTTGCAGCACGGCTTGCCGCTGCCGTTGCTGAAGCAGAAAACTGCAGAGGCCATTTTCCCTGATGAAGCGGAGATTCTCAATCATCTTCAGATGTGTCACGAAGGAATCGCTCGCATCTACGTCTTCGAGAAGCTCGCACGGATACGCATGGCAGTCCGCACAAGTCTCACGATGTCGTTCTTGTACGGCGCAGCGGGCTATCGGACACCAGCGTCCGCTTCGTCCCGAGATAGGAGGTGCCGCACAACCCCTGCAGCCATCGCCATCCCTCACATGATGAATCGGACACAAGCCGCAGTCGATGCCACAGGCCCCAACCGAAGGGTGATTCTTGTGTTTCATCCGTTCTCCAGGAACACTGATAGGAAGCAGACTTCCAGCTCGCGGCGACGGAGAAAGCGCGACGAATCCCGTCTCACGAAACAACACTCAGATTACAGCGTGTTCCCCGAAGAATCAATCGTTGAGTTTGAGCGATAACACCGTGTGAATCAAGGCGTAGACCCGGACGGGGTGTGATGGTTCAGTTGAGGGATTTTGATCCGACTACTCGGTACTCCTAGTCGTTCAACTCATACTCGACGGTCAACGCCGGGTACCCGGCACGTGGCCAGTGCAGCATATCCCGCAGGTTGTCTCCATCGGTATGCATATCCGCGAACTGCAACCGTAGCTGGAACCGGCCCTTGCCGACTTTCTCCTGGAGCGCGTCTCGGAAACCAACCGAGTCTGTTGGTGTGTCCAACTCGTCAAAGAAACACCACCTCTCGATGGGATCAGCATCCACCTGCCAGCGGTACTGGCCGTGAAGTCTGGGGAAGTCATGTACAAAGGCACCCAGACATCCAAGATCCGGAAATGGAGGATGGTAAGGAATCTGGTAACCTGACATGTCGATGATGACACGGCGGATAATGGCGTCTGCGGGGATACCCGAGATGTTGTAGGTCACGAATCCTTGAATACCACGATTGGCATCATCATCACCGACGAAGATGTCTCCAGTCACGTCAACACCGCTACTCCGAACGAAGCCAGTCAGGTCAATGACCGGCGTAAGCGTGATACTCGGCCAGGGGTCCTGCACGGTGACTGTTACCTCAGCCGTCACGGTCGTGCCGCCACCAATTGCCGTCAGCTTGTAGGTAGTCGTGACTTCGGGACTTACCTCCACCGACCCTGCGGTCGCCACCGTGCCGATGCCTTGATCGATGAACACCGTCGTGGCGTTGGACACATCCCATGACAAGGACAGACTGTCACCCCGTTGTATATGCGAGAGAGTGGCGGAAAACGAATCTATAGTGGCAGGCTCAGCGACTTCCGGAAGTACCTCTACCGAGCCATGCACCTCATCCGACCACGCTCCGTTGTTATCCTGCACGGTGAAGCTGATGCTGTGTTCGCCCACTGAAAGGGAATCCGTCTCAAATGTCGGCGACCTGCTCAACTCTCCCTCGATGTCCGAGGTCCAGAGGTAGCCGACAACCTCACCATCAGGATCGGTACCATAGCCAGCAAACGTCACGATGTCGCCTTCGGTCACCTGCTCCGGGGAAATTGAGGTGATGTAGGCCTCGGGTGGCTGGTTTGACACCGGGAATAAGTAGGAACAACCAGGCAGGAGGACCAATGAGCAGAGAACCAGCAAAATCCCCTTCATTACCACACCTCACGCTCTCAGGGCTGTGACTGAATTATCATCAACAGTAACCCTGTCATCTCCAGATTTCAAGCTCCTATAGAAGCGATCCTGCTCCGGGGTGCGAAAAGCCCGAAGGCTCGCGATCCTCGCGACAGGACACTAGTATAACTCTCGAAGGGGTCGACTGGTTTAGGGTTTCCTATACACTGATGATCTCTCGGGGGATGCAACCCCTTCCGAATGGTCTTGCGTGAACATCGCGGCACGGGCAACCCGCTGCGTGATACACGAATGAGTCAGCGCTCAGGCAACGAACAGTCCGCTACGTGTCCGAAGCTTCACACCGTAACGAAGGCCGGATGTTTGACCGGGTGACCACGTTCAGATAGTATCAGACTCACCTTTCAGTTGGTGGCGGCCAGTGGTACGGGCCCTAGGGTTGCGGCATGTTCAACACGATACTCGTATATCTCGATGGTTCGACTGCTTCAGAACAGGTCCTACCCTACGCTGCGGATATAGGGCAGAGGTGCGAGTCCCGCATAGTCCTTTTGAGAGTGCTTCTGCCGGCCCCGTCGTATTACGGGGCGGGAGCTGACGGCATTGAAGTCGCAGAGACCTTCCGACGGAGTCATGTGCATGATTACCTTGATGACGTGGGGAAACCATTGCGAAAGAACGGGCTTGTCGTAGAGACAGTTTGTATCGAGGGATCGCCCGCTCCTTCCATCGTTGCTTATGCAGCAAATAACGGAATGAATCTCATCGCGATTGCCACCTACACCAGTCGCCAGTATATCGGCAGGATGGTATTTGGTAGCGTAGCACATTACGTACTGCGCAATACGACGTTACCGGTGCTGACCATCAAGCCTCGGTAACACACAAGACGGTCACTTGCCGCAAATGGGTAGGGTTGGCCGGATTGCCGATGGCGGCCAGAGCCGCGACGATACCGGCATACCAGCACCTTGGCCGCAACAGTCAACACCGGGTATTGCTGGCCACCTGGTGTTGTCAGAAATGCTGATGCGGAATGCATACTGGCGATGCCACCCCGCGGAAACTGCGTTGAGGCAGGATCAGTGAGGATAGTCTACCGGACATGCTCTCCTCATCCGTATACACGTCGCGCCAGGATATGTAACAACTGCCTGTCAGTTCGACCGTAAGCGTTACTGCACCCGTTCTCAAATCGGCCGGATTAATGGCGACAACGGCAGGTTCGCGCAAATTTCTGACGGCGTCAATGTCGCGCTCATGCCAGTGGAATTCGACTTGCCCACATCTGTCCTGGCTGGCCGACTTATTCAGTCTTACGCCCCGGTTGCGAAGCCCCAGACAAGGAGGCCGACAAGCATGATTCCGAAAGCAATGAGAGCGATTACGAACATCCGGCCGGACTTGCCGCCAGTGATGCAGTCGGCCTCTTCACCGCGCAGAGGCACTGCGCACATAAAGCGAAGGTTGTCTTTCCCCGTGTTCACCAACTGATGCTGCTCGTCTGGATGCAGCAGAATGGCCGAGCCCTCAGAGAATGGAGCGTCGCCCCAGTTTCCCTTCAATACCCCTTCACCTTTCAATATAAGTACCTCATGCTCAAAATCATGGCAGTGGTCTGCACTGGCACCGCCGGGCGGAACATCGAATACGCGCATGACGAAGGCCGGCGCGTTCTCTTCTTCGCCGAATATCACGCGCTTACGAGCTCCCTGACCGTACGGAACAGATGGTGTATCTTCGATATTGCGGATAAGCATACGAATCCTCCCTTCTCCCCTTCAGGTACAGTCTGAACACTGCCCTTACACATATGAACCGAGTTCGCAACTCCTGGTTCTGCAGGATTTGCCACTGTCAGTCAACGGCTACGATGCACTATCGAAAGGGCTACGGTGCGGAATTGTGCGGCGAAGTCTCCCGTCGTCTTCCCATGTCCCCCTCAGATCGTGTTCAACCCGATACACTGAGCAGACCCTCGCCCCCTGCTTCGTTTAACCTTAAGCGGTAGGCACGGCCCGCGTTTCGGGCATTAACCTGCGACCATTGCTCTGCTCTTTATACTACGGGCCGGGGTCTACGTCAAAAGCACTGCATGGCATCCGCCTTGGCGAATGAAGTCGAGCCTGTCGGATGCGAGAAGCATCAGTCTGGGACATGTTGTCGGATGCTACCAGCCGCAGGATCGCCGAGAACCGAACTCGACCATTGTCGGTGCCAAATGCGCATTTGAGGGACCGAGGAGAAGCCCGCACAGCCGACAGCACTGTCACCGTCAAGCGACGCGGTGCAGCGACTATACGTGTATCCGGCGGCGCCTGAGGTTCGTCAGTCCCTTAGATATGGGCGTCGGCTGCCAGAAGACCCATCGCAGGAGTAATCAGACAGATGTGTCGCACTGCCGGAGCAGTTGACTGACAATCGCTGAAGCTGCAGCCTGAGGACTGATTCTTCGCTGCACAAGGTCCTCAACGAGCTTGTCCTTGGTAGTCTGATTGACACTCAACTTGATGTAGTCCTTTAAAGAGCTCTCAATTGCTTCAGTCAGCTCATGACTGGCTCTCTGGCGCTCTCGCTTCTGCCAACCGCCCTGCGAAACAAGGAACTTGCGGTGCTTCAGTATCTCGTCGGTGAGTTCCTCGATACCTCTGCCATTGATCGCTTCAGTCAGTACAACCGGTGGCTGTCTTTCATCCGGCAGATTGTTCTTCATACTCAGCATAGATTTAAGATCCACCTTTGCGCGCGAGGCACCCTCCTGGTCCGCCTTGTTTATGACGAATATGTCCGCCACCTCAAGGATTCCGGCCTTCATCATTTGAATAGCGTCTCCGGAGCCGGGGGTCAACACAAAAACGGAGGTGTCAGCCAAGCGCGTCACATCAACTTCCTGCTGTCCGATGCCAACAGTCTCAACGAGTACGATATCTTTGCCCATCGCATCCATCACGTGGACGATGCCTATAGCCGCCCGAGCCAAGCCTCCGAGCCAGCCGCGCGTGGCAACACTGCGAATGAACACTCCCTGATCGGTGCAGTGCTGCTGCATTCGTACCCGGTCGCCAAGTATTGCTCCGCCCGTCAATGGACTGGTGGGATCAATCGCAGCCACACCAACGGTCATGCCTCGCCGGCGGAAAGCACCTATTAAGACATCGACTAGAGTGCTTTTGCCGCCACCCGGAGAACCGGTAACTCCGATTATGTATGCTTTACCTGTCTGCGGGTAGAGGGTCTCAAGAGTTTCAAAAGCGACACGGTCACCATTCTCGATGCCTCTCATCAACCGTGCCGCCGACCTGACATCACCGGCCAGTATTCTCTTGACGGCGTCTGCCGTCACTGTTCGGACTCCCGGATCTCACCCCCAGGATGGACATGCTCTTCGGTCCAACGCAGTATGTCATCAAGGGATGTTCCCGGCAGGAACACCTCCTTGATTCCAGCCTCTTTGAGCCTGGGGATATCTTCCTCCGGAATGATGCCGCCACCGACTACTGTGATATCACCCGCGCCACCTTCCCTCAACTGCCTGACAACCTCGCTGAACAGAAAGAGGTGTGCACCTGAAAGGCAACTCAGACCAACAAGGTCGACATCCTCCTGAATCGCTGCACTGACTATCTGCTCGGGTGTTTGATGGACGCCGGTATAAATGACCTCGTAGCCAGCGTCACGAAAACCGCGGGCAATTACTTTCACCCCACGGTCATGGCCGTCCAGCCCCGGTTTGGCGACCAATACTCTCAACTTTATCTCTGAACTCATTATGTACTGCTCCCGCGTCGATGAACTTGGTTCACGATCTTCGCCTGCTTAATAGAAACCGGGGTCTCGATACTCTCCAAAAATCTCCCGGTAGACGTCGCAGATTTCCTGTTCCGTAGCATATGCTTTGACGGCCTCGATTACATGCGGCATCACATTGGCACCGCTCTTGCATGCCCGGCGTACATCGCCAAGTGCCTCGGCCACTCTCCGATTATCTCGCGTACGTTTGACATCACGTACGCGCCTGATCTGTTGCTGTTCGAGTTCTTCATCTATTCTGAGTATCTCAATCGGGGCCTTGTCCTCGGATACGTGCTTATTGACACCTACCAGTGTCTTAACGCCTGTATCCAGCTGGCGTTGATAACGATAGGCGGCATCGGCAATCTCAAGTTGGGGAAATCCCTGGTCAATCGCAGCCAGCATGCCACCCATCCCATCTATTTTCTCGATGTACTCCCACGCCTTCTCCTCCATCTCAGTGGTGAGCGCTTCGACGAAATACGATCCAGCAAGTGGATCGATTGTGTTGGTTACCCCCGTCTCATCCGCGATGATCTGCTGCGTGCGGAGAGCAACCGTGACCGCCAGATCTGATGGCAAAGCCAGGGTCTCATCATAGGAGTTGGTATGGAGGGATTGGGTTCCGCCGAGTGCGGCTGCCAGGGCTTCGGTGGACGTTCGGACAATGTTGTTGAGTGGTTGCTGAGCTGTCAGAGAGCAACCTGCAGTCTGTGTATGGAACCTCATCCAGCAGGATCGGGGATTCTTCGCCTTGAAACGCTCCTTCATTATCCTGGCCCATATTCGCCTTGCTGCCCGGAACTTGGCTATCTCTTCGAAGAAATCAATATGAGAATCGAAGAAGAAGGAAAGCCTGGGGGCAAAGGTATCAACGTCCAGCGTGGTATGGTCGAGGACATCCTGAACGTAGGCGATACCATCAGCCAGAGTAAATGCAAGCTCTTGAACGGCGGTCGCACCCGCTTCACGCATATGGTAGCCGCTGATGCTTATTGTATTCCACCGCGGGACATGCATTGAGCCGAATTCAATAATATCGCGGACCAGTCTGATCGAGGGTTCCGGCGGACACATGAAGGTCTTCTGGGCAATGAACTCCTTGAGCATGTCGTTCTGCAGGGTGCCACCGAGCCTGTCCCAATTCACCCCTTGCTTGTCGGCCACTGCAAGATTCATCGCCCAGGTAACACTGGCGGCGGGATTGATGGTGTGGGAGACGGTAACTTCCCCAAGGGGAATCCTGTCCATGAGCACTTCGAAGTCGGCCAGTGTATCGACAGCCACACCACACTTGCCGATTTCGGCATGCGAGCGGGGGGAATCGCTGTCATAACCCATCAGAGTCGGATAATCGTAGGCAATGCTGAGCCCTGTCTCGCCATCCCTCAGCAACTGGTGATACCGGTGGTTAGTGTCTGTGGCACTGCCGAAGCCGGAGAACATACGAAAGGTCCATACTCGGCCCCTGTACATATCAGGCTGGCAGCCACGTGTGAAAGGGTAAACACCCGGATAGCCGATGCTGTCCTCATAGTCGAGGTGTTTGATGTCATCGGGCGTGTATATGGGCTTGATCTCCAAGTCAGAAACCGTGGAGAACCGTTTCATCTCTCGAGCGTCAGCCACGGACCCCTTGACCTTCTCCCACCATCCGACCATCCCTTTGTGTACCTGTTTCAGAGTTTCTTCATCAAACATACTACCCCCGGTTACATCGCAGGAAGGAGACTGCCAACTATGAGTAGACACAGCGACAAGCGTGTGGCAATGACAACACTTCCAGTCAGGTTGATTGTACCTGAATCAGGTCACATCCCGTCAACGTATTACAGTTCTTCCATTGAGGTAGATCTGTGTCAGCCTCTCTTCGGCACAGCTTTGAACTTATTGCGGGCTTGATCGCACGAACTGTTTCTCCGGTTACACCGTTGCTCCACTATCCGCGGACAGAACTATGTTTGAGCGTCCGTGCCGATCCGCTCTGCGTTTGAGAATGGCAGATGCTGCATGGGACGGCCGACTCAGGCACGTACGTGAAATAATTTGGAACAGAGGTCAACGGTCACTATGTCGAGAGATTGCTGATTGAGGCCGAGATTTCCTGGCGTGGACTTCTTCATGTGCGTTTCTAGATGGGCTCCATGCTCCTATCATCCTTGATTGAATCTGCGCCTATTCTTTAGTGTGCAGTAGACTTTGCTGCCTGCCATCTGCTCGACGAATGGATGGGCATGCATTTCCTGGCTCTTTCTGTTCGCGCCTCAGGGCAGTAGCAGGATGAATTCAACAGCCGTGCAACACTTGGTGTAGATACTTCAACTGGTGGGAGTGATCGTCTCAAGCGCGACGGGAGCGCGATTCGCTCTGTTCGTCTTTTCCAATCTACTGTTTGGATACTATCCCTTCGTGGCTTGTGCGCGGCGGTCGAGATTCTTGGCGTGGGGAAGCACTGAGCCGATATATCCGCTTTCAGATTCCCCCTGCAACACTCCGCCAACGGGTTATTCCAGGTGCCTGAGCGTAGAGTGTACCGCATCGGATAAGAAGCCAGGACTGTGCATACTGAAAGTTCCCTGTCGCGCCCCGCTCAGACAAGTTTACGCAAATATCTGGACAAACTCGGATCCGATGCCACGCGTGTTTCAAGCCCATTACGCTTCTCGGTCCAATTGCCACAAATGGAGAGTCAATAGAAGTCGCCCATAGGTTCAATCGCAACCGTGCCGCCAATCGGATTGTAGCGTGTGACGAAGAAGTCAATCTTTCGCGCATCTTCCAGGTGCAGCGTGAGCCTGTCTCTTGTCCAGAGGTCTCGCACTTCGCCAGCAAGTACGGTTATCCATCCGCTCACGGACTTCGGTTCTTCCCACTGTGTGGTTTCTTTACGTACCCTATCCACCGAAGTCACGGCTTGCACGTTCAGACTATACGATACTTCGACAAGTTCTCTGGCACTCTTATAGACCTGACCCGTTCCCTTGAGGCTTTCAATCGTTGGGTACGTACGCCTGCTCTTCATCCGCTTCCTCCTCACCGCGGTCACGTCATATGCGCAACCGCTACGCGTTCCTGATCATTCTTATACTACGCGGCCGGATAGACGTCAATACATCGGTGCAGCCCGCGGGGTTGACTCGGTGTCACAGGGTGCACATTCACCGGCAGCCCCTTAAATCTGCAGTTCATCGAATCACATACGGAAGCGGATCGAGCCACGAGGCACACGCGTCGTCATAATGTTGGCAGTGTTGCGATCTGTGCGAAAGGCAAATAACGGGCCTTGGGTGTCGTGAAACGCGCCTGCAAATAAGGTAGAGTGTCTATTCAATCCGGCGTGAAGGAGGGCGCATGCCCAAAGTGTTGATAGTATACCATTCGCGCACTGGCCATACTGACCTGATGGCAAGGAGAATACGGGACGCACTTGAACAGGAGGGGCTCGAGGTTACCTGTAGACGGGTTGAAGATACCGACGTCGACGAGCTCCTGGATGCCGAGGGTGTGATAATCGGATCCCCCACGTATTATGGCACGATGGCAGCCGAGATCAAGCGGTTCCTCGATGAGAGCATCATGCACCATACCAGACTGGACGGTAAGGTCGGCGCGGCCTTTGCCACAGCCGGCTCGACCGGACAGGAGACCACTATCCTCAGCATCCTTGAAGCTCTGCTAATACACGGCATGATTATTCAGGGTGACTGCAACGGACTACATTATGGGGTGACAACTATGGGGGAACCACACGCGGCCGATGAGCAGAATTGTAGAAGGTTCGCCCACCGATTCGCCAGGCTCGTGAACCGGATCTGCGAAGCGCGTCAGTAGAGATCAATGCTGCCTGAGACGGCAACGCTGCGCGGCACGACGCACGAAGGGCCGGGTTCCGGTCCTAGTCCAGATAGTCCTTGAGCTTGCGACTCAGACTCGGATGCCGGAGTTTCCGCAATGCATGTGCCTCAATCTGGCGGATACGTTCCCGGGTAAGGTGGAACTCCTGTCCGACTTCCTCAAGAGTGCGCAGATGTCCATCCTTGAGCCCGAAGCGAAGCTGGAGGACTCTCTTCTCGCGCGGTGTCAATTGGTCAAGTACACGGTCAATCTGCTCTTTCAGGAGTTCCGCAGTGGCAACCTCCGGAGGGGCAGGGCTCGTTCTGTCAGCCACGAAGTCGCCAAGGAGCGAATCGCCGTCCTCTCCGACAGGTGTGTCGAGGGAAACGGGTTCATGGGAAAACAGAGCTATGACCTCCTCAACCCTCTCTGAGGTCATGTCGAGCCGGAATCCAATCTGCTCGTAGCTTGGTTCATACTTCAGCTCCTGTCTCAGCTGGCGCGTGACCCGAGACAGTCGATTCATAGTCTCGACCATGTGCACAGGAATCCGTATCGTGCGCGACTGGTCGGCGATAGCCCTGGTGACGCCCTGCCGAATCCACCATGTGGCATAGGTACTAAACTTGAAGCCCTTCCGGTGGCGGTATTTTTCGACAGCTCGGAGCAAGCCGATGTTTCCCTCTTGAATCAGATCCAGAAGCGTCATTCCATGGACCATATACTTTTTGGCGATGCTGACGACCAGTCGGAGGTTTGCCTGAGCGAGATGCCGCTCCGCATCTCGCGCAGCACGCTTCGCTTCATCGTAGTGCTGTCGAAACTCGTCTTCGTAGGGTTCAAACAATAGAGTCAATCCACCGTCGTGAATCAAGCTGCAAAGTCGTCCCGGAAGCTCCGTCTCGAGGAGTATTCTAGCCTGTTCGGGCAGTAGACCGGTGTTCACTGACAAACTAACGATCGCCTCATCGCAAGACGCAGCGGCTCGATTCATCTGCTCTGCAACTGCCTCAATAAGATCTGGTTTGATCGCGTTATCGATGGCTGTTCGAACCGCATGCGCGTCTACAAGTTGGCGGACACTGAGCCCATCGTCGATATCCAGGTGTCGCCGCACAGCCAGCAGAAGCGGATAGGCTCTCACTACCTGTTCCAGGAGGTGCGACGTCAATTCAATCGCGGAAAGGTCAGTGTGATGTTTCTCGAAATACGCACGCTCGATGCGATCTATATGCCTGCCACGCTCAATTCGCCCCGATAGCACTCTCTCTTCAGCTGCGGTCAACAGCGGCACCTGAGCTATCTCACGAAGATATGTGCCGACGGAGTCGTCCGTCAGGTCATGCCCATCGATGGGGATCATCGTAGAGAAATCACTCCCGGACAGCGGCAGAGTTCCATCGTCCACTTGTTCCCTGCCTGAAGACTTCAAACGATCCTCCACATCCTCGTGATAACCGTTGCTCACCGTTTCGATTGACCGGTCCTGAGTATCAAGTGCGTCCCGACTGATGTTCATATGCGTTAGGTACTTCCAGTCTCGTCAATGAAGTCGAAGAGATTCTCTGCAGTTACTCCCTAACGGTATCACAGAAGTGGTGTCCTTTGTTCGCTACTCGTATCTTTGGTCGGGAAACGCCTCACCGACCAAGCGAAACACGACACCCAACTTCAGAATTCACCACACCAAAGAAGATGATGGCATGATGAGGAGGTACAACCTGCCATGAGTGATGGTCGCTTTCAATCTGCGCCATTACGAGACCACAGCGATGATGGTGCGTGACCTGTCCAGGCAAGTAGCCTGAGGGCCGACTTGTGGAGGCGTGGCTCGACCTACTCGGAAGGAAGTGGTTCCGCTTGTCTTGTGCCAATTCGTGTCGTCTCCACGTCTTCTTCGTCATGAATCATAACGCGGAGTGCCATCAGGATAAGCACTCGCATTGCAAGACCTGCGACGGCCAGATGCTGCACATCATGGAATGCGAACACCTGCGTTATAAAGATCGAGATCAGGATCGCAAGATGGAACATCCTATAGGCCACGATGCGAACGCGCCAGATTGCAAGAATCCCGACCATAACCAGCGCGGAGGTAGCTATTGGAGAAGCCATCTGAACCCAGTGGATGAGGGATTCAGGGCGTCGTTCGAGGTGGAGTGCGATTCCGGCAGACAACAGCGCGGCAAACAGCAGGACACCGGCAGTTCTCACCAACCGGGTTGACGGCTGTCGCGAGCGCAGGGCACCGGAGAGCAGGACCAATCCTGCTACGGCGATGGTCACAATGGCGATGAGATACTCAGACCACACTACCTCGAGGAGGGTCTGATAGAGGTCAGCTACTGAGACCACCACGAACACCCCAACGACGGCGTATGTGAACCACCACCTTCTGATAATCCACGCATAAGTCCTCCGCACTGATTCTTTGGCACGCGCCAGAACAGAAGTGGAGCGTCCTACGAAAGGCTCAGTCTGCTCGAGGGTTCTACGCAATGGCAGGATCATCGGATGTTGAGGATCGCTGTAATCAAGCAGTGAGATGGCGTGGTCGCGGTCTGAAGAACTGAAATCATGCAATACGGCCTGCTGTGCATATTGCAGTGCATTGACCAGTGCCGTCCGCTCAGATATGCGTGGTGGTCGCTGTGCAATTCGGAGTCCGAGGAACAAACCTACAAATATTATGTAGATGAGCGCGACAGCGGGTTGATAGAAGTAATTGGGATCGACTGCGATGAGTTTCCCAAGGGAATCAATAAATGCGCCAAACCCGATGCCACCAATGACGGCTGCCAAACCCTGGTCCGATCGGCCCACAAACGCAACCAACAAGACGAATGCAGCCAGCATGAGAAGCCCACCCCACAAAATATGCGAGAAGTGAATTGGGCCTGCCACAACCCTTCCCGCGACCGGTGCGTAGTTCACGAGGAAAGGATAGGCGATGCCGAACAAATACAGGCGGATGACCAATACAGAGGCCACTGCCGCGATGAAGAAGTCTTCAAGGAGGACTCCCGCTTGAAGGTTACGTACGAACGCGCGTTTGTCTGTCAGGCGGTGTTCGATACGTCTGCTTTGATTCATCAGTTAGCACTCCGGAGTGTCGGTGAATTGCTGTCGTTGCCTCTGTACCAGTCGGATTCAGACTTCGCAACAGTCATGCTCCGCAGTGCATGTACGACTTTAAGAATACACGCCGGCGACATTGGACACAAAGCAGTCAGGCAGGCTCCGGAAGATCATACGGGTTCAAGGGTGGTCGCAATGAATGGTGTCTTGCCACACGCCACATATGTGCTGGGAGGTCACCCGTTGGGAATCTCCGGCCATGAATGCGGATCCCGTCATTGCACCGGCGCATCCTTGATCATACAGCGTATGCGGACTCATCAGGCTCCAAATGATTGACTATGTGCCGTTCGAGTCCGCCAGACCACGAAGTCACTGTTCCATGGGGAACAACTCAGCCTCGGGCTCAAGACCCGCGTCGAAATAGTGGTTGAATATCACCCGGAATGTGTCCACGGGCGGGATTGCATCGTGCAGTAAGGAATCGCCGTCTTGCGGCAGATACATCGCGTTCAGTATCTGCTCCCAACCATCGAGCCACCTCGGACCGTGATCCGATTGCAGAATAATGATCGGTTCATGATCTGACTGTTCGAGTATTCGTTCTATTACGGTCATAATCTGCTGAGTCGCATAAATGTATTGCCCTCGATAGTATTCCTTGTCCGCGTAGTTGAACATATGCTCGGGTGGCACGTGTTCACCTTCTGGGCCGAAGATGAAGGGCACATGAGGTATCATTAGGTGTGCGAAAACGAACTTAGGACCATCCAATGCAGGCGTCTCACCGAGGTGCTTCAAGGTATTCCTGACTGCATTTCGATGATAACGGACGTACTCACTATCAGCGATGTGATTGTGAACAAGTGGGGCCGCAATGTTGGACGCCAGCATGAAATTCGTAAATTGAACGGTAAAGGGCGAATAATCGGCATCCAGGTAGTAGTTCATTTGCAGATGAGCGTCGATGACGTACCGGCCAAGTTCCGAATAGTGGCCAAAGTAGATGAGATTGTAGCCAAGCGACTCAAGATACTGCATCACTCTATTCTGATTGATCCGCTCCAGAGTCACGCGTCGATGTTCGTGTTCGCAGGTGACTTCCATGTTTAGTATGGATGCAACACACATGACCGTCTCTTCGTACATCGTGACGCTGTCAGGTGCCACGAAAAAGCCCCTGTCCTTCAGGTATTGGATGAAGTGGGTGTTATCGTAGTCGTAGTGTTCTTTCATCGTATCAACGTGGGCATACTCGTCGAGTATGATGAAGTAAATGTCAGGCATCTCGCCGACGGGAGCTACCGGCATCGTCTCCTGATCATCCGAAAGAGCAGAGAGCGACCGCGCGGCAGTAACCTCGTAATGGCCAATCGAGAAGACATTCATTACCGTCAGAGTTATGGCCGCGGCATTAAGCGCAAGAGTCGCGATCCGAAAGTCGCGGCGACTCTTCCCGAGTCGGTAGAAACAATATCCGATGCACACAATCACGGGTGACATCAGAAAGATGTAGCCAGGATCCAATCCCAGTCGCTGTGCTGCAAGGCCATACACTGCGCCCAGAAGCAGAACGAGAACAACGACAATAGCTGAAGGTTTGGCACTCAGTCCGGATGTGAACCGAGACCGGAGAATCAACCACCCGAGGAAGACAATGCCAAGGATGAACACAACAAGCAGCAGTGTCTGGGACAGAGCCAGGATGAATGAGGCACCGGCGAAGCCGATTCGCTGTGCAATGAGATCATACAAACTGCTGAAAACGAGAATCGTCACAATCAGGATGGTCGTTGCAAGCGCAGCCTTAGTCTTGTCTTTGAACAGCGTCGCGAAGAGAAACAATATAAGAAAAGTAAGCCCCAGAAGGAATCCAAGCAGCAGAAGAGTGAATGACAGGCTCAGCGTGTGCATCTCCTGGATGTTGTGCGCATAGAAGAAGAGAAAAGGAAACAGCGTGAACAGGGGCGGGTGAATAACTAGTGGCGACTTCATGACCTGATGTCCCCCGAACTGAACCTGACAGGCGTTGCGGCCGGCAGAAGCGTCGCCGGGCGGAACTTCGCTGCTTGCGTTGAGCGACTGAAGCCGAACTGGAAGGCCACATTTGCACAGGCAATTTGCGCTATCGAACCATGACAATCGCCGGCGTGCCGATTCAATCTCAGATAATACGGCATGTCCTCTTGATGGTCGAGGTACATGCTGGCCTCCGTTACCGATGCGGAGAACCGCCGCCTAGTTCTCTGGCGTGTCATTTCCGGGCCCGCTACGGAACAGGCTCTTAACCCGCTCCGCACCTCGTTTCCAGAAGAGCCTTGCCGCGACAACCCCACCGACCAGTGTTCCGATCAGCATCTGGATTATGAGACTCCCCGTACCGGGGTCGAGATAACCGGGAACCGCCGCTGCAGACGCCCCTTCCACGAATGGGATGAAGTAAGATATGGTCCAGACGTTAACTAAACACTCTGCCATCATCTTCTCCTCCTTTGTCGAGGATTTCCCCCCAGTATTGAGATCAATCCTGCGACGGATCAATCAGATGAACGGCTGACTGCCGTATGAACCGACACATATTCAACACCTTGACGCTACCACGCGCATACGGCGCACGTCAAATAGATTCATCACAAGAGCCGGCAATCGCAGCGTTATACGCAAGAGCCTGACGAAGCAATCGTAGCTTCCTCCTGGCTCAGCATGAAGCGTAATACCATGAGGATGATAATGCGCAGAAACAGTCCGGTTACTGCCAGTATCTGCGCATCGTGGAAGGCAAACACCTGCGTTACAAAGATGGACACGAGTACAGCGAGCACAAACATCCTGTAAGCCGAAATGCGAGAGCGCCAGATCAGCAGTGTTCCGGCCAGAACCAGGAAGGCAGAAATGGTAGGAGCGATGAGTTGAATCCAGTGGATGATAGTCTCAGGACGTTGCTCGAGGTGGAGAACGATTCCAGCGGACAGGAGAGCCGCGATCGACAACAGGCCTGCAGTTCTGACCAGTCGTGTGGAGGTGTGTCTGACGAAGAGAGCGCCGGAGAAAAGGATCATGCCAAGCAGTGCGATGAACACTATGACGACAAGATACTCCGACCACACCACGTGGAGTATGGTCTGGTAGAGGTCACCCATGGAGAGCGCAACGAACAGTCCTACAACCGCGTATGAGAACCACCACCTGCCGGCAAGCCAGGCATAGGTACGCTGTAGCGACATCCTGAGACGCTCGAATATCGAAGGACGACGAAGGGAGTTAATGTCGATTGATTCCATAGTTTGCCGCAATGGTGCAACGATAGGGTGAGAAGGGTCGCTCTGTTCGAGCAGCGCAAGCGCATGACGGCGTTCCCCGGGTCCCAGGTCCTGCAACACTGTCTGCTGTGCGTACTGTAACGCATTAACCAGTGCTGCCTGTGCAGAAAGGAGCCGGGGATGTTGAAGCACACGTAGCCCTATGAAGAGAGCAACGAATATGACGTAGATTATGGAGAAAATGGGTTGGTATAAGTAATCTTTGTCGAGCGTGATGACCTTACCCAATTCATCAATGAATGTTCCGAATCCAATTCCGCAAATGACTGCCGCTACCCCATGGACTGAACGGCCCAAGAACGTGAGTAACAGGACAAAACCAGCCACCATGAGAAGTCCGCCCCAGAGCATATGAGCGATGTGGAACGGTCCTATGACAATGCTTCCGAGGACGGAAACATACTCAACGAGATACTGGTAAAGGAACAGGAGATAGAGGCGAATGAGCAGGACAGCAGTCACGGCAGCGATGAAGAAACGCTCGAGCAGTGCACCAGCTCGTACATTCCGAACAAGAGTGCGGTCTTCGAGCCAATGCCTCACGTACCGACCCAACCATCTCACAAATTCGCACCCATTCCTGCTCACGAGATCAGGGGCGTCCTGCCCTCACTGCCTGATGGAGAGCCCTGACAGGGACGGACTGTCCAGGTTGACTATGTGCACAGAATAACCAGCCCGTACCTTGCGGGTCAAACCTGTGTCGCAATCTCAGCACTGTTCATATGAGTTCTAGTCGTGCTCCGCCCAGCGTTGCCTTCTAAGGCGAATAGATGATGTTGATAGACTCATCTGCAACCACTTGAAGGCCATGCGAAGCGGATGCAGGTTCTCTATCGAGGCTACCGACAGTCTGACTTCAGCCGTACACCTGGTTACGGATTGCATTTGTCGCAGCGCCACATACAGGGCCTCTCTTCGACACACAGGTGCAACGACGGTTGTACCGAACCGATGAGAATGTCCCCTTCAGGCCGCCGTCACCAGATAAGCGAGTACCGAACTACGGTGTCATCATAATCGGGCCGGAAGTAGGACTGTCCGGATTCAAGTATCAAGCTCTCATAATAGCTTCGTCCTACGCGCAAATCCACCTCACCACCTGTCTGCGGCTCGATGAATATCAGGCCTTTGTCCGTAGTGTTGAATGCTACGATGGCGTGCCCAAGCAGGTTCGGAAAGTAAATGTTCACATAAGCGCAGCGTATTCCTTCACGGGCGGCATTCGCTTTCACGTCCGCGCTGAAGTCGGTGCAATTGTAGTTGTCGATATCGTAGCGTCGGTCAATCGTCGGGTCGGCTTCAAGGAAACCCATCACCATATCATAGGTAGGGTCACGCACGGCGTACCCATACCCTGCAGTCAGCCTTTGGTAGTTTGCTTCAAGGTTGCTCAAGGCAGTCTCGAATGAATTTGCCCGTTCGGTAACAATGTCGAGGGCAACCGCTGTGATTTCGAGACTGTCCTGGGTGCCTGCCAGAAGAGCCTCAACCTCTTTCAGAGAGGTCTGTGTCGTCTGCAAGGTTATCTCAGCCTGCGTGAGCTGACTGTGGGTGAATTCCAGCACGCTGCGGGTGGCATTGAGCTCCTGTCGAAGCAGCAGAATACCGGTGGCCATGGCAGTAATGGCCATTGCGGACAGGATTACGCCAACTATCAGATACTTCGTATTCGCACGTGTAACTGTAAGCATCACTCTGCACTCCAAAGGAAGATTCGCGTCCGTCCCAATTCACCGATTATCAAGCCGAAACTGTTACGTTGCCGTTCAGCCGGCTCAGCGCCGGAAGGACTACTCCGCATCAGTTGTCTAATGATGCCTGCACGTTCCTCGCTACCGAATCTGCCAATACTGCAACTCCCGGCGTTGAATCATCGACTGAATGCAGGATCGCAGCCACCTCGCCACGAAATTCCTGGTCTTTGGGATAAGCATCGCAAATCCAGCGAGGTCCGTGATAAGACCGGGTGTAAGCAGCAGCAAGCCGCCGCCAAGTATCAGAGCCGCCTGGAAGAATTCATCGGCGGGTAGAATGCCACGGTCGATTTGGCTCCGGATTCTGGAGATGGTAATAAGCCCTTGCTGCTTAGTCAAAAAGGCTCCCACAACGCCCGTCACTACGACTATGAGTATCGTATAGAGAACGCCAATGAGGCTTCCCAGGTAGAGAAGAATGGTGAGTTCGATCAGTGGCATAGCCACGAATAGGAGTACTAGCTTGTGAAGCATACGGACTCTAGCCTGTCTGCACCGTCGGCGCGTTATCTCCTTAGCGACTGTCTTCGGCCTGCCCGAACCACGGTTAGCCCAGTGCTTCAAGAGTAGCATATTCAGCCGGTGCTCCTTCCTCATGCAGATTCACACCCAAACCGGCTGATAACAGGGACAAGAGAATTGACACCCTCCTGCCTTGGTCGCCAGTATGCCCTGAGGTGCAGATGAAACCGATACCCTGTATGACAAATGATCGTACCAATCGCAGTGTGGTTCAGTTTATACTCGACTCGGTTCTCTTCCAGGATCTGATGCTGCGGGTACGCACTTGTAGTAAGACGATATATTTCAGAAACGGCCGGACAGCCCCACTCTTATCAGTGAGACCGGATCCGAATGCGCGCTACCAGTACTGCGAACCGGTGTCATCCTGGCACATCCGTTCGACGCACACAGCACGGCGCCACTGCGCTGGTTCTACACTTTGGGATCGGAACTTATGGCTGTGCCGAAGTCGACACTCTCGGCGAGCAACACTGGCAGCCGTTACCTT
>SKVJ01000061.1 GCA_007129495.1 Dehalococcoidia bacterium | reverse complement strand
TCGACAGCAATGTTGGCAAGTGATGAGACTGCAGCGGATAAACAGCAGTGACAGGGGCCGATTTACGAACGAATTCTGGTCGGGGTGAGAGGATTTGAACCTCCGACCACCTGAACCCCATTCAGGTGCGCTACCAGGCTGCGCTACACCCCGTTCCTGCGGACAGTGCGTATGCTATCATATTGTCATATGTGTAACAACGATTCGAGACCAACTGAGGCTCTCCAGATATGAGGAAAAAGCGACACCACGACAAGCCACAATTCAAGCTCTCCAGCCACGCTCAATCAAGAATCAGAAAGCGGGCCCGCACCCAGAGGATGATCATCATCGCTGCAGCGGTATTTCTGGGTATAATCGCCGTCACCGTCGGCGTGGGCATTTACATAGACCGCATCGCGCCGATGAACGCGGTAATCCTGCGAGTGAACGATCGCGAGATAAATATGGGCTACTACGTCGATGCTCTGAGGCTCTACTCAGGCGACATGGACGCTGCAGAATTGAGCCAGGCGGCGGATAGCATCGCGTCACAGATCGTTCGAAATGAGATCATACGACAGGAGGCCGCAGCGCAAGGCGTGTTTATCACATCCGCACAGATCAGGGAAGAACGCACGGCAGCCGACATGCCGGACAATCGAATGATACGCGATCTCATCGAGTCCTCTCTCGCCAGACAGGAGCTTCTAACCCGTTTCGAGGCACAACTTCCTGCAGAACTGGAGCAAGTCAGGTTCGAGATAATGCTCGTGGAGAGCAGGTCTGTGGCTAGTTCAGTCCAGGCTGCCATTGCAAATGACGCTTCATTAGTTGACCTCATCGATGATTATTCCGCCAACCCTGCCATACAGGTCCTACAGGACTGGGTTCCATACGCACTGCTCGCCAACAATGAAGTGGCCAATGCCTGCCGGACGCTTGACCCGGGCGGGACGGCGGTAATTCACGATCCGAATGCCGCGAAGGAACGGGGTTACTGGCTTATCGAAGTCATCGACCGTGACAATACCGGGGCTATTAAGCCGCGGGCTATCCTCGCGCGCAGCCTTGAGGAAGCACAGAGAGCGAAGGAAAGACTGGAGACTGAGGATTTCGTCACGGTGGCCGAGCAGTACTCAGAGATTCACGGGATGTTTGACAATGCAGAGTTGGACTGGATGACGCCGGATGACATGGTCACCGAGGCATTCAACGAGGTCGTATTTGACCTTGAACTTAACGAGGTGAGTGACCCTATACTGGAGACAGAGATCCAGACCAGTGGTGGACACTGGGTTGTCCGGCTTCTTGAGCGCGAGACACGCGCCCCGGGAGTCGGAGTGGCTGAGGCTCTCGCCGCGATGGCCTTTGATGAATGGTACCAACAGGCAAGTCAGCGAGCGGTAGTTGAACAGGACATGACCGCAGAACAGAAGAGTTGGGCGGTCCAGCGTGCTCTACGATAGTCAAGGTCTCATCATGCGGGAGATAGGCGTCGGGCTTCTCGGACTGGGCGTAGTCGGCAGCGAGGTCGCCAATATCCTTCTTCAGCGCTCCGGCCGACTCTCAGAGCAGGTCGGAGCTTCAGTGTCTGTCAAGAGGATCCTGGTGCGGGACCCTAACAAGCAGCGCCCCTTCCCCTTTCCAGCCACATTGCTCACCACAGACGTGAGTGAGATTCTTGGCGACCCGTCTATTGACATCGTCGTGGAGCTCATCGGGGGCGAACAACCCGCGCTGGACTATATGAAAAAGGCTATTACAAACTGTAAGCACGTAGTGACCGCAAATAAGGAAGTCATCGCCAAGATGGGCTTCAAGATGCTCTCGCTCGCTGCCCAGCATGGGGTTGACCTGCGCTACGAGGCAAGCGTGTGCAGCGGCATCCCGATCCTCTCGCCTCTGCAGCAGGACCTGGCAGCTAACGAGATCAATGCCATTCGCGCTATTGTGAACGGCACAACCAACTATATACTGACCAAAATGGCTAGAGAAGGCCTTCCCTACGAGCAGGCGCTGCGGCAGGCACAGGAGCTGGGATATGCCGAAACGGATCCCACTAATGATGTAGAGGGTATCGATGCGACCTACAAACTGGCGATACTTGCAAGCCTCGCCTTCCACACACCAGTACGACCATCTTCCATCTACCGCCAGGGCATCTCAGGACTTGACCCGAAGGACTTCACGTACGCGCATGAGCTTGGCTACTCCGTGAAGCTGCTGGCCATCGCCAAGCGCCAGGGCGATGCCTTGGAGGCACGGGTGCACCCTACACTTACTTCGCTGGAGACCCAGCTGGCAACTGTCGACGGTGTGTACAATGCGGTGCAGATAGAAGGCGACCTGGTAGGAACGCTGATGTTCTACGGCCGCGGCGCGGGAGGAGGGCCAACCTCCAGCACCGTGGTTGCCGATGTGCTGACAATCGCCCGCAGCATCGCAATGGAAGGTATCATCCGGCCCCGTATCGAATTGAACCGCCGCATTCCGGTCATTCCGATGGCCGATATTCAGACACGGTACTATTTCAGACTTTCGGTGGCTGACCAGCCGGGTGTGCTCGCGCAGATAGCCCGTGTATTGGGAGATCACCGCATAAGCATCTCCTCAGTCATCCAGAAGGAACTTGACCCCGACGCGCAGACGGCGCAGGTAGTCATTCTCACTCATCCGTCTGTAGAGCAGTCGGTGCAATCCGCGGTGGCAGAACTGGCAGCGCTGCCGCTCATAAACCATGTAGGAGCATTAATACGAGTCGAACACTAACCAGTGCCGCCAGCCAACACAGGAGCATTCGCAAATGAACAAGATGGGCGTCCTTGCCAGGTACCGTGATCTCCTGCCCGTGACACCGGCGACCCCGATCATAACGCTGGGGGAGGGTGATACACCGCTCGTCCGTTCGCAGACACTGGAGCAGGAACTCGGGATCGGCGAACTCTATTTCAAGTTCGAGGGCTGCAACCCCACAGGTTCGTTCAAGGACCGGGGCATGGTCATGGCCGTCGCGAAGGCAGTCGAAGATGGCAGCGCCCGAATCATCTGCGCTTCCACCGGCAACACCAGTGCTTCAGCCGCTGCGTATGGCGCGCGGTTTGGCCTCGAGACGCTGGTCGTTATCCCTCACGGCAAGATCGCCATAGGCAAGCTGGCACAGGCAATCGCGTATGGTGCACGCATCATCGAGGTGAAAGGCAACTTCGACGAGGCCCTCACCATCGTCAAGACACTATCAGAGTCTTACCCCGTGACCCTGGTGAACTCACTCAATCCACATCGCATCGAGGGGCAGAAGACCGGGGCCTTTGAAGTAGCCGATGAACTCGGCGATGCTCCGGACTATCTGTTCATCCCGGTGGGTAACGCAGGCAATATAACTGCGTACTGGAAAGGGTTCGTTGAGTATCGTGCACTGGGAAAGTGCCGAACTCGCCCAAAGATGATGGGGTTCCAGGCCGCCGGCGCTGCCCCAATCATCAAGGGTAAGCCCGTCAGGAGACCTCACACCATCGCCACAGCGATTCGTATCGGTAACCCGGCGAGCTGGAAGGGTGCCTTGACAGCCCGCGATGATTCCGGAGGAGTTATAGAGGCAGTGACGGATGATGAGATTATCCGTGCATATCGTCGCATCGCTGCCGCTGAAGGACTTTTTGTGGAGCCCGCCTCAGCCGCTTCACTCGCGGGACTGATGAAACTGGCCGCCGGAAGCGACTTCTCCGGCGCCAGAATTGTGTGCGTGCTCACCGGCCACGGGCTTAAAGATCCCGGTTTGCCTGCAAAATATGCGGAACCACCACTGCAGCTCCCAGCCGACCTTCAAGCTGTGAAACGGGCCTTATTTGGCTGATAGCCTGTCCATACTAACTGCAGCGACTACGAGGTACACAGTGCAACCAGAAGCAATCAAGGACGCAACGCGAGCCCTGCTGAAAGCAATAGGTGAAGACTGCGAACGGGAAGGCCTGCTTGCTACGCCCCAGCGAGTGGCGGAGATGTATGCCGAGCTGTTCTCGGGTCTCGACAAAGACCCTTGTGCGGAACTGTCCGTCAGCTTCGACGAAGCACATCAGGAGATGATCATAGCCCGCGATATCCCTTTCTACTCGATGTGCGAGCATCACCTGCTCCCCTTCTTCGGCGTTGCACACGTGGGTTACATCCCGGGGACCGCCGGAAAGGTGGTAGGAATCAGCAAGCTGGCGCGAGTAGTGGACGTCATAGCACATCGTCCTCAACTGCAAGAACGGATGTCGCGACAGATCGCGGATTCGATCTTCGATGCGCTGGATCCAGATGGAGCCGCAGTAGTGATTGAAGCCCAACACCTTTGCATGGTGATGCGCGGTGTCCGCAAGCCAGGTACGACTATTGTGACCTCTGCAGTCAGGGGGACGTTCCGGACGAAGGCAGCGACCAGAGCCGAGTTCATGTCACTGATACGGAGCGACCGGCGGGCATAAGCGCCTGCAGGGGTTATTCTCCCACGACCTGAATTACGATCTTACGCATTCGCGGCCGTGTGTCGAAATCTATCAGAACTACCTGTTGCCAGGTACCCAACGCAAGCCGACCACTCACAATCGGCACTGTAATCGAAGGGCCCAGTACCGAAGCCCGTACATGCGAATGGCCGTTGCCATCACCCCAGCGCGCGTCGTGTTCGTAGGCCACCCCTGAAGGAGCAATCCTGTCGAATGCCTTACGGATATCGGCAACCAGGCCAGGTTCATATTCCATCGTCGTGATACCTGCAGTCGAGCCCACCACTGCCACCACTGCTGTTCCTGAAGTTACTCCTGATCCTTCAATTCCTTCGATTACACGGCCGGTGAGATCGAGGACATCACCATCGCCTTTCGTCTGGATCGAGACTTCATTTGTCGTGACCATCACGTACAGATCTCCTCCCATATTATGTCTCCGAACCTGAACACAGGGCCGTCCTTGCAGACCTTCTTCCGTCCCTCCCTTGTGGGAATCGAACACGCATAACAGGCACCGACTCCGCAACCCATACGGACCTCGAGGGACACCTCCCCGGACATGAGTCGCTCATGCACTCCCGGAGAAATGGACGGAGTTCCAAATTGCACTGTTATCTCACCTTCATCACACACAAACTCATTGGCAGCCAAACACATCGCGTGAGGACCACAAAGGTATACGCGGACAGCCTCCTCGATGCACGGCAGCGCAGCCTGCAGCGCCGTTCCGCAGATTCCCACGGACCCATCGTCGGTAACATAGACCCATTCGACACCATCCAGAACACCGATCTCAGGCATCAGTCTGCGCAGGCCATCAGGCACCCGGTACAGTTCAGACTCGCTGCGCGTTCCATGTACCAGCACCACGTCAGAGGAGACAGCCAGACGTGCTGCTAGAAAGCACAGAGGTGCAATACCGATACCACCCGCGACAAGAACAGCGCGTCCCTTGTCGCTGCTGAGGGAATAACCGGTACCCAGCGGTCCGAGGATATCCAGCCATGCTCCCTCCTGGACCCCGGCGAGCCACCGGGTTCCACTTCCGGCGATACGAAACAGCAATGCCATCTTTCCGCCGAACGCCGCATGGACACTGATCGGCCTCCTGAGGAGTTGTTCGCCGCACCGTACCATGACGAACTGACCCGGTTGCGCTTCAGACGCAATCTCCGGCGCATCAAGCACGAGAAGCATAGAATCAACTCCTGCAGTTCCGGCATGAAGCACCCGAACAGTCGACTGATACACTACGGCCTCCCATTCAGATATGTATCCATAGACTCGACATTGTACGCACGACCGGAATTGGAAACCGCATCCAGCACTACCTGCAGCGTGTCGAGCGATGTGTAACAGGGGATACGGTGCTCCACGGCCGCCCGGCGAATTGCGAAACCGTCTTTCAGGGCGAGGCGTCCGCCAGTGATCGTGTTTACCACCGCGTGAACGGACGAATCACGGATCACGTCCAGTACGTTCGGGTGTCCCTCGCTGAGCTTCTTGGTCACCATCTGGACGGGGATACCAAGTGCCGATATCATGGCGGCTGTTCCTTCAGTCGCATGAAGACCGTGGCCCAGCTCATGCAGCCGCTTCACCAGTGGCAAGGCTTCGGTTTTGTCTCGATCGGCGATGCTCAGCAGAAGACTGCCCTGCGCCGGCAGCATCAGACCGGATGCAATAAGGGCTTTCGTCAGCGCGCCCGGAAGATCGAAATCAATGCCCATTACCTCACCCGTTGATTTCATTTCAGGACCGAGATAGTTGTCGACACCGATCAGCTTTGACATGGAGAACACAGGAGCCTTGATACCAACCAGTCGGCTCTTCTTCCACAAGCCTCCCTGGTATCCCTGTTCCTTCAGCGAAACTCCCGCCATGACCTTGGTGGAAAGCTTGACCATCGGTACACCGGTCACTTTGGACATGAATGGCACAGTGCGGCTGCTTCGGGGATTCACTTCGAGGACGTACACAGAAGAGTTACCGTCCTCACGTACTATAACCATCTGCACATTGATGAGTCCCCTCACCCCAAGAGCCAGGCCGATGCGGGTGGTGTAGTCCAGCATAGTATCGACCTCGTTTTCGCTCAGATTGACGCCCGGGTACACCGCTATTGAATCGCCGCTGTGGACCCCCGCACGCTCAATGTGCTCCATCACACCCGGAATGAGCACCTCCTCACCATCACAGATCGCGTCAACCTCAACCTCTTTGCCGTGAAGATACTTATCGATAAGGACAGGATGCCTGCTGTCGAGTTCAAGAGCCAAGACGAGGTAACGGATCAATTCAGTCTCGTTATATACGATCTCCATCGCGCGACCACCCAGCACGTAGCTTGGCCGCACCAGCAGCGGGTAGCCAAGACTACGGGCGACACCCATGGCTTCTTCAATACTGGTGACTCCGGCACCGGGAGGCTGCGGAATGCCGAGGCGTTCAAGAAAGTCTTCAAATCTCCGTCTATCCTCGGCGATATCGATAGCCTCAGCTCCGGACCCAAGAAACGGCAGATTGCTGCGAAAAAGCGACCACGCCATGTTTATGGCCGTCTGTCCGCCAAACTGCACGATGGAAGGAGAAACGGCTTCACCCTCATTCTCGAGGATATTCCGCACACTCTCTTCATCCAGAGCCTCGAAGTACAAGCGATCGCTGGTATCGAAGTCAGTCGATACTGTCTCCGGATTAGAGTTGATGATGATGCTCTTCATCCCAATCTCCTGCAGCGCCCACGCAGAATGCACGCAGCAATAGTCAAATTCAATGCCCTGCCCTATTCGAATCGGTCCGCTCCCTATGACAACAGCCTTCTTCTCCTCGATCGGCAGTGCCTCATTCTCCTGTTCGTAGGTACTGTAGAAGTAAGGTGTCTCCGCCTCGAACTCTGCCGCGCAGGTATCCACAGTCTTATAGACGGGAATGATGCCCCATTGCTTTCTCAGTTCCCTCACCTGCTCTGGTAATCTGTCAGCCAACACCCCGATGCTCTCGTCCGAGAATCCCATGCGTTTCCCGGCCCTCATGATTTCGGGGGTGAGTTCCACTCCCAGCAGCTTCTTCTCCATTTGTAGGATGTTGCGAAGCTTGTGGGTGAACCACGGATCAATACCGGTAGTCCGGCATACGTCATCATCGGTCATACCACGTCGCAACGCGCCAAGGAGCGCCCACAGTCGCAGATCGTTTGGATATAGTGGGTAGCCATCGAAATCGGTGCCCTTAGCCCACGCGGGATCCTCCCACAGGAGGGTCTTCTTCCCTACTTCAAGAGACCGCACGGCTTTCTGAATCGCGGATTCGAACGTGCGACCAATTGCCATTACCTCACCTGTGGCCTTCATCTGGCTGCCAGTAACACGGTCGCCCATCGAAAACTTGTCGAATGGCCATCGGGGAATCTTGGCCACGATATAATCGATGGCAGGCTCAAAAGAGGAGAGCGTCTTTCCTGTTACCATGTTAGGAATCTCATCAAGACGTTTCCCAATCGCGACCTTTGCCGTCACACGTGCTATGGGATAACCGGTCGCCTTACTTGCAAGTGCCGAGCTGCGACTCACACGCGGATTTACTTCGATGACGTAATACTGGCTTTCCTGTACGTCTAACTGATCCGGAGCCCAGTGCTTCGCAACCATCGGATGGGGCGTCAGGGCAAACTGGATGTTGCAGCCACCCTCTATTCCAAGCGCGCGGATAATGCGGATACTGGCTGAGCGCAGCATCTGGTACTCTCGGTCCGTCAGGGTCTGACTGGGCGCCACCACGATGCTGTCGCCCGTATGTACCCCCATGGGGTCAATGTTCTCCATGCAGCAGATGGTGATACAGGTATCTGCCGCGTCGCGCATGACCTCGAACTCCAACTCTTTCCAGCCCGCAAGGCACCGTTCCACCAGGACTTCCTTGCTCATACTGCAGTCGAGCCCATTCGCGGTAACCGCCTCCAACTCCTCCATCGTGTAGGCCATGCCACCGCCTGTACCACCCAGCGTATACGACGGCCGTACGATAAGCGGCAGGCCGATGGTTCTTGCCAGATCCTTCGCTTCCTCCACAGAATGGACCGTCGCGCTCTCGGGCACTGGTTCTCCGATCCGAACGAGCAGTTGTTTGAACAGAGACCGTTCCTCGGCATCCTTGATAGTCTGAACCGGAGTGCCGAGCATCCTCACCCCGTACTTGTCCAGTATCCCGGCATCAGACAGTTCGACTGCCATGTTG
The DNA here is from genome assembly GCA_007129495.1 of Dehalococcoidia bacterium. Lineage (GTDB taxonomy): Bacteria > Chloroflexota > Dehalococcoidia > GIF9 > AB-539-J10 > SKVJ01. Next base: position 3,937 of record SKVJ01000061.1, on the reverse strand, counting down.
AGTCCGGTCTGTCCACCCAGCGTCGGCAACAGGCCATCGGGCCGCTCTTTCTGAATAATTCTCTCAATTACCTCCAGCGTCAGAGGCTCGATGTAGATGATATCTGCTATACCCTCATCGGTCATGATCGTCGCGGGATTCGAATTTACGAGCACTGTCGTGACTCCTTCTTCACGAAGCGCTCGGCAAGCCTGCGTTCCGGAGTAGTCGAACTCAGCCGCCTGTCCGATGATGATTGGGCCGGAGCCGATAACAAGCACTTTGGAGGGTCTTTCCATAGTTGTTTCTCCTACATCGCATTGGTGACATCGAGGCCGGTGCCACTTACATCGTTCTGCCCGATGTCGACGAGGCGCCCGCAGGTGCGCACCCCGCACAGGAACTCCGAGAGATATACGCATTGCCCATCAACGAATGTGGCAAGTACACGTCCCTGGAGCGTCTTCCCCTCAAGAGGGGTGTTTCTGCCTCGAGACAGGAAGCGTGAAGGGTCGACTGTCCACCTTGACTCGGGATCGAACAGGACCATAGTGGCCGGGAGACCTGCCTCAAGCGATGGCCGCTGAATCCTGTCTCCCAGCACCCTTGCGGGGCCTGCTGTGAGACAGTACAGCGCTCTTTGCATACTGAGGTCTCCTTGCTGACACAGCGTCAGCACCGAGGCCAACGCCGTCTCAAATCCGCTGATTCCGAAGGCTGCTTCACCAGGTGTTCCAGCCTTGTCATCTGCAGTGTGAGGTGCATGATCAGTTGCGATAGCATCTATCACTCCCTCACTGATGCCTCGGACCACTTCAGTCGCATCAGACTCGCTGCGCAAGGGCGGATTCACCTTGGCTTGATTGTAGAAACGAGCGGTGCCGGAGGAATCGACAATCATTGCATCCCGGTCGGTCAGCAGCATGTGGTGGGGCGTTGCCTCCGCGGTGACACGCACTCCTTCATTCCGGGCGCGCTGCACCATCTTCACTGCGGCCGCTGTCGTTATGTGCGCAATGTGCACATGGCCGCCAGTAAGACGGGCAAGCGCTATGTCACGCGCTACCGCCAGCTCTTCAGCCTCGGCAGGCATGCCACGCAACTTCAGTCGCCTGGCGACAGCCCCTTCGTTAAGCACTCCACCCGCAACAAGCCGCCCATCTTGTGCATGGTCGATCACCGGCAGTCCCGCCGATGCAGCCTGGCTCAGCGCGTCACGCATAATCACATTGTCAAGAACATAATCACCGTCATCACTAAACGCGACCACGCCGGATGCTGTAAGACTCCGAATATCTACGAGCGATTGTCCCTTTCGTGCCAGCGTCACCGCCGCGATTGGATATACCCTGATCTTTGCCTGACGAAGCAGCATGTCGCCGAATATCCTGACGTTCGCTGCAGTATCGAGTGACGGCCGAGTATTGGGCATACAGCACACCACACCGAATCCTCCTGCAGCTGCTGAAGAGGTCCCTGAGGCAATCGTCTCCTTTTCCTCGAACCCTGGCTCACGGAGATGACAATGCAGGTCTATAAATGCAGGAGTAATGACAAGTCCGCGGCAGTCGACGTGGCTGCAGTCTGTGGGCATCTCGCCCGGATGTTGCACAATGACACCATCGCGCAAGACCACATCTGACACAGCATCCCGCCCAGCGAGCGGGTCGATAACCCTCGCGTCGTGGAAGACAACACTGGCAGGCGGACGACTGATCATGCAGCCCCCGGTCGAAAGCCGGCCGCCTCGGCATCCTCAGCGGATGCAAATAACAGCAGGTTCTCAGGTCGAATCGTGGTAGCCCACCTGCTCCGAGCCCGGTGGTACTTGCGGCGATAGGTCGGCTCGTCATACGCCTCAGCAGTCGCAACGACCGCCGGTTCCGTTTCGTGATCACAGTAGCCACATCGCAGTCTGGGAGGCGTACTAGCAACCAGCACAAACTTCTGCGGCAGATACCGCAACTCGGATGGCTGGTTTGCCACACACCGTTCATTGGGGCAGTGTATTCCCGTTTCGTGCACATACCGAGGGTGTGCAACCGGACGCCAGTCCTCACCAAACCATTCCGTGGGCTGCACTGTGCGGGGATTGCAGCCGAGAAGCAGCGAGATGAGCGCCATGCGGACAGGCACACCCTGGTGTGCCTGCTTGAAGTAAAGGCTTCGGGGATCGGAGTCTATGTCAAGCGACAACTCATCAACACGTGGAAGAGGATGGAGTACGACACTGCGCTCAAATCCTTTCTTTCTCAGAAGTTTGCGATCAACTACGGGATAGTCCTCAGGCTTCATATCGGCCTGTGTCTGCATACGCTCCTTCTGGAGGCGCGTGACATAAAGGGCATCGACACCCCGATCGAGTTCGAGTTGTGCCGAGAGATGCGGCAACATGGCAAGCTGATGCGGGCTATGCGGCGTCATGTAAAGTGCATCAACAGGTAGTACTCCTTCACCCTCAGACTGGGAGAGAACGTCGCCATGAACAAGTTCACCGCCGTAGTCGGTAGCTAACTTGCTGAGGACGTGTTCGGGAGCCGCAAAACCGGAACCGGGACGAAACACTATCGTAGCCCCGAACCGCGCAAGCGCGAATGCAAGTGAATGAACCGTACGGCCATACTTGAGATCACCCCACAACGCGATGCGAAGACCCTGAAGGCGTCCTCGTTCTTGCTGGAGTGTGAACAGGTCGCAGAGTGTCTGTGTTGGATGTTCATGGCCGCCATCCCCGGCATTGATCACCGGGACACCGGCATACTCTGCGACAACGCGCGCGGCTCCCTCCCAGGGGTGTCGCATTACGATGAGATCCGCGTAACCACCAACGACGCGGGCCATGTCCGCCAACGTTTCGCCTTTCGCGAGCGACGTAGCTCCTACATCCACTGCGCTTACCAGTTGTCCACCAAGTCGCAGCATAGCGGTATCGAACGACAAACGAGTCCTGGTGCTCGCCTCAAAAAACAGGCTGGCCATAATCTTGCCGCGACACACATCGGTAAACGGTTCGCGATTTTCAGCAACGTCCGCCGCAAGCGAGAGTACATAGGCAAGCTCCTGATTTGAGAAGTCGTCAACGCTGGCGAAGCTTCGTCCCGACAGTCCGTGGCCGACCATCTCAACATTGTTCATGCCGGCACTCCCTTCACTGAGCATCTATCGACTATGCTTACCGTATCCTCGCGGTCTGTCTCCAGAAGCCGTACCCGGACCAATTCGTTGCGAGAGCTGGGAATGTTCTTGCCCACGAAGTCAGGACGTATCGGCAACTCGCGATGACCGCGGTCCACAAGAACCGCAAGCTGAATACTGCGTGGCCTGCCCAGATCGACCAATGCATCCATAGCGGCGCGGATGGTCCGCCCCGTATACAGGACATCGTCGATCAGCACGACATCACGGTCTGTGATGGAAAAAGGCAATTCGTTGTGGCGTATCGCGGGCCCCGTTGCGTTGCTGCTCTCTATTGACGCGTGCGCCCGAAGTCGTCCAACAACACCCGTTACGGCTCCAGCACGCGCTTCGAGAGACCGGCCCGTGTGAGAGTGAGACCAATCACATCCGACGTCGTCTCTGTACGGAATGACATCCAGAGCCCCCACTGGCACCCCACGACTTTCGTAGGCCAGAATCGCATCGCGAAGACGCTCCGCGAGAGGTACACCGCGAGTGCGCACACCAACCAGGACCACCGTTTCGGCGCCATGATTGCGCTCGAGGATTTCATGAGCTATGCGCGCAATAGCACGTGTGATATCGGAGGAACTCAGGAGCAGCTTGTCACTCATGCATCCGCCCCGATTCCCGCAAGGGATAGAGGCCGCCATCCACCCGATGAATCGTGACGATGTGACTGCTTCATGACGCCCTTGCCAACCTCGCGGGGTTGAATTAAAGGTCGAGCTATTTTAGCATCCTGCGACGTCCTCTGCCAGTAACTACTGTGATACTGGAG
>SKVJ01000052.1 GCA_007129495.1 Dehalococcoidia bacterium | reverse complement strand
GAACACCGAGTACTTCTGGAGAGTGCGCGCGCGCTTTGCCGAGTCCGGCGAGGCGTACCGCTCCCAGTGGTCCGACGTGTGGTCCTTCAGGACGGCAGTTGCCGGCCCTGGAGCGATCAGGCTGAGGTCACCTTCTGACGGTGCGACGAACGTACCTCGTGAGAACATCGTGTTCACGTGGACGCGTGTGAGCGGAGCGGACCAGTACGAGATGGTACTGTCGGATTCAACCGGAGCTGAGGTGGCCTCTGTGTCACAGCCCGGGACATCCTCCGTACTGACTCAGACGCTGGGCTACGATTCCGCCTACACATGGCAGGTGAGCGCCATAGCGAACGGATCAGTCATCAACCAGTCGGCAGTGGCGACGTTCCGGACGACGGCGCAACCGACCCCGCCGCCTGATGTCCCCGACACCATCATCGAGTTCCCCGCGCCTGCACCTACACCTTCGTGGGTCTGGGTAGTGATCGCGCTGGCTGCGATACTGATTATCGTCGTAATCGTGCTCATATTCCGCACCCGCAGGGCCTAAGCAGACTCATCCCTTTTGACCCCCGGAGGGGGCCTTCACGGCCCCCCTCTTCTTTGTTGATGGATGGACGCGGACGGCAACCCCCGCCCCACCGGGCGGGCCGCATGTATGCGGCCCCTACATATAACCGCGCCTATATCGGTAGGGGCCGCTCAGGAACGGCCCGCCATCGTCTGGTGGTGAACCACGATGGTGACGTTACGGGTACGCGTGAATACCATTCCGTTGTAGGGACGGGACATGTCCCGTCCGTTGTTGCGTGGTGGAACCGCGGTTGTGTTATTCACGGTGATGTGATTATCGGACAACGGATGCCACAGGGTACACGCCTGCGGCGGGCGGAAGGACGCAGCCCGGGCGGGCCGCATGTATGCGGCCCCTACATATACCCGCGCCTATATTGGGAGGGGCCGGATATATCCGGCCCGTCATGACGCGCCGGCCGGTCACCCACGGACAGGGCACGCGCATGTGCTAGCATAATCCCGTTGGCGCGCACGATGGTGTCGCTGTCGCTCGAGAGGACTGTTAGAGCGGCAAAGTTGACGGCAGAAGCACACGGCATACTATGAGCGCACGGATACGGATCGGCACATGTTCATGGACGGACCCGACGCTCATACGTGCGGGCACCTTCTATCCGGAATCGGCACGGACAGCCGAGGAGCGGCTGGCATACTATGCCAGCCAGTTCGATATCGTTGAGGTCGACAGCAGCTACTACGCGATGCCTTCGAGGCGAAATGCAACTCTCTGGACGGAGCGCACTCCGGATGACTTCGTCTTCAACATCAAGGCATTCCGGATCCTCACCCACCACCCAACACCACCGCAGTCGCTTCCCGCCGACATCCGTGGCGCGCTGCCGGCTAGCCTGACGGGAAAGCAGCGTCTATACTACCGCGACCTTCCGGACGAGTTGCGCCGGCACCTCTGGGCGCGATTCGAGGATGCGTTGCTGCCGCTGGATTCGGCCGGGAAGCTGGGGCTCGTGTTGTTCCAGTTCCCTCCCTGGTTCAATCCGGGAGTCCCTCAACTGGACCACATCCTCACGTGCAAGAAGCAACTGTCCTCGTTCTCCCTTGCCGTGGAGTTCCGCAACAACAGGTGGTTATCCGAGCGGCAGAAAGACAATACAATCGCATTCCTCAAGCAGCACGGGCTGTCATTCGTCTGCGTGGATGAACCGCAGGGATTCACGTCCAGCGCCCCGCCGGTGGTGGTACTGACGGCCGATACCGGGATCGTACGCTTCCACGGGCGGAAATCGGAAACCTGGCAGAATAAGAGCGCAACGCCGACGGAGCGTTTCGACTACTACTACGATAAGGCTGAACTCGCCCCCTGGGCAACGAGCATCAGAGAGCATCTGTCGAACGCCTCAGAGATCCATGTACTGTTCAACACGAACAACGGTGATCAGGGTGTGGTGAACGCAAAGCTGATGGCTCGACTGCTGCAGTAGTCCACTGAACACTTGCCGTTTCCAGCCAGCTACTACTGAACCCGGCGAGCACGTCATGTACCTGTGCTCTCGGAGTTCGAACGTCCGCTGGAACCTTCCTGTCCCCTCGGACGTCTCCGTCGTGGACGCCGGCGGCGTGACCGGCCGGACGATCCGGGTTCCTCCGCCTTCTCCCCTTCGGCCTTTCCCCCTTCGGCCTTGTGCGCCTCAGGCTCGACTCTCTCCTGTTCATTCGGGAACGATTGTCGCTCCGGAACGTGCAGCCACTTGAATCGGCGGGCAAGGTCTTCGACCTTGAATGGCCCACCGTGCGCGGCGAGCAGCGTTACCGCTCCGGTGGAAACAACCTTCTGCAGATTGTCACGTGCATCCGCAAGGCTTTCCGCGAACCATGGCGTAGACGGCGTGCGGGCGCGTATTCCCCTCATCACGAGATCACCCACGATGCAGACGCCTCCTGGAAGCAGAATCGAGATCGAGCCAGCTGTGTGACCCGGCGTATGAATAACCACTCCCTTTCCTGCATAACGCCCCAGTCTGTCCCCATCCTGCAGCACGATGTCCGGCTCAACCGCCGTCGCCTTGACGGAGAGCATGGATTTGAAGATGGTTCCGAGCCTCGTGATTGGTTTAATGGTAGGTACCGTGCCAAAACTCACATACTCAGCATCGAGTTCATGAACGGCCAGGGGGGCGTGTGTCCACTCCTTGAATTGGGCAGCAGTACCGAAATGGTCTGGATGCCCGTGGGTGATGACGATGAGTCCTATCTCGCTCAGCGGCACGCGATTTCGCGAAAGTTGCTCGAGCAGTTCTCCCGCAGATCCCGGAGGGCCCGGGTCAACTAGAATGTGCTTCGCCCCCGGTATGAGATATGCGTTGTGATGTTTGAACGGGTTATGTCCACGGAGGGGGAGTGTGATGAAATTCGGACTGGGCTGCCTCTCCTGGGAGTTGACTTCTCTCGCGTTTTCTGTCGCCTGTGAACTCTGCCTGTCGCTATTCGCGCGGTTTGGTCTTCCGAATCTGTTCCGTCTGTTCATCTTATCAGTCGTTCACCTTTGCCTGCACCGGGAAATTCCCTTCGCTCTGTCGTACACAGCCATGCACTGATGATTGAGAGTGCAACACCTCTACAGATAACCCTGCCACGAAGCGACCTCGCCGCCTCTCCGGACCAGGTGTCCCGCCGCTAACTCGCTCCGGCCCATACCGGCCATGAACAAACCCGGGTCGCCCTCAGCCTGTGCACGCCCGAGATCTTCTAGCGTACGTCACTGTACCAGAGCGGTTCCGGTGCTCCTGCCCCGGAGGAGAGACCCCCGAGAGACACATCGTCGCTCGATCAACGTTCTGCGCGACACTTCCTCACAACTCAATTCACCAAAGCCGCGAAAACAAAGAGTATGTCAGTACGTGTATGGTGTCAAGGAAGCACGAACAAGGAGCGCATCCGGCGGAACGGGCTGTTTCCCGGCAGAGTTATTGACGCCGAGCACCGGCGGTGATAGCCTGTTGCCATGAGGCGTTATCCCTCTGCTTCTTGGGGGATCGACTTCGGGAGTCGAAAGACGTCTCTGAGCCCTGCACCGCTCCGCTG
>SKVJ01000026.1 GCA_007129495.1 Dehalococcoidia bacterium | reverse complement strand
CGTACTGACACTCCCCTCTGCCGCCATCTTCCGGAGGGACGGCCGGGATATCGTGTACTACATCGACCGGGACGGCAGGCCGGTCGCTCGTGAGGTCACGATTGGACTCCAGGGAGTTCGCGTCGTAGAAATCGTCAGTGGACTGGATGAAGGAGATGAGGTCTCCCGGCAGGCGCCGCAGTAACGACGCAGAAGGAGAGAGGTACAGCACGTGCAACACCAGTATCGAGGACCGTCGAGTCGAGAGAGCCTGCCGCATTCCGCACAGGGAGATGGCTCCAGCAGCCGTGTCGATCATCCGTTTCACACCGGAAGACGCACTGCCAAAGCGGTCGTGACCCGTTGGTTACAGCCATTAAGACCTCCTCTATTGACACGGCGAAACAGGACGCCTAGCATACATACGCGCATCCCACCTCCGGAGTCAACCAGAACCGTCATGAAAAAACATATCTCCCGACGCCCATTACTGCGGTCCGTATTTTCAGCTTCCTTTGCCATTGCGATTCTGCTGCCGTCATTCGTCGGTACAACGCTCAGTGCCGCAGACACCACTTCAACGTGGGTGTCATCGCGCACACCGTCGCATGAAGACCTCGTGATTCTACCCGGCTCCGACATCATCGACTTCGCAGTCGCCGGTACTGCCGGCAACACGCTCTATGCCATTGGGCTGTGGTACGACGAATGTTTGGACCCCGATGACTACCAGCACTGGGCCGACGGAGAGAACGTGCTGGACGAACAACTGGTGCCCCGCCTCTGGAAGTCATCCGATCAGGGCGTCACATGGACGGACCTGACCAGCAGGGTACAGGAGGCTTCCAGCATGCCGGCCGGCGAGCAGTTCGTCTTCTTTTCTGCAATCGCCGCAGCTCCGGACGACGACGATTTCGTGATCATAGCGGGATACGATGAGAGCTTAACGACCATGATTGTCGGCTCTGATGATGGTGGTACTACCTTCAGCATCATAGGGAGCCGCGTTCTCCCGGGAGAGGTGCTCTGTCTTGCAGTGTCACGCGACTCCAACGGATTGCGAGAAGTCGCGGCCGGCACCAAAGACCTTGCATCCGGCGGCCGCGTGTGGAGATTCCAGATCGGATTGTGGCTCGGCGACTGGCTCGACACAAGCGACTATGACGGCTGGCTTGATGCACCGGCATGGACCGGCAAAGGCGATGTCTTCGCCATCACGTCGTTGGAGTTCTCGCCGGCATTCGACTACGACCACACCATAGTCGGGGTAGCCCTCGGCCTCGGCTTCGATCCCTCGCTGGCCTCGGCCCCTGTGTCCGATCCCGTAGGTGAGGGTGACGGCTTCTACCCTGCGTTCCACTACTTCGCGGGCGAGTGGAACAGCCTCAATGCCTGGAACAATGCGGCGGACTTCGAGGCATTCCCTTCCACATTCAGAGTGGGACCGCTGCCGCTGTTCGGCTCAACGTACTTCGTCGCCGGCACGTGGGTAACGTTCTTCGCGTCGCCGTTCTTGAGAATGGCCTCCGACATCGCCCTGCCCTACGACTTCACCGGAGCCTTCCACGTGGACATGGTATCTCTTGTATCCGTCAACGGTTCGGTGGTTCCGCCGGACCTGGGGACTCCCGTAGATGAGGGCGGTTTCCTGTTCCTGATGCAGAGCATGGCGCCAACATTCGAGCTGCTGCACCAGGATGGCAACCCGTTCGTCTCGAGCGTCGCCTACCATGGCTCCATCAAAATGACAGGCGACGCCATGGTCGGCCTTGCCTTCCCGGAAGAATGGACGTCGGCCGACCATCTCGGCTGGTACGAATTGGGTGTTCCTACTTTCGACTGTTGCCGTGGTGTCACCGTCCTCTATACCGATACTCCTATAGGCAGAGACCCGTGCTGTCCGGACAATTGGGACCGCGCAGCGAAGCCGCCATCCGGCCAGTTCAATGCCCGGGTGGCATTCAACACCGACGGCCGCCACGCGTACGCCAGCACACAGGGCAACAGCTTCAGGGCGGACGCTGGCTGCGTCCGCAGCGACGAGAGCGCGTTCTCCGTCTCCAACGATTTCGGCGCGTGTTGGAACCAGACGGGACTCATAGACACGGATATCGACCACATTGCAGATGTTGCTCTGGCGGGCGAGTGCAGCGATGTGGTTATCGTTACCATCAACCTCCCTGATCACGGCCAATGCTGCGACTGCAACAGCGTGTGGCGAAGCCAGGATGGCGGCGACACGTGGCTGCGCATATGGCACGGCAGCCTCCGGGGTGACTACATGGATGGCGCCGAGTGGGCTGTGCTGGATGCAACCCCAACAGCCGGGGGCGAAGTGGTTACACTCTATATGGCCGACCTCCACACGCATTCCATCTACCATGCCACGTTCGGTGGCCTCTGTGCATGGGACCACCGTCGAACACCCGTCGACACCATCGTCGATATCTCCGCGTTGGACCACACAACAATCTATGTTCTTGATGCGAACGGCCGCGTCACAAAATCCGGCAACAGCGGCCGTCGCTGGACTGCTCCCGTGGACTCACGGGTTGCTGATCAGCCCGGCGAGAGAGCCCACACGATCGTCTCGCGGGGAGACTGGGTGCTTGTGGGCGGCGATACGGGCACGGTTTCCTATTCGCAGGACGCCGGAGCTACGTTCGCCATACTTGACAACATAGGTGAAGGTGAGGTGCACCTCGCATTCGATTCATACTTCGCAGACAACGGCTACATCTATGCCGCCGTCGCAGGCCCAGCATCGGGCATCTATCGCACCACTGTCGCTGCAGCGGCCTTCGAGCGTATCGATGCCTGTCCGGGCCTCGACTACTGGGGCATCGTTGTCTCCAACCCGGACGGCAACCCGGCAACAGACGCCTCCACCGGGGGAGTGGTGTATGTGGCTTACAGCGGCAGTCCGGACTGCGCCAGTAGCGGCGTCGCTCGCCTGCTCAACCCGGCGGCGGAGTTGTGCTGCGATGCGCTTGAGTGGGATTTCCTTTTCAATGACTTGTGGGAGAACGCAGATTTCGCCAATCAGCCGTCCAGCCTCGCGATCTGCGGTTGCCTCAGCGTCGATACCGACACGACGATCTGGTCCATCGACGTCAACCCATACTATGGAGGCTGGAACGACTGCTTCACCCATTTGACCGACGGAGACATCGGCAGGCTATGGCAATTCACCGACTGCTTCGCAAAGAGTGGCCCGGCGCTCATCGGGGTGGCGGACGGCAAGGTCATTTCCGCGGACGACTGTGAGGATTGCGTGAGCGAACAGCTCGTCCTCGAGTGGGATCGCGTCTGTGATGCCTGCGAGTATGACATCGAGATCTCACTCGACTCAGGCTTCACGCACAAGGTGTGGACGGTTTCATCGATGGAGGCCTCCACGGTGTGGACCGGCAGCAGATTCAACACTCACACGGGCTGCGACGGAGTGCTGGAGGCGATCGGTTGCGAACCGGCATGGACCTTCTACATGCCATCCGACCCGTGCTTCCCGTCCATCGTGGTACCGAAGGATGTGCTGTCGCCGAACACCGAGTACTTCTGGAGAGTGCGCGCGCGCTTTGCCGAGTCCGGCGAGGCGTACCGCTCCCAGTGGTCCGACGTGTGGTCCTTCAGGACGGCAGT
>SKVJ01000070.1 GCA_007129495.1 Dehalococcoidia bacterium | reverse complement strand
CGCGCTAGGCTGCAAGGGAAATGAACTCTCCTCTGCCAAGGAGGTGGGTGCTCCGAGTCCAAGAAGAGGCTGTATGGCGTCCCTGGAGGGATTCGAACCCACGACCCGCTGCTTAGAAGGCAGCCGCTCTATCCTGCTGAGCTACAGGGACGTGTAAACAGTTTAGCATGCAGGTGATTGTCGAGAATCGGCAGTTAATACGGAAGCCGCGGCCTAGTCGCTGTCCTTGGAGGCGGTCGCCGAGGCACCTCTCGAGTCAGTCGTATAGAAGCCAGGTCCCTTGAAAACGATAGGGACCGGACAGAACACCCGCCGCGCATTCTCTCCGCACTCAGGACACGAAGCTGCGGGCTTGTCTTTGAAGCTTTGCCTCAGCTCGAAGTCACATTTGCAGAAATCACACTTGTATGTGTAGATGGGCACCTACTATCCTCCTGCACGTGATGAGCATGGCTCCAGCCGACTGATCACCTGTCTTCATCCGCTTCTGTATCAACACCCTCACCCGTTGACTCCTCCAGCAACGCCTCGTCTGGAACGAGGTCCACAGTTACGACCTCTCCTTGTTCGTCTTGATCCTGATCTTCGCTTGACGTCTTAACCTCAATGCCAGGCAATTCCGGTGGAGGTGCGACAGGTTTGTGCTTCGGGTGAAACTCCCCATTCAAGTCGGCATAACCCTCGTCGAACTCTGGTCGGTGTGCCTCAACTATGTGTTTGTCGAAACAGTAGGCGTGAACGTACGCTCCACAGGAACAATGAAATACGATACGGTCAAACTGGAGAGGACTGCCACATGCAGAACAGTTCATCAATCGCCTCCGATGCTTAGCACTCGCCCTTTCAAGCTGCTAATTATATTCGACTCTCGTGTTCGGAGCAAATTAGTCAGAGACGTACAGTTGACAGTATCGCCGCGCCTTACCTACCATTCGTTGGATGTCTGCCGGAGCCGGCTGTGAGATGTCAGCTCCGGGTATGTGGAGGAGGTGAACGGTTCATGAAGAAAACAATTCGGGATCTGGATGTTGCGGGCAAAAGAGTGTTCGTACGGGCGGACTTCAACGTTCCAGTAGACAAATCGGGAGTAATAACCGACGATACTCGGATTCAAGCTGTGTTGCCCACCGTCCGCAACCTGCGCGAGAGAGGAGCTCGTGTAATTCTGGCCTCTCATTTCGGTCGGCCTAAAGGCAAAGTCGTTGAAGATATGCGCCTGCAGCCGGTCGCAGACCGGTTGAGCGAGTTGCTGGGGGCCAGTATCAAATATGTGTCCGATTGTATTGGAGAAGAGCCGGAAGGTGCTGCTGCGGCACTACAGGATGGTGACGTACTGCTGCTGGAGAACCTTCGGTTCCATCCCGAGGAAGAGAATAATGACTCAGCTTTCTCCAAACAATTGGCATCGCTCGCCGATATGTATGTCAATGATGCATTTGGTACTGCGCATCGCGCTCACGCCTCAACGGAAGGGATCACCCACCACCTGCCCTCCGTGGCCGGACTACTCATGGAGAAGGAGCTGAATTCTCTTGGTGGGCTGCTCGTGTCCCCCAAGCACCCATTCGCGTGCGTATTCGGGGGAGCGAAAGTGAGCGACAAGATCGGCATAATCAGGAACATGCTTCAGCGAGTGGATCTCGTGTTGGTCGGTGGTGGATTGGCGGCAACGTTCTTGAAGGCACGCGGTCTCGATATAGGGCAATCATTAGTTGAGGACGGGATGATCGATGAGTGTCGGACCATTATGCGTGAATCTGATGGCAGCCGCATCCCCTTGCTCTTGCCTATCGATCTACTTGTGGCGAAAGAAGCGAAAGCTGGAACTCGAACCAGGGTAGTTCAAGTCACCGGTGTGCCTGCTGATTGTATGATTGTGGACATTGGACCTAAGACGATTGAATACTTCTTCGAGAAACTTGAGTTCTGCAGGACAGTACTGTGGAATGGGCCTATGGGTATCTATGAGGTCCCGCAATTTTCTCTCGGGACGCGGTGTCTTATCAATTACCTTGCCGGGCTTGATGCGGCTTCGGTAATTGGAGGGGGGTCAAGCGTCGACGCCGTGCAGGAGATGGGGGTTGGAGAACTGGTCACGCATGTGTCGACAGGTGGTGGAGCAACGCTTGAATTGTTGGAGAAGGGAACTCTTCCAGGGGTTGAAGCGCTTGACAATCCTGACTGACAATGATTCGTGGCTTTTCGGTGCAGGAGGCGCGCTGCTATGAGAACCATACTCACGGCTGGTAACTGGAAAATGAACTGCACTATCGATGAGGCTGTGCAGCTTTCGACATCACTGCGTCAAAGCCTGAATTCATTGACGAGTGGGGAAGTGGCCTTGTGTCCTACTTTCCTGGCATTGCAGGCAGTGAAGGACGTGCTGCTTGGCACATCTATCCGGCTTGGTGCGCAGGATGCCTTTTACGAAGATTCAGGTGCTTATACCGGTGCAGTATCTGCTGCGATGCTCGCGGGGCTCTGTGAGTACGTCATTGTCGGACACTCGGAACGGCGCAGATTGTTTGGCGATAACGACGAGATAGTGACTAAGAAGGTCGTTGCACTGATACAGCACGGTATTACTCCCATACTGTGCGTCGGCGAAACCCTTGAGGAGTTTGAGCAGGATCTCACTTCAAAGGTGCTTGAGCGCCAGATGATGACAGTGCTTCAGACTGTGAAACCCACGAATGCTCTCGTTGTTGCATATGAGCCTGTGTGGGCGATTGGCACGGGCAAGTCCGCCAATCCCGAAAGCGTAAACGAGACGGTAGCCCGTATACGTGCGCTTATTGCTGAAGCTTGGGGTGTGCAGCTGGCTGGCAGTATCAGAATCCTGTACGGTGGAAGTGTATCTGCCGACAACGTCGAAGCGTTTGTGGGTCAGGCGGAGATAGACGGAACATTGGTCGGCGGAGCCAGCCTCAGGCCGGGCGAGTTCTCCGATATAGTTTTACGAAGTACGGAGGGCCTCCGCTAGGCCCCTGGCAAGCGGCGGAAGCTACTGGGGCGTGACTAGTCACCAAACCGTTGAGCGACTTGGTGCTTTGGTCGCGCTCGTAGGTCCCACTGCTGTCGGCAAGAGCGAATTTGCGCTGCGACTTGCCGAACGCCTGCCGGTGGAAATCATCAATGCCGATAGCCGTCAGGTCTACCGGTATATGGACATCGGTACGAGCAAGCCTTCACCGGAAGCCCGCGAACGTGTGCCGCATCACGTGTTTGATGTCGTCGATCCCGACCAGGAATTCTCACTCGCCGTGTATCTGGAGCTGGCACGGAGCGCAAGGCGTGCTGTGGTTGAACGCTATCGAACCCCGATTGTCGTGGGCGGGACGGGCCAATACGTGTGGTCCCTGGTCGAGGAGTGGCAGCTTCCTGAGGTTCCTCCGGATCCTTCGTTTAGGAGGGATATGGAGGAGTACGCGGCGACACATGGCGCCGCAGCGCTCCACGCCAGACTGGCTGGCGTGGATGATGAGGCTGCCCGCAGGATTCAGGCAACGAACGTCCGGCGTGTGATACGGGCACTGGAATTACATCGGGCGACGGACACACGTCCCTCTGCCCTCTTGCGAAGGCGTCAGGGTATCGCTCAGAATACTGTAGTGATCGGCCTCAAGCTGGATCGACCGCTTCTGGTTGCCAGGGCGGAGCGCCGAATTGATAGAATGATACGTGAAGGCTTCCCCGGTGAGGTGAAGTTACTGCTTGAGAAAGGGTATAGTCCTTCATTGCCTTCCATGTCAAGCATCGGTTACAGGGAGATGGCGGACTACGTCAATGGCAGGTGTGACTTGCAGACGACCGTGTCACGTGTGAAGCGCGAGACACACAGGCTCATACGGAGGCAGCGTTCTTGGTTTCGGCCGTCCGATACACGTATAGAATGGCTCGATTGTGAAGAATATGAGAAAGCAATAGAGCAGGCTATCGTTATGATCCAGGGACTATCCGAATGAGATTCACAAAGTATCATGGCGCAGGGAATGACTTCGTAGTGGTCGATGCACGTGCGCTTGATCTCCGTTGGGCAGATTTTGCCAGAGACGTGTGTCATCGCCGATACGGCGTCGGCTCAGACGGCCTCATACTGGTTGTCAAGGGGCGGGAATCTGCCCTCAGTATGCGGATGTTCAATCCGGACGGCTCTGAGTCAGAGGCATGTGGCAATGGCCTCCGTTGCTTCGCGAAGTATGCTGTTGACCATGGACTTACGCTCAATAGACGTTTTCCGATTGATACCCTTGGAGGAATACGCGAGGCAGAAGTGTTCGTAGGATCTGATAGGTATGTTCATGAGGTGGAGGTAAGTATGGGTGCCCCCCGATTTGCGCCGCGTCAGATTCCTGTCCTTGTTGATGCAGAACCTGAGTCGATACTGGGACTGGACCTGACGGTGGGAGATTGTGTGATTCCGCTAAGTCTCGTATCTATGGGGAATCCTCACGCCGTTACCTTCGTGAAGGGCGACGTCGATGACTATCCGCTATCGATTATCGGACCAGCCGTGGAGATGCATCCCATCTTCCCTGCGCGCGTGAATTTCGAAGTTGCACAGATTCTGAACCGTGGTGATATCAAGGCACGTGTCTGGGAACGCGGGGCCGGAGAGACCCTTGCCTGTGGCTCCGGCGCGTGCGCAATCTCCGTAGCTGCGCAACGGCTCGGGTATTCCGATTCTTGTGTGCGTGTGCATTTACCTGGAGGTACCTTGAACATCACCTGGTATGGAGACGACGCTGAAGTCCGATTGCGGGGACCTGCAGTGCAGGTGTTCGTCGGCGAGTGGCCAGATTGAACCCAGAGGAGAAGCGCGATGCAGTTTGCGAAACGACTAGACCGACTGCCCCCTTATCTTTTCGTCGATATCAACCGGCGTATCGCCGAGATGCGAGCGAAGGGAATTGATATTGTAACGTTTGCTATTGGTGATCCTGATATGCCCACGCCTTCGCACATAATTGATCGATTGTGCGATGAGGCTCGAGTGCCCGCCAATCACAGGTATCCCGAGACTGAAGGCTTGCCGGAGTTACACGAAGCGATTGCTGAATGGTACAGAGACCGCTTTGGCGTCGAGCTTGACCCGGATACCGAAGTGCTGCCGCTCATCGGGTCAAAGGAAGGCATTGGCCATATTGCGTTCTGCTTTGTTGAGTCGGGAAGTATAGTGCTTGTGCCGGATCCGGGATATCCCGTGTATTCGATGGCAACGATGATGGCTGGTGGCGAACCCTATTATATGCCGCTAATGGAAGAATACGATTTCCTCCCGCGGCTTGAATCGATTCCAAGGTCAATCGCCGCTAAGTCAAGTGTGATGTGGCTGAACTACCCCAACAATCCGACCGGCGCCGGCGCATCGCTTGAATTCTTTGAGAGGGCTGTGGAGTTCGCTCGTATGCACGATATCGCGATATGCCACGATGCGCCATATACTGAGGTCTACTTCGATGGCAGGAAGCCCCCCAGTCTCCTGCAGGCAACCGGTGCAAAAGACGTCGGCGTTGAGTTTCATTCTCTCTCCAAGACCTATCATATGACCGGCTGGAGAGTAGGCATGGTTGTGGGGAACAGGGAAATGATTCGTGCGCTCTTCACCGTGAAGTCCAATCTCGATTCCGGAATTCCACAAGCTATTCAACTCGCAGCGGTCCAGGCGTTACGCGGTTCTCAGGAGATCGTCACAGAACACAACCAAGTTCTTCAGAGGCGCAGAGACAAGCTCATGAAGGTGCTGCAGGAAGTGGGCTTGTATGCCCGCGAGCCTGATGGCACTTTCTATGTTTGGGCCCGCGTACCCGAGGGATACTCCTGTGTGGACTTGACTCGAGAATTGCTCGAGCAGGTCCATATTGCGGTCACCCCGGGTATTGGTTATGGCGCGAGTGGTGCAGACTACATTCGATTTTCCATCACGTTGCCTGACGAAAGGTTGGACGAAGGCGTGAAGCGCCTTGCCAGATGGGCGGGAGGCTCGCGATAAAGGGACAAATACACCCGACCTATTCAGAGCGCGAGCGGGCGTTGCTTATCGCCGTGGAGCGCCGGTCCTCTCAGCACCGGTGGCCTGCCGAGGAATCGCTTTCTGAACTCCGGCGACTCGCTGAGACGGCCGGGGCTGAGGTTGTGGGACAGCAGATTCAACGGCTTGCGGCACCGTCAGGATCGCACTATGTCGGTCGTGGCAAACTGAAAGAACTGGTTGCTCTCAAGACAACTCTGGGGTACGACCTCGTTATCGCTGATGACGAGCTGTCGCCGCGACAACAGGTGACACTGGAAGAAGAATTGGATGTGCGGGTAATCGATCGCACAGCGCTGATACTGGATATCTTTGCTCACCAGGCACGTACGCGTGAGGGCAAGCTACAGGTGGAGCTTGCTCAGCATCAGTATCTACTACCGCGACTCGTTGGGCGATGGGAACACCTTGAACGACTTGGTGGTGGGGTCGGCACCAGAGGCCCCGGTGAGTCTCAGCTGGAAACCGACCGGCGTCTTATTCGCCTGCGCATCGCGCGGCTACGAAATGACCTGGAGGCGGTACGCCGGCATAGAGAGGTGTATCGCAGTAAGAGACGCCGCGAGGGAATTCCGCTTGTTGCACTGGTAGGCTACACCAATGCAGGCAAGAGCACGCTCTTCAATACGCTCAGTCGGGCGGGAGTTACTGCGGAAGATCGGTTGTTCTCCACTCTTGATCCGGTAACGCGTCGGATTCGTCTTCGTGGCGGCACGACCATTCTGATGACCGATACCGTAGGATTCATCAACAAGCTGCCTCCATCGATTGTGGCAGCCTTTCGTACAACTCTTGAGGAACTGGATGAGGCTGATCTGCTACTCCACATAGTTGATATTACGCACCCGGACGCGGCGAGGCAGCATTCGTCTGTCGAACATATACTGGACGATATCGGCCTGGGCGCTAAGCCAGTGGTTACAGTATTGAACAAAGTGGACCTCCTGACGCGGGGGGAGACTGATGATGCTGTAGTCAGCTTGCCCGAGCCACTTGATTCCGCCCGCACCGATTTTGTGTCGATTTCAGCAGCGACCGGTTGGAACATCTCTCAGTTACTTGACCAGATTGAATCCGCGCTTGAGAGTCTTCATCCGTCATACACGAAATGATTGCATCGTGACATGTGTGTGGCCAATTCCTATTTCAAACCGAGTTGCGTTCCGGCATCGCGAATCGGCTACAATAGCATGCTTACTCATGGCGCGGCAGGCGAAGAGTGTCCCTGCTTATCGAATTGGAAGGCGATAACACGGGGTGTGTAGGAATGCGGGCAGTTCATCCCTTACCGCGAGCAAATCGTCGATCGGGCAATATGTTTGGTAACGGAGGGCTCCTTTGGGCCACCGCTGCAATTCCGGGAGAGACGTTCCCTTGCACTACGGTCGTCTTGACATCGCATACGGCGGGCGTTTCGGACGTAGAAGGGACTTCGAATGGTTGGCTGAAGCACTGGCACGAGTTCCGCCGCTGACCGAAAGGAGGCAGCATGACGGTGAGTATCCTGTATAGAGAAGAGTTGCGTGAGTACGATTTCGGTGTGGGTCATCCATTCCGTGGCGACAGGTACGAGATCTTTCCAAAGGTCTTGAGGGAACACGTATCCGAAGGTAGCCTCTACCACATCGTCGCTGCTGAGACATGCTCGGAGGAAGACCTTCGGCTCATCTGCAGCCAAGCGTACATCGACTTCAGTCGAGAGTACTTTCGCGCAGCCAATTTGGGCGAAACGTACGAGCGTAGCATGGAGTTTCCTAGATTCCACTCATTGGATAATCTGCCGCGCGGAAGACCCGGAAAGCTTGAGGAAGCTGCGCGAATGATGATTGGCCAGATGAAGAAAGCTGCTGCGTTGATTATCGAAGACCACGAGGAGATACTGATATCCATCGGGGGCAACCTGCATCATGCCAAACCTGACTACGGTGAAGGCTTCTGCATCTATAATGACAACGCATTCCTGGCGAAGTATCTCATGAAGGAATATGAGTTGGAACGTATCATGATCCTGGATACGGATGCACACCAGGGGAATGGCACATCGGAGTACTTCTATTCTGATCCCCGAGTCCTGTTCGTTGATCTACACCAGGACCCGGCCACTTTGTACCCTGGTGTTGGATTCGCCAACGACATTGGACTGGGTGAGGGGAAAGGCTTCACGGTCAATGTTCCCATGCCTGTATATGCAGGAGTGGACTCGTATCGGATTGCCTTCGAGCAAGTGGTAGAGCCTGTCGCTAAAGAATTCAAGCCTCAAGTCATTATCCGAAACGGCGGCTCCGATGCCCATTTCGCCGATGGGCTCACAAATCTCGGTTTGCCTATTGAAGGCTTCAAGTTGATAGGTGAGAAAGTGCGTCTCCTGACGCAAGAGTGCGGTTGCTGTGAAGTCGATATTATTGGATCCGGTTACAACATCCAGGTATTGCCCTCTGCATGGCTTGCTCTGGTTGGAGGATTAGCGAACTTTGGGGTGGAAGTTGAGGAGCCCGTTCCCGTGCCGGATCGGTTCGTGCAGGATCTGGTTGCTGATGATACCGCGAAGGTGGTTCAGCAGGTACGCAGCTATCTCACTGACTACTGGAACTGCTTTCGATAATTGGTAAGCTGAATTGTTGCTTTCTAATGGAGAGAGTATTGGCTGGAAAGAGCACCCGCATAACTGTCGATCTGGGTAACCCTGCCCTGGTAAAAGAAGTAAGAATTGCAGCAGTAGAGCAGGGGCGATCCGTGCGCGATATCGTGGTGGAAGCACTGACGCTATGGCTCGCCGGGACGGCGTTACATGATAAGAAGGCTGGTCAGACAGCGATCGAAAAGGAGACGTCGGCGGATAAGGATTACCTGACGATGATGGAGACCCTGAATCGATATCGGGGCGGTGAGGGTAAGTGACCTGCTTGCCCCGTTGAAGGAGTGATATGGCGATAGCAGAGATTACCGTTGTGCCTTCAGGAGTAGGACCGTCTGTCAGCGACTATGTTGTCAGAGCGCACCAAATTATTCGCAAACACCAGAGTGTCAAGCATCAGCTCACGCCGATGGGCACGATTCTTGAAGGTGAATTGGATGACATTTTGGCGCTTATACGCGAGGTTCATAACGCCACGTTCGACGAGAAGGTTACGCGCGTACTGACGTTGGTGAAGATCGATGATAGGCGTGACAAGGTGCTGACGATGCAGGGGAAAGTCGACTCAGTCAGTTCCAAGCTTTCCTCTTGAGACAGACAGTACTTCGGTCTGCGGTTGTGGGAATGGACTACTGTGCGTCTGTTAGCCGGCCCGGCTATCTGCTTTGGTTTGACTTGCCTGTCATGGCGGGTATATGGTTGTATTGAAAACGATAGACGGGTTCGGTGGCGGTCTGTGGGATTTCTTGGGGGAAAGCAGGAAAAGAACTATGCGTTCGTCCAACCATATGGAATGCGCACTGTCGCTCGCGCGACTCGCGAATGGGTATTCAAGCCCGAATCCTGCGGTAGGTGCGGTGGTAGTGAGGGACGGGCAGGTCGTGGGGATGGGCTACACCCAGCCAATTGGAGGGCCTCATGCTGAAGCAGTGGCATTGGCCCAGTCCGGGGAGAAGGCTCGCGGTGCCTCACTGTATGTAACTCTTGAGCCATGCTGTCACTTCGGAAGAACTCCACCGTGTACACGAACCATTATCGAGGCGGGTATTTCGGAAGTGCATGTCGCTTTGGTTGATCCCAATCCACTGGTCTCTGGTGTCGGTCTCAGCGAGTTGAATGCCGCCGGCATTAAGACGTTTGTTGGGGCGCATGAGGCTGAGGCGCGCGAGATCAATGAGGCGTATCTGAAATACATGGCGACTGGCTTGCCTTTTGTTGTGGCCAAGTTTGCGATGAGTCTCGATGGCAAGATAGCCACCAGGAGTGGAGACTCCCACTGGATAAGCAATGAGCAGGCCAGGTGTTACGTGCATGGGATACGACACACCGTTGATGCCATAATGGTCGGAGTTAATACGGTCATCACTGATGACCCCAAACTGACCGCACGAGCGTGTGGCGGTAAGAGCGGATACACGTCCCGCCAGCCGCTTCGGATCATTATCGATGGCAGAGGACGCGCACCGATAGGTGCGCAGGTGTTTGCTCAGCCGGGTCGCACCCTTGTGGCGTGGACAAGGCCTGTGGATGAGGAGAAGAAGCGCAAGCTGGAAGATGTGGGAGCGGAGGTTCTGGTGGTGCCGGGCTCCGAAGGATTTGTGGATCTTGAGGCTGTCTTGCAGATTCTGGCTGACCGGCATGTATCAACAGTATTGCTCGAGGGCGGAAGTGAGCTTCTCGGTTACGCCTTCGACCACGGCTTGGTGGACAAAGTGCTCGCCTTCGTAGCTCCGATGATAATTGGTGGGACGCAGGGACGTACGGCGGTTGGTGGTAGCGGTGCTCAAACGATTGGCGACGCGCTATCACTGGAAAGAGTTGCCATCAAGAATTTTGCTGAGAATGTCCTAGTAAGTGGATATGTGAAGAAGGCGTCGATTGGCCTATGTTCAGCGGCATAGTCGAGGAAATCGGCACGGTCCGCGAGCTCGGCACTCATCATCTGACGGTTCAATCTCAGTTCATCCTCCCGAACACTAAGGTGAGTGACAGTATTGCGGTCAGCGGTGTCTGCTTGACTGTATCGCACGTAGATTCGCATTCGTTTCGGGTCGATGTCATGCCTGAGACATTCCGTCGTACTAATCTCGGATTACTGATAGCCGGTTCCTTGGTGAATCTGGAGAGGGCGGTGACGCCCAGTACCCGATTGGGCGGACACTTCGTACTTGGGCATGTGGATGGGGTAGGTAGAGTGGTTTCGTTGACTCGGGAAGAGGAGGCGATCATTGTCGTAGTGCAATCGGAACCTGACATAATGCGCTACGTCGCTATGAAAGGATCAGTGGCTGTCGACGGAGTCAGCCTTACTGTGGCTGGCCTTGAATCCGATTCGTTCGCAGTATCTCTTGTCTCCTATACTTATAAGCAAACCACTCTTGGTACCCTACAACAGGGGAGCATGGTAAATCTGGAAGCAGATGTACTTGCCCGGTACGTTGAGCGACTGCAGCAGATGGCCTCTGAAGGACGTGGCATCACTTGGGGACTGCTACAAGAACACGGATACTGAAAAGGTAATAGATAACGTATGCTCTCAAGGATCGAAGACGCTTTAGAAGATATACGGAAGGGTCGCTGTGTCATCATCGTTGATGATGAAAATCGTGAAAACGAGGGAGACCTCGCAATTGCGGCAGAGAAGGCTACCCCTGAAGTCATTAATTTCATGGCCCGTGAGGGACGCGGTCTGGTCTGCCTTCCCATAATCGGAGACAGGCTCGACGAGTTGGCGATTCCGCTCATGGTTCAGGAGAATACATCCAAGAACTGCACGGCGTTCACGGTATCTATCGAGGCGAAACGTGGTGTTTCCACCGGGATATCGGCCGAGGATAGAGCTAGAACTATCGCTACTGTGCTGACACCGACGTCAACCCCGGGGGATCTCGCACGCCCAGGTCATGTGTTTCCGATTCGAGCGCGCGAGGGTGGTGTTCTTGCACGGGCTGGTCATACGGAAGCGATCGTTGATCTGGCGCGCATGGCAGGGTTGTATCCCGCAGGCGTGATCTGCGAGATAATGAATGAAGATGGCACAATGGCTCGTCTACCCGAGTTGGAGAAAGTGGCTGAAAGACACGATCTCAAGATAATCACGATCCGCGACCTTATTGCGTACCGTTATAGGCACGAGAGTCTCGTGAGGCGAGTTGCTGAGGCGCGATTGCCAACTACGTACGGTGATTTCGTGGCAATTGCATTCAAGAGCAGCGTCGATCTCAACGAGCACGTAGCGCTCGTACAGGGAGATGTTCGTGACGGCGCGCCTGTGCTGGTACGCGTACATAGTGAATGTCTGACAGGAGACGTGTTCGGAAGCTGCAGGTGCGACTGCGGTGAACAGATAGGACATGCACTGGAAATTATCAGTGCGCAGGGCAGGGGAGTGTTGCTATATATGCGACAGGAAGGCAGGGGCATTGGGTTCCATAACAAACTGAAGGCGTATGAATTGCAGGATCAGGGACTGGATACGGTAGACGCCAACCTTGCACTCGGTTTTGCTGCTGATCTGCGCGACTACGGTGTTGGTGCCCAGATACTTGTGAACCTGGGGATCGATAAGATTCGTCTCATTACCAACAATCCTCGGAAAGTCATAGGTCTCGAGAGCTATGGTCTGGAGATTGTGGAGACCATCCCTCTGCTGATTCCGTGCACGGCACATAATGAACGGTATTTGAGGACGAAGCAAGAGAAACTCGGACACCATCTTGGTATTCACGAGGAGGAGAAGAATGGCCAAGTCGTTTGAAGGGATGCTCACTGGCGAAGGCCTCCGTTTTGCAATAGTGGTCGCCCGTTTTAATGAGCTGATTACACTCAGGCTTCTTGATGGGGCGAGAGACGGACTAAGGCGGCATGGGGTAACCGATGAATTCGTGGATGTGGCCTGGTGTCCCGGCAGCTTCGAAATACCGCTGGTTGCCAAGGTACTAGCTGAGACTGGAGACTACGACGCTATCATCTGCCTGGGAGCCGTCATACGCGGTGGGACGCCGCACTTTGATTACGTAGCGTCCGAAGTGAACAAAGGCATAGCGAAAATATCGCTAGATACCAATATGCCCGTGGTGCAGGGTGTGATCACTGCTGATACGCTTGAGCAGGCGATTCAACGGGCAGGAGCGAAAGAAGGCAATCGAGGATTTCAATCCGCGCTCAGCGCCATCGAAATCGCGAACCTGATGCGAACTATTCGGTAACCTTATATACGTGATCTCCCTGTCGTACGCGGTCCGGCACCTTTATTCCGATGAGGTCTCCATCCTTCGCTTCCGAGACTGGCGTATGCTCTATCTGCATAGACGCTAGAATGAACTCCAAGTCGGTCGTCGCTCCCCTGATACGGATCAGGTCGCCCGTCTTCAAGGTGCCGTGCAACTCCACTCCTGCCACCACCGGTTTCGCAAAGAAGTCGGATATTCGGCCAACATCTATCTCCTGCATTGCATGCCTCCTTCCACATCCCGTCTTATGCTAAATGTACCATCGACTCAGGAGGTGTGCAACGGATGTTTTGTCAAGTATTTTCACGGCCTGCGCCGGGTCAAAGGGTACAAGATGTATGGCTGGAGGATTCATAGTGATTCGAATGACGCTGCCATTGTCCTTGCGGTACTCTGTGTGACTTCGCCGTATCAATACAGGTATGCCGGCTCTTTGTCAAAGTGTGTGGAAAGCGGCAGGGAGTGGGGTAAAGGCCAGGAGCATCTTTCTTCGGTACACCTCCACGTTTCTGAGCCCGTATGAAGTCCTCTTGAGCATCTTGATCTTG
>SKVJ01000021.1 GCA_007129495.1 Dehalococcoidia bacterium | reverse complement strand
TGCGCCAGATAATGGCAAAGCTGGGACTGCTTGTGGCCTGAGAGCGCGGGAACTTTGGTCCTGCATACACTGAGAAATACACGTGGCGTACTCGCGAATCTGGAGCCAAACGGTTTGGCTATTGACCAATCGAGTGGCCCATGACAAGATGTGCCACAGGCAAGTACGTATGGCTGTGAAGCCACGCCCGGGTTTGCGTCCACGGAGGGGATAAGTCGCGATGTCACCGCAGCGCAAGGAAAACCTCGATCCGCAGAAGACCAGCATTACCCCGATAGGAGTGCTGATGCTTGCGCTCGCCTTCCTGCCGTGGATCCCATACTGGCTGCTGGCGGATGTGCAACAGCCTTCTGGCATCCTGATCGCGCTCGGCATCACCTGCGGGCTGCTCGCTCAGCAGATCTGGTCCAGAGCCTATCGACTGCTGGATATCACATCCTTCCTGTTCTTCACCGTTGCCGCTCTTGTCACATATGCGACCGAAACAGTCCTGTTCGTGACACATGCCGGACCCATCAGCTTCGGAACACTTATGGCGGTAGCCCTCATATCGATGCTTATACGTCGCCCGTTCACCGGTGACGCCGCACGGTACGAATACCCGCGTAAATACTGGGATAATCCGGCGTTCATCGCTCTGCACAGCATCATCACGGGCGTCTGGGCAGCCGTATTCTTCGTTACCGGGATTATCGTCACCTTGTCCACAATCCCGCTTACAGGCACACTGCCAATAGGATTGATGATTGCAGGCTTTGTCTTCTCAATCGTATTCCAGAGCAAGGGGCCTGCTTTCCTGGTGAAGCAACGGTACAGGCCGTTTGAATGGCATGTACCACTGGCGCCATCCACACGGCGACAGCAAGTTGAATACGACGTGGCAATCATCGGCGCCGGGATAGGTGGGCTTACCTGTGCCGCGCTCCTGGCGAAACAGGGCTACAAGGTCCTCGTGATGGAACAGCAGTCACAGGTCGGCGGGTACTGCCGCTCTCTCAGGCGAGGCGACTACGCCTTCAGTGCTGGAGTGACAGGTATCTCGGGGGTCTGGAGCAATGGTCCGGTGCAACGGATGCTCACCGAGCTTGGCGTGTCGACAGAGGGACGATTCGTGCGTCACAGCCGGGCTTACGTCCACAAGGGCCAGATACTGAATGTCGGTCCCGTTATCCAGTCAATAACAGAATCTCTGGCCGGAGCCTATCCTGAAGAAAAGGAACACATTGATACGTTCTACCGCGAGGCTGCGGAGGCGTTCCATCAATTGCACGAGTACAGCAGCCAGTTCGATGCACCGCTGCCGGACCATCTCGTGGTGCGTCTGATGGGTGATGAGGCCGCCGCCAATCTGCCCCGCAAGTATCCAGCATTGTACGACTGGCTCGACAAGACTCTCAAGCAGAAGCTGGACGAGCACTTCGAGAATGAGAGCCTTAAGGCACTCGTAGGGTCCTCATCGGGACAGAATGGCACGAAGCCAGAGGCAACTCCGGGACTACGGGCACTGATCGGGTGCATAGGACCACAACTCGAGGGGAGTCATTTTCCTGCAGGCGGACCAAGCGCTCTTGCCGAGACTCTGGCGGCCGCAGTGGAGTCGTACGGCGGCACTATTCTGCTCAACTACCGCGCCGATCGCATTCTCACGGAGAAGAGGCAAGTCCGCGGTATCCGCTCCGGGGAGGAGTTATACCAGGCACATGTCGTTGTCGCCAATGTGAATCCACGCACCTGCGTACTGCAGCTTGTGGAAGCGACTGAAGTAGGGGGATTATATATCGACTTCATCAAGAGTATTCCCATGTCACGTTCCGCCTTTATCGTGTACGCAGGCATCGAAGATGACCTCTCTTCATACCCTTCACTTATCCAGAACGTGGACGGTGATTTCACGATGCTGATAAACTCGAACGTCGACCCTCAGCTTGCACCACGCGGCAGGTCGAGCCTGACACTCATCGCTCCCATGGGATACCGTGATTTTCCAGCACGGGATGACGAGCGTGACTATGATGACAGAAAGCGGCAATTCGCTGCGCTGCTGATGCGCAAAGCTGCTGAGGTTATCCCTGGACTGACCGACCGCGTTGCAGTCCTCGATGCAGCAACTCCACGCACCCTGGAAAGCTACACATCGATACCAGAAGGGGCACTCTACGGCTTTGATCAGTCAGTCGACAGCCGACGACCTCACTTCAGATCGCCAATCAAGGGCCTTTATTTCGCTGGCGCCTGCACATTTCCCGGCGCCGGAATAGAATCCGTCGTGATGTCTGGAATGATATGCGCCAATGATATCGCCGGGTGGCGCCGAAACGACCGAGATTGACCACACGAGAGGTGTATGTATGCGCGATGACGCCCCGTTGCTTGAATCACTCACGAACTTCGTCGAATCTGTAGTGAGAGACAGCCCGCGCAACCGGCTCACCCTGATCGACGGAAGTCACATCTTCGATGCGCCACTGATCGGTGTAGCCGACGGCGACGACCCACTCTTCGAACAGTATCGCCACATTATCGGCCCACACCACCACACACCACGCGATATCCTTGCACGGGCAGGCATAGAGAACGCCACGGACGCCACTTCGACCGTACGCGTATTCTGCTGGGTACTGCCCATCAGTGAGCCGACGAAGAGAAGCAACTCAGCGATGACACGTAAGCCGTCGCAACGTTGGGCGCACACCCGGCACTATGGCGAGTTATTCAACAACGAGCTCCGTGCTGAAGTGGAGCGCTACGTGAAGCACCGGGGAGGTAACGCAGTGGCTCCGGTAACCTCCACTGATTTCCGAGTAGTGCAAGACATTCCAGATGAGCCTTCCTCCACATGGTCCGAGCGTCACGCACTATACGCCGCGGGTCTCGGGACCTTCGGGCTGTGCGATGGCTTCCTCACACCAGTGGGAAAGGCTATGCGCTGTGGCAGTGTTGTGGTGGACCTGCCATTGCCAGTGACGGAACGGGTGCATACGTCACACACAGCTGCCTGCACCTACCTGTCACGCGGTTCATGCGGGGACTGCATATCAAGGTGTCCGGCTGGCGCGATCGGGCCATCGGGTCATGACAAGAAAGCGTGCGAAAATTACCTGCTCGAGATACTTAGTGCGGTCGCAGATGTCTACGACGTTTCTATCGCAGGATGCGGCCTGTGTCAGACAGCAGTATCATGTGAATCGGGACTGCCCCGCTGACCTGCACCACGCTGAACGTCCTCCCCCGAAGCCAACTCACAGCGGCGCCTCCACGAACATTTCAGAGTGCGTTACCAGTATATCCTGACCTGTTCAACGATACCGAGCGACCTCCAGCGACAAGGACCAAGCAGTTCCTGCTGCATCTCAAGGCTGACGCGCATCGCCTCGAGTTCTCTGTACAGTCTCTGGGCGTACCGTGCCTCCTCACCACCGGTGACGAGCGAGCGGCCAGCCTCAAGAGCATTGTACTCGGAAGCAAGGTGGTTGAATGCCTCCACTTCCTGCCGGTAATCCATCCACGCTTGAGAATATGCGACATAGAACTCATAGGCGGGTGATTCTGCCCTGTCCAGTGTAATGAGCCCGTACTCCTTTCCGGGCCTGACGTAGGCTATTTTATCGTGATCGCATTCAATGCTATCGATGGCGGCCTCCAGAATACCGGTCTCTTGTGCTCCAGTGCAATCCACGAACACAAGTCCCCGGTCTGGCGTAAAGAATGCATTCAAAGCATGGCCTATGTGCTGCCCCTTAAGATCGATCGAGACCCAGGCGGCACGGATGCCAGCTGCCTCGGCATTATTGTGGAGCTGCTCGGCGAAGGTTCCGCACATGTGCACATCCTGGATGTAAGGGCTTTCATCGGTCGGATCCAGCGAGAGAAACGCAATAAGGTCGTTCCAGTACACATCAACCGCGTCCTCATTATTGATAAGCTCGATCGGGGCACCAGTCGGCCCCGAGACATAGGGCGGCTGTACGCCGTAGAACACCTCGACCTCATCGCCGAGCAGTTCTCTGATAGCCCTGGCTTCAGGCGGCGAATCAATCTGCACCCGTACTGCAATCACCTGCGGCGAGTTATGCGCGCCCGCCGCAACAACCGTGCACATCGCAAAGTGCGTTCCTTCATGCAGGGCTGTTATGTCAGCTTTGACCGTGACGATCTGCAGATCAGACTCGAAATTACCTCCCGATGGCTCAAGAATCAGCCACGGCACATCGGTTGCCACTTCCCACTCAAGACGACCTTTGCCCTGGTTCTGAATAGCCAGTGCTTGCGGCATCACTCCGGTACCGGTCTCATCCGAAAACAACAACTGGGTAGGAGATACAGCCAACGATGGCCGTTGCGGCCAAAGGACTGGTGCTAACGTCATGGCGATCAGTGCCACGATGAGCACCAGTACCACAATGCCGATCAAGATCTTGCGAAAGCGGCGCGGCTGTTCCTCAATCCCGTCGGTATCGTATTCGAGCGACGACGAAGCAACTCCCCGAGGGACACCAGATGCTCTCTTCTCTACCAGTCCACGGAGGGCGTGACGCATGGCTTCACGCCGCAGCACCACGTCGCACTCCGCCCCTGTACACCACCAGAGATCGGTGCTGTCGTCATA
The DNA here is from genome assembly GCA_007129495.1 of Dehalococcoidia bacterium. GTDB lineage: Bacteria > Chloroflexota > Dehalococcoidia > GIF9 > AB-539-J10 > SKVJ01. Next base: position 144,438 of record SKVJ01000021.1, on the reverse strand, counting down.
GCCAAGCTCCTCTCCACAGCGAGGACACCGTCCTACGTTACGCATACCACCTGTTTCGGACCTCAAGAATTTGACGCGACCCAGTGCAATCTATCACTGCACTCCCACCGAGGCACATCTTCAAATAGACTGACATTGTATATTGACTTCACTTATCCACGACGCCACCATGCCGGCCGTTTACCCCGGGCATTCCTGTTCCACCTCCTCAAGGGCACCCTATCGATTCTCCTGTCCAGGGGAAGAAAGAGGGAAGCCTCAATTACTTCCACGCCAGCAACAAACTACCATCATTCATTAAGATGCTGCTCTATACCTCTGATAAATGGAATCCGCCCAAAACTTGCTTCGAGATTATTGCGGCAAGCGAGGGCGGATTCCACGTCATCGCATCACAGAGTCTGACTAAGAGCCAATGACATCGCGACAGATCTTGAGGAACTGAGCATCAGTGAGCAACGTGTGCTGCACCCGGCCCTGCCACTTGACCCTATCCGTAATATCCTTTAGCTGCTCCTCGGTGGCCTTAATCCCATGGACATCGAGGTAGTACTCAATCGTGGCTGCACCGCTGTTCTTTCCCATGACAAGATGGTACGGCTCCATACCTACAACCTCTGGTACGAATGCCTGAATCGTGACGTCGAATCCTGCATCCTTGAACTTGCGGTGCAGGTCGGCGGCGATGCCGGTCTCCAGCTTGTTCAAGTCGCGACCGACGATTGGTTTATTGCCGGCAAGCATGCGCCTCGAGATATTCTCAACCGTAAGAGATACATTGGTGATACCGTCCAATTGGATACCGGTCTTAATGCCCGCGAGCAACTCGAGCATCATGATCACCTCTTCGGTCGCCACATTGCCCGTCCGGTCACCAAGTCCGTTGAATGCAGTGTGGATAACACTCGCACCATTTGCGATGGCCTCCAGTACACCGGCGTTGGCAAGCCCGAATTCGTTGTGAGTATGGAACTCAAGGGGCACATCCGGTACCCACTCACGCAGCTTGCGGAACAGGTAACCCACTGCCCGGGGTGAAGCCACGCCGACGGTATCAACTGCTACTATTCCCGCCAGCTTGGTCTCCTTCGCCAGTGTCGTGTAAACATCCTTCACGAAATCCCAGTCATCGCCGCGGGTCAGGTCCCAACCCATAAAAATGGTCTTCAGGTTGTTTTCATTCGCATATTTGGTTGTGCTTATAAGTCGCTCGAGAACATCCTCAACGCACAGGCCATAAGCAGCGTCGCAGGCATAAGGATTCATGATATGCTCGAGTATCGCGGTCTTAACACCCGAATCGATGGCCAGATCGATATCCTTCTTGATGGTACGAACGAAGCCGACCATCTCCGAGTTCAGATTGCGATTCACGATGCGCTTCATGCCTTCAAGGATCTCGGGGGACGCCGGCGGCATGCCTATCTCGAGACGATGTATACCAATGCCACTCAGTGCTTCGGCTATGGCGACTCTCTCCTCAGGCGAGAACGCAACTCCCACCGTCTGCTCTCCATCTCTCAGCGTCACATCATGTATCTGAACTGTCTTGCCACGGAAGTCCGAGATAACCTCGGGCTCGAAGTTGAGCGGTGACACCCACCACTTGCCATTCTCGAAATGCTCTTTGCCCTTGAGCCGCTCGACGTTGTAAGCCATATCATTCCTCCTTAAATCTCTTGCTTGCCGATTCCTATTATACGCGGATTCACGCGCTGTCATATTAGCCTGATCCATTCAGGTCTACTACGAACGCGAGCCGAGGACATCTCTGCAGATCACAAGGAACTGCGCATCAGTCAACTGAGCGTGCTGGATACGCCCCTGCCACTTGACCCTGTCGGTGAGATCCTTAATCTGCTCCTCGTTTGCCTTGAAGCCATGCTTTTCCAGGAAGAACTCCACCGTTGCAGTACCGCTGTTCTTGCCCAGCACAAGACGGACCGGCTCTTGTCCGACCAGTGAGGGATGGAATGCCTGCATGGTGATGTCAAACGATGAAGCGGCAAGCTTCCGGTGGAGGTCAGCATCGATGCCCGTCTCAAGGTCGAACAACCCTCGGCCAACTATAGGCTTATTTGACGGAACCATTCGCCGACAGATGTTCTCCACCATGAGCGATAGATTCATGAGCCTCTCGAATTGTATTCCGGTCGTCATTCTGTGGCCCAGTTCGAGCATGAGGGCCACTTCCTCCGTGGCGGCATTCCCGGTACGGTCGCCAATGCCGTTGAACGCAGTATGAACTACACCACATCCGGCACCCACCGCCTCGATGATGCATGCGTTGGCCATACCCATATCGTTGTGAGTGTGAAACTCCAATGGTACTTGCGGCAACAAGGCGGACAGCTTGCGGAAGAGAAATCCCACTGCACGCGGGTTCGCAACACCAAAGGTGTCGACAACCACAATACCATCGGGGCTTGCGTCCCGCCCCAGAGTTTTGTAGATATCCTCGATAAAATCCCAGTCATCGCCTCTTGTCAGATCCCATCCCAGGAACACCGTCTCAAGGCCTCTCTCCTTCGCGTAGGCCACTCCCTTAACAATCCTATCCTTCACCTTCTCCCGGTCAAGTCCGTACCCTCCCTCACATGCATACGGATTCATAATATGCTGCAGCACAACCCGATTAAGACCGCAATCGACCACCATGTCGACGTCGGACCTTAGAGTGCGTGCGAAGCCATACAGCTTCGCATTAAGTCCGAGTGACGCGATTCGGCGCATTCCCTCACGCACTTCTTCCGAGACGGGTGGAAGTCCTATTTCAATACGCGGCACACACACCTCGTCGAGTGCGAGCGCTATCTCGACGCGTTCCTCCGGAGAGTACGCCACACCAACCGACTGCTCTCCATCACGAAGTGTCACATCGTGCAACGTAACGCAACGCCCCGCAAAGGGGCCTTCCACCTCGGGGACAAGGTTGAAGGGAGACATCCACCATTTGCCCTCGCGATAGTTCGATTGCCGTCTCAATCGTTCGATGTCGTACATATAGTCACTCTCCCGGAACCTGCCGCGTGTTGTGCGAATTATCAGGCCGAGCTACAGTCACGTGAGTCCGTTTCTGAATAGCTCAACGCCAGGGTTCGCAGCCGTGAACAAACAGAGCAGATAATCGTACTCAGCCACGACCTCGCTTGCTCAGCTTGTACCACGGATGGAAGCTGATAATGCAATCGCGGCAATCCTCGTGCCGCAATAGTCCTTTCCTCGCGAGTTGCATGCCCTGGAGGTAATCGGCTACACGCATCGGCATGAGGAAGTGCTGACGAACGTATTCGCGACCGTGGTGACCGACTGCACGCCCGAAGTCCGGGTCACGCAGCAGAGAGACCAGCCGCTTCGCCGTATTTCCCGCGCCTCCATAGAAGAACCCGGTGGTGCCGCTTCGTATTTGCATCGGAATAGCTCCCGCATCTGAGCCAATAACCGGTTTGCCCTTCCACAGCGCTTCGGTAATCACCAGACCGAAACCCTCTCTGGTTGAGGGTTGCATGATGACGGACGCAGCGCGTTGCAGGGCGTTCACTTCATGCCAGTTCGCGAGACGATCATCAAGTGAGAGACTCAAGACCCGGATATCTTCTTCTCCAGCGGTGGCCTCGATAGTCTCATTCAGTACCTGTATGCCTTCCGGATCGTCTTCTGCGAGCCCTCCCGCAATAATCAGTTGACATTTCTCTTCCTGGCGTGCCAATCGGAACGCCTTGATGGTACGATCGATCCCCTTCCACCGATCGTAACGCCCAATTTGTGCCACGATGGGAACAGCTGGGTCGATCCCATGTTTGTCAAGCACCAGTCGTATCTCTTCCCGGGTAAGCTCCCTGTTCTTCTCTGAAAATGGGTCAATAAACGGTGGAATCAAGAGCTTCGCAATCGGCCACTTGGACACCACATAATGGACCGCCGAGAAGATTGTCCCATCGTAGTACTCGGCCCACCGGGTCATAAAGTCCCAGAGACGTGGCGTTCGCCTGATCGTTTCCTCGTCGATGTCGATGTGACAACGCCAGAGCCATGCCTGATCGTCAGACCGGAGGTAGTGTCCGAGAGCGAAGGGCTGTGGATCGTGAATTATCACGACATCATGTCCGCAACTTCCGGCGCGTTCCAATGCACATTGTTCGATGGATTCGAGGTAGGTGCCCTCCATTTCCGGTGTGAACGAACCCCGCTTTCCCTGCAGGAGGTTGTGGAGCGCCTTGGTTGTCTCATAATACTCAGGGGCACCGCTGATGGTCCGCCATTCCACACTAAGACCGAGCTGCTCCATCAGGGGAATCTGGCTGAATAACATCTCGGCGACACCCCCACCCTTCGCACTCGAGTTCATCTCAAGCACAGAAGCGCCTTCGAGCGCATCGGCGACACGTCGAAGCCGATCCACCTCTTCGATACCCACCACAGGGATGTATTGCTCGAGCGGTGCACACGAGAACGGCCGGTGCTGCAAAGGCGCGCTGTAGACAGTGCCATCCGGGAACGGTAATGGGGGTGCGTCAGCGTTATTCATCGAACCTCCATGAATGCTGGCAGGTAACCTGTGGATTCCAGGCTTGGCCTAGCAGCATTACCTTAGTACCACGCTGCTGTCATTGTCGAGAAAGAGACGTAAAACCACGTTGCTGCCTTCACCGCGTATCAGTGACCGCGAGCCGATGATGCTGTCCTCGACCACCAGAGGACCTACGATGTGTGTGCCTTCCATCAGAATGGAGTTCGTGATAGTTGCCCCATCGATTGTCACGCCTGCTCCAAGGCTCACATACGGACCAATACGACAGTTCTCGAGCAAACACCCCTGCGCCACAGACACAGGATCTACGATCTCGCATCCAGACAGGGTTGCATCACCAGACACTCCCATCTCGCACGAAGCCAGACCAGAGACAACAGTGTTCCCTTGCACGGCTGATCCTGAACTGAGAAGTACTCGGTTTGCGTCAAGGATATCGTCTTTAGTGCCGGTATCCAGCCACCAACCCTTGAGCTCGTAGCTGATGACCATCTTCCCCATGTCGAGAAGGTTCTGAATGGCGTCGGTGATTTCCAGCTCACCGCGCCACGAAGGGCCGATACGGTCGATTGCATCGTGAACCTCTGGGGTGAACAGATATGCCCCTACCAGCGCAAGGTTGCTCTTCGGCTCACTGGGTTTCTCAACGAGTCGCACGACACGTCCCTGATCATCGAGTTCTGCGACACCGAAACGTCTTGGATCTTCAACTGCTTTGAGCAGAACAAGACCATCTGGCTTCCTCACTGCGAATTCGGCCAACAACGGTGCTACGCCGCCCTCGATAAGGTTATCACCCAGGAACATCAGGAATTCGGAGTCACCCAAGAAATCCCGCGAGACTTTGACAGCATGAGCCAGTCCACCGGGAACCTCCTGAGTAATATAGCGCACCTCCAAGTCCAGATTCTCGCCATTACCTATTGCACCGCGTATCTGGGCTCCGTTGTCCGGAGATATGACAATACCTACATCCCGAATACCGGCCTCGGCAATCTGCAGCAGCACATACGAGAGTATCTCCCTATTGCCGAGCGGAATGAGATGCTTAGGTGTCGAGTACGCGAGCGGACGCAGTCTGGTACCTTTTCCCGCGCAGAGTACGATGGCTTTCATCGGTGTCTCCTTCGTGCAATACTCGGCTGCCAAACGGTCGCTGCCGCAGAATACGAACAGTGGTTGCGCTGTCAGCAGCACTCATGTCAACCAAGTCTATTCAATCAGGATGAGAGGGTCAATCACCGCAAGGCCGCCACGCCCTGATAATCGGGTGCGCGTTGGCCAAGCAGTACCTGCACAGGTATAATCCAAGTGCAGACTCTGCGGCAGTTCCGCATAAAGGGAGGTACAGGACGAATGGGACGACTGCTGATGGTCTCGAACCGACTCCCCGTTACCGTCCATAGAAGACGTGGACAACTTCAATTCGAGCCGAGTACCGGTGGGCTCGCTACAGGACTTTCGTCTTTCTATCGCAGTTACAATGCACTCTGGATCGGATGGCCGGGAATTGACCGGAAAGAGGGCATGGCGATTAAGGATGATATCCAACAGAAGCTGCTGACGGAGAACTGTTACCCCGTCTTCCTTTCCCAGAAAGAGGTAGACGAGTACTATGGCAAGTTCTGCAGTACTACTATATGGCCGCTGTTTCACTACTTTCCACAGTACGCCTCGTACTCTGAGTCCTCGTGGCAGGCCTACGAGCGCGCTAACCGAACCTTCTGCGATGCGATCGTGGAAGTCTGGGAGCAGGGCGACACTATCTGGGTGCACGACTTTCACCTCATGCTGCTACCGCAAATGCTGCGCGACCGGTTGCCCGACCCAACGATAGGCTTCTTCCTGCATATACCATTCCCATCTATCGAGTTGTTTCGTCTTCTCCCGTGGCGAACAGCACTGATGAATGGCATGCTTGGCGCTGACCTCATCGGTTTTCATACATGGGAGTACGCCGGGCATTTCCTGGCCAGTGCGCGCTTCCTGCTCGGGTATGACTCATGGATGGGGAAGATAACCGCCGGAGACAGGCTCTCTAGAGTCGATGCCTTTCCGATGGGTATCGACTATGAGAGATTTGCGGAAACCGCCACCAAGCCCGAGGTTGACAAGGAAGTCGAGAAACTCAACCGCAGTTTCCGGGATCGCAGGGTTATTCTCTCAGTCGACAGGCTCGACTACACAAAGGGGATTCTGCGAAGGCTGGAGGCCTTCGGCCTGTTTCTGGATAGGAATCCCCAGTATCGCGAGAGGCTCACCTTCGTCCTGGTCGTCGTCCCGTCGCGCACTATGGTGTCACGGTACGCTCTGCTCAAGCGGCAGATAGATGAGATGGTCGGCGCCATCAATGGCAAGCACGGAACTATTGGATGGACACCCATCTGGTACATATATCGTTCCATTCCATTCCAGTCACTAGTCGCTCTGTATCGGCGCGCTGAAGTTGCTCTGATAACGCCTGTGCGTGATGGCATGAATCTGGTTGCGAAGGAATACCTCGCATCTCGAGTGGACGATAATGGTGTGCTGATCCTTAGCGAGACCGCGGGGGCAGCCAAAGAACTCGGTGAGGCGCTGACCATAAACGTGAACAATGACGATGATATAGTCACAGCCCTTCAAGACGCACTGGAGATGTCGGACGCCGAACAGGCAGAACGCCTCCGCATCATGCAGAGACGCCTGCGTCGTTACAACGTGCAGCGCTGGGCGGAGGACTTCATTCATACACTGCTCGACACCCACAAACTGCAGGAGGAGATGGGAGTGAGAATCCTGGGCGCGCAGGCGAGAAGGAAGCTGGTTAAGACTTACCAGCAGGCGCAACGACGCCTCCTGTTGCTCGACTATGACGGCACGCTCGTTTCGTTTGCCTCCAGGCCTTCCAGGGCAATACCGCCCCAGGAGGTACTTGATCTCTTGTATTCTCTTGGGAGCGAGCCGGCGAACGAGGTTGTCCTGACCAGCGGACGAGACCGGGGATCCCTCGATGGCTGGTTTAGTGAGCTTCCGATCAACCTGGTGGCAGAGCACGGTGTATGGCTGAAACCACGAGGCCGCAATGAGTGGGAGATGATCGAACCACTCACGGCTGAATGGAAAGAGGAAGTCCGTCCCATCCTGGAAGTGTACGCCGACAGGACTCCCGGATCGTTTGTCGAGGAGAAGGACTTCTCTCTTGTCTGGCAATACCGTCGATCAGATTCCCGGCTTGGAGAACTGCGTGCCCGTGAACTTGTCGCACACCTCGAAGGTCTTACTACCAACCTCAACCTGCAGGTCCTGGAGGGGAGCAAAGTCGTCGAAGTGAAGAACGCAGGTGTGAACAAGGGCCGCGCCGCACTAAAGTGGCTCTCAGAAGGTAATTACGACTTCGTACTGGCGGTTGGTGACGATTGGACCGACGAGGATACATTCAATGCAATCCCGGAAGCTCAGTGGTCCATCAAAATTGGATTAAGCAGTACTGGAGCGAAGTACAATATCAGTTCTCATTCCAAGGTATTGGCGTTGTTGCATGAACTGCAGACCCATGAAGAGTGAGTTTGAAATCAAGCTGGTCCCGCATCAGCCCGGGACCAGCCATGGGTGCCGCGCGTGTGAACCAATTCAGCCCACTGAAGCCAATTCGGCCACTACTGAGGCGTGTCAGCCAGTATGGCTCCCGGCGGCGGTTCAGAGCAGTCGGCTTCGCCCGCTAATTATGAGTAGAGAGACGATAATGAGTAATACACCAACGACTACCTGAAGAAACGCGGGAACCAGCAGAACCAGGAGCCCGAGAATGAGCACTATGACACCAAGCAGGGTGTTCTTGTCCACACTTGTCCTCCACGCCACACTGACTGGAAATTGACTGCCTACCAGACCCGGTAGCAATGTCTCACTACGACAATAAGGACAACCTCTCTGACGGACTTAGAGAAGCCTTGGGTTGAGTCGGTCCGCGGCCGACTCGTTACACCCATGTACGACACCACAGTAGTCCCACTGCACACCATACGGCATGAACTCGGCACGGGTAACCTCCACCACTCCGGGCTCTTGTCTGGCTATCTCTCGCCGAAGGACGTCCGAACCAATCTCACGACCCACAACCGTAAGGGCTGCCGGGTTACTTTCTCTTGCGGCCAGCTCCGAGGCCTCTGTGAGTCTTGTCATTTCTGATACCAGCAGACTCTCGAACACGATCTGCACGTAGCCCATTGCCTCGTATCGCGTTGCGAGCCGCCGTACCGCATCTCTCACTTCCGGGAGGAGTACGCTGAAATAGCCGAATGCACGCTCTCCCAAGAACGAAAGATGGCATAGCGCGTAGGTAAGCCGCAGGAAATAGTGTTCGAGAGTATCGGCGTGGGCTGGACCGGCGTCAGGATAAGGAAACGCGACGCCCAGGATGTGCTTTCCGGTGAACGGAGAACCAACTCCTGCACGTCGCGCACCAGCTATACTTGTTGACACCTGCGCCCCCCACCCACCCTGAAAGGGTCATTTCCCGATAGTCTCCGCTGCTACGACGAAAGTCTGCATGCGAGAGAGGGCACGAGGAAGACCGGGACGGGTGAATTTCTGACGAGTTTTTCAGCGACACTGCCGAGCAACCACCTCGAAGGCCCCGACCGTCCATGGGAACTCAGAATCACGACGTCGACATCGCTCTTCTCGATATAATCGAGGATCCCATTCGCAGGTCTCCCAACCTCAACGGCGGTGGTCACCTTTGACGAAATCGGTCCCAACGAATTCTTCATTCGTTCCAGGTATTCATAGGCACTGTTCACAGCCTGCTTATCGGCCTCCTCGAGAACCTGCTCTGCAAGAAACGCCTCTGACGAGGCATACTGAGGTTCTGTGACTGTAAGAAGGACCACTTCCGGGATCGAGTAAGCCGTCGCCATCTCCTTAACGTGAACTAACACACACTCGGCGAACTCCGAGGTGTCGAGAGGTACCAACATCTTTCTATACATTCAATCCCTCCTCACTAGTATTCTCGCCGCGTCACATTCGAGACTCCGAATGTACCCGGTCGGAACCACCTCACGAACGAAGACTTCGTTACTGAATAACAGTGCAGCCAGTATATACAGATACGGCCCAAAAAGAACACTTCAGGCACGCGCCAGCAGCGCAGATTATAGCAGGATTGAACAATCACAGGTCAGCAGCATTCAAGTCCCAGGATGCGCCGGAGCATCACTCCGGCTGACCAGCTTTCGCCGTCTGTCTTGAAGGACGAACGATCACAGCAGGAGTAAGGATCGCGCGCGAAGGACAGTTGGGCCTGTATGAGGGCAGCATGCCCGGGCGATCGGCAGTAGTGGCCTGTACTGCAGCACTCTGCGCTCGACTCACGAAATCCGAGGGCGGCGACTACGCGACGGGCACTATAAGCAAACAGACCGTCATTGCTGGAACAACCATACTTACAGGACTGCGAGGCCACAACTGCCCGGGACTATGGAGGAGATGCAGATAGAACAGGTTCAGCAGCCGATTATTCCATAGAAGCAACGCCCTGGGCCTTCGGTGACGCTCAGATCAAACTTGCAAGAGCGGCGCCCAGAACCTGTCTGGCATGAAAACCATGCGCCACATACTGAGCGCCGCAGATCAATTATTCTGAGCAGCAACGACAAATCCTGCCCCACTATACCGGAATCCCGTCGATTACGTCCCGAGCTACGCCGGCAACCTGCATGCCAGAGACGGCACGAGGAAGGTCGGGACAGGCGAGTTGCGGAGCAGTTTCTCAGCTACGCTGCCAAGGAACCATCTTGACACTCCAGATCTCCCATGGGAACTCAGGACCATCACGTCCACGCCAGCTTCATCGATGTAGTCGAGGATTACCTCAGCCGCCTGTCCAACACGGACTTCCGTGGTCACCTTCGAACTCATGAGGCCGAGCACGTTCTTTGTTCGCTCCAGATATTGAGAAGAGCCCTGTACATTTGTTTCCTGAGCATCCTTTGCGAACTCTTCACCCAGATATGCTACAGCCACTGACCGAGCTGGCTCGACCACACTAAGAAGGACCACTTCGGGTATCGAGTGAGCCGTCGCCATCTCTTTTGCATGAACCAATACACACTCTGCAAACTCCGAGGTGTCAAGGGGTACCAACATCTTCCTGTACATCTAATCCCTCCTCACTTGTATTCTCGCCGATGTCACATTCGGAACTCGGAATGTACCCGGTCGGAACAGCCTCACGACAAGGAGCCATAACTCCTGTGCGACAATAATACCAGTACATGAAGAGACAGTGTAAGAAACACTTCGCTCCATCTACTGCGGAAACGCCAATAATAGCAGAGTTGCGTAGCCACGCATGCTGTAGTACCTTGAGTTCCAGTACAGACTGGCGCGTGCAATGCCCCACTATCAAGGTTCGCCATCTGACCTGAAGGGAGAGCTATGACATCCAGACAAGAAGCTGAGGAGCTGGTTACGCTTGCACGAGAGTACTATGTGTCGGGATTTGGCAGGGACAGCGGATTCTACGGCAAGCCGGGCTCCATCATTGAGACCGCCGATGGCCACTATGCGATAGACATCTACGGAAACCGCCTTTTCGATACTGAGACATGCGCTTCTGCATGCTATCTTGGCTTCGGTCACCCGGAAGTTATGGAGGCACTCAAGACGGAGATGGCGCGTATGCCATCAACTACCCCACTATTCGTCCCAACGGCACCACTTCTGAGACTTGGAGAGAAACTTGCCTCTATTTCCCCGGGAGACTTGAAGTACAGCCTCTTCAGCGCGAATGGCACCGATGCCACCGAGGGAGCCCTGAAGATCGCCCGCCAGTACTGGAAAGCCCTGGGAAAAGGCGGGAAGTACAAGGTGCTGCATCGCGTCCCGGGTGACTATCATGGAATGAGCCTTGCGATGATCAGCGCCAGCGGCCATACGTTCCGTCGCTCTCCGTACGAACCACTAATGGCCGGATTCGTATCATTCAACGCTCCTCACTGCTATCGCTGCCCCGTCGAGAAGAGTCTTCCAGACTGCCAACTGTTTTGCGCCCGGGAACTGGAAACGGTCATCCGATTCGAGGACCCTGACACCATTGCATGCGTCATTACAGAGAACACTAATACCGGACTCGGAATTGTACCACCCCCCAGTGGCTACATGCGGACTATCAGGGATATCTGCACCAAGTACGGTGTGCTGCTCATTGCCGATGAGATTATCACAGGGGTAGCGAAGTCTGGCTACTGGTTTGAGTCAGAGAAACATGGCATAGTCCCGGATATGCTGTGCATCGGGAAGTCTATTTCCGCGGGATGTGGCGCACTGGCCGTTACCCATGTCAGCGAACAGGTGGGACGAGTTCTCGCTGAGAGCGGCAACCTGCACCACGGGTTCACCTATGGCGGGCTCGGATATCTGGCTGCCGCAGGACTCGCGGGCATTGCGTACATTGAGAATCACGACCTGCTCTCACGGGCACAAGAAATCGAGGGAATAATGCGGGCGCGTCTCGGCACACTTGCTTCACAGTCGCCGGTCGTCGGCGACGTAAGGATGACCGGCACGATACAAGGCGTCGAACTCGTCAGTGATAAGACTACGAAGTCCCGGTTCGCAGATCCAAGAGAGGTTGCCGCATTTGTGAGCGAGGTTGGCCGTGAGCATGAAGTACTGCTGAACTGCCAGTTCCCGCAGTACGGAAACATCATCACAATGTACTTGCCTCTCACGATTACGGATGCAGAACTGGATCTCGTTTACCACTCGATCGAGGACGTAGTGCAACGCATCGAGCAGCGCTATCTGTAATGCCTGAAAATTGCGGGAGGCGTCGTGCCAGGAGTACAAAGTCTTCGAAGACACGCGAGGCCGCTACACCCTGAACAGGGCGTTTACAGCGTCTAGTGTTTTTCCAGTTTTTGCTCCGAGAGCTTCTCTGACTGATGCGATGGGGCTCACAACTCTGTGGCGCGATGTATAGGCAAAGCAGCACGAACAACTCTGCATCGACAATCAGAACGCTGAACCGGGTAGTTGATCCCGAGTGTTCGGGGGCCCCTCCGGAATCGATGCTTTCTCCCTCCACCGACGTGACCCGGTAATGCACGTTCCTGCAGTTGCCTGTCACCTCCCTTCCTGGATTGGACAGCTCTCTACGCTAGATCCGAACAACACAGGTCACCGGCCCCTTCCTTGCTTCTGTTGCCGCTACCAATAACGAGAGGAAGACTGCGAAAACAAGTCCTTCTCCGACGACACGCCCTGTCGGCCTAAAGCACTTTCGGCATCCGCACTCAGCACCAGCTTGGATCCCGCTATCACCCTCTGATCAGATCACTAGTCGACTCCCACATCTGGCGTCGATTCTCATCACGAACCGACAGCACCAGTGAGGGATCAGCATCACACGCTTCACACAGGGCGATTACAACGTCATCCTCTGCCGGCGGACACCCCGAGGCCATCGCTATGTCACCCGCCTGTTCGTCACTGCATGCGCCAATCACTGCACATTTTCCGGATATCTCGGATTCCTCGGGCACTCCGACTACTATCGTAAGTCCTTTCGCCCGCTCGCCATATCCGGACTCGTGCAAATAGCGGAGCGCCGTCACAAGCTCAGCGACGCAACCGCTGCAGAACGATGGCCCGCTCACCACCCGGACTTCAGGATACTGATCCATGAACGCCTCGAAGGCGGTGCGGAACGGTCGAGCATGAGTCTCGATCGATTCTCCAACCACTTCAATATCGGAAAGCCCGCGCACCTCGCCGTCGCGGGAAGTGAGTTCCCGCAGATAGAAGACGGAGTCCGGGTCGATGCCCATCAGGGCACATCCGACAACATCCGAAGCGACTGCATCCTGACCAGCAAGAATGAGTCCCATGATACGGGCATCTTCCGGTGTTCGCCAGAGGCCCTCCATCGCCACTAGAGCATCGATTACTGTATACGATGGGCGAAGAACAGAGATGACGTCCAAGAGGGACTGGTTAATCCCCAGCATATGGCCGGCGCGTTTCTCCGTGCCCGGCAGGGCACCATACATATTCTTCAGAGATATTGTGGCGTTAGTACGGTTATGCGTCTTGAGCACCGGCACGCTGATGACCACATCACTCTCCACTATGGTCCTCGCTATCAGTACTCGGTCCATAGCTCTCGGCTCAACCACCTCCACCGGCACTGGTTCGTCGATGTTCAGATTCACGCACGGAACACCCAATGTGAGCGCCACCCCACGGGTGCCGCTCAGATCGAACACCTGCTCGGTGCTCAGCGCTTTGTCGTCGTAGCCAACTGCAGTTCCCTCGGCAATAATCACAGACGTGGGATTCAGATCCAGAACAAGTCTGGTGACTGCCTCAGTCACACGCGCATCGGTTATCACACCGCTGCCCGAAGAAGCGAGCCGGGCCAGATTTGGTTTTACGACGACCTTCGAATCCCCCTTCACGATATTGGACAAACCACCTGCCATTTCTACTGCATCGCGCACAGCTCGATCAATCTCACAATTCTCAATCTGGACAATGCTCACTGTCTGTCTCATAGCGTTCTCCTTATTTCGGGCAACAACCGGCGTTCATACCAGCCTGCCTGAAAGATATGAAGGATTTCACTCACCGATGGCTTTCACCACCACCCGCTTCTTCCGTCGGCCGTCAAACTCCGCGTAATAGACTTGCTGCCACGGCCCCAGATCGAGTTTCCCTTCGGTGATCGGAACGATAACCTCATGATGCAGGATGAGACTCTTGAGATGAGCGTCACCATTAGTCTCTCCGGTTCGGTGGTGGCGGTAATCGGAGCGAAATGGTGCGAGCGTCTCAAGCCATTCTTCGATATCGGCTATCAGCCCCGCCTCGGCATCGTTGACGTACACAGCGGCCGTAATATGCATCGCGGAGACAAGAACAAACCCCTCCTGGATGCCACTCGTCTTAACAATCACGTCCACGTCTCGGGTGATGTTGATGTACTCATGCTCATGCTGCGTGTTAAACCATAGATAATCAGTATGCGATTTCACGACACCTCCCATGGACGATCCGTCCCGAATCAACATGATAACCGTCTTCGGACTTTCGTGTCGATACGACTTGCCGCGACACCATGACCTACGGTACGGTAGACTCCGAAGATTCCAGGCCATATTCCAGTAGAGGAGGGGGTACATATGAGTGTCTCGATCATCGCACTTTCGGATTCGCATACAACGACGGTCAACGATCTGCCGGTGCCGCTTCGAGAAGTGCTCCAGCAGGCGGATCTCATTGTTCACGCCGGAGACCATACCGAATTGTCTCTCCTGGAAGAATTGAAGCAACAGGGACAGGTGATAGCGGTCTCGGGGAATATGGATTCGGCTGAACTGAAAGCACGTCTGCCTCACCGCCAAATAGTCACCGTCAACGGAAAAACTGTCGGGGTTGCTCACGGTTCGGGAGCGCCCGCAGGCATCGCCGAGAGGGTTCGAGCACTTTTCCCGGAGAATCCGGATTTGATTGTCTTCGGACACTCCCATGTACCGTTTAATGATACCGTTGACGGAACACTCATGGTGAACCCGGGGCCCGCAAACAGAGGCTATGCCACTATTCAAGTTGGCGAACATGTGTCGATCCAACTCATATCAACAAGTTAGTCGAGCCCCGTCAGGATGGACGGTCTTGCTTCTTCGCTGTCTCTCCACATCCTCTAGCATGTATGATCCCGCTCGCAAGTACTTGGGCCGCATACGGTCTGCATGCAGGATAAAGACTGCCCAGAACCTCTTCCTCCCTCAGCATCCATCCCTGAGCGTAGAATGTCGGTCCAGCATGTTCGAGACCATACCGGCCAGAAACCGCTCCTGCACCGAAGGGATGTACCGTCCTGATACTGCGTTGACCACATCAGTCATGCACACATGCTATGTACGCCTTGCCATGTCGAACCGGACAAGTGCGGAAACAAGTTCGGCTGTATCTTCCGTGCGGGCCGCTGACTCCCGAGGAGTAGTCAGTCAGGGATCACCGTGGGAGACCAGCCATATCGAACACAATCAAGAAGGATGGACAACCACTGAGACCTGCATTAGTCTCAGTGTCAGAAGGTGAGACAGGTTCCCGCGTTATTAAAGACAAAGGATTCACCCAACTCTCTCTCCAGCGCACAGGCCGCGAGCAGCCCGGTGCAGTGCGATGCCGCGATGACCTGTACATCCATCTGCCGCAATTGCCGTATTGTCTTGGCGATGCGGTCCTGTGATGCAGTCATGAGATGGGTCCCCCCAACTATCGCGTGTACCCGCTCGGACCCGATCAGTTCCTGTCCACGCAGCAAGTGATTGATAAGCCCTCGGTGAGCACATCCCAATACGGCGACAAGTCCTTTCTCGG
This sequence comes from Dehalococcoidia bacterium, assembly GCA_007129495.1. Classification (GTDB taxonomy): domain Bacteria; phylum Chloroflexota; class Dehalococcoidia; order GIF9; family AB-539-J10; genus SKVJ01. Next base: position 128,534 of record SKVJ01000021.1, on the reverse strand, counting down.
TCTTAATGAAGATCGACTGATCATCCGGAAGGTCATCGGGCCTGTACTCTCCTTTCTCCATAATCATCAGCTTCGAATCAATGTCCTCGTACTCCGTCTGCATCGTCACCTCCCCACTCGTGACGACAGTGTCGCTCAACCAGACAGGCTCAGAGCCAAGCACAAACCGGGCACCCAACTTCTCGGCCTCCTGTCGCTCATACGGTATGCCTATGTATTCATAATCGGAATCCACATCATGGCCACACCCCCTTTTTCCGGGGTGATATGCATACTTGTGATCCCATATGCGGTGATGTGCAACGATATCCACAGGCTTTTGCATTAGTGGCAGTAACGCAGGAAGCCCTCCCGTGTGATCAAAGTGTCCATGACTGAACACCACAACGTTAACCCCGATCAGCGAAACATCAAGCACCTGCGCATTCCGTGCCGCTGCCTCACTCGCGCCAGCATCCGACAGGATCACGCAATCATCGGTCTCCACCAGCATGCACAATCCCCATTCAGCGAGCACCCTTACCCGGCCTGCGGTATTCTCGACAAGAGTCGTTATTCGAATCGTCATGGGGCACCCCCTTCTTATGCCACGATGGTCACGATGCCTGACTCATTCCTCTAAAGGCCATCGTACAGCATGCCGCCAAGAATAAGAGAGGGCAAGACACAAGTCAACAGCGTGATTCCAGCGATCCGTCATACAGGGAATTACGGAGTCCGACGTCACATACATGGCGTAGTATACTCACAGTCATCGCTGAGTCGCAGCACGAAAGGGGCGAGACATGTCAGAAACACGATCAGCACACAAGATCCAGACGGTACTTGGGGTTATTGAACCTGAAGAACTGGGTATTACGCTTCCGCATGAACACTTCCTCATCGACCAGACTCTCGGAGGAGTATATTTTGTTGAACCGGAGAGTCTGAGCGAGAGGGCTCTCGCGTATCAACCGGTATCCCTTGAGAATCTCTCATGGGTCCGCTACCACACAAAAGACAGCCTCGACAATCAGATACTGGACAACGTAGAGCTTGCCATCAAAGAGGCCATGTTATTCAAGCTTGAAGGAGGCCGCACGATTGTGGACCAGACTAATCGTGGAATCGGCCGCGATGCACGAGCGCTCGCCCGCATTTCGCGGGCTACAGGACTGCATGTAGTGATGGGCTCCGGGTATTACGCGGACAGCCCGGCAACCAGAGATCATATTGCCTCCATTGGCGATGAGGCACTTGCCGGCGAGATTGTGAACGACTTCACGTTCGGGGTAATGGATACTGGGATCCGAGCCGGCATTATCGGAGAACTCGGTTGCTCCTGGCCGCTTAGCCCAAACGAAGCCAAAGGACTGAGGGCGGGTGCCATGGCGCAGACTCTGACCGGTGCCGCACTTACCGTACATCCGGGCAGGAATGACGGCGCCCCACTGGAAATACTCGATGTACTGAAAGCCGCCGATGCCGACTTAAGCAGAGTGGTCATCAACCATATGGATCGGTGCGGCTACTCGCTTGAGACCAGGCTCAGTCTTCTGGAGGCTGGCTGCTTCATTGAATACGACCTTTTCGGTTTCGAGGGCTACTATCCTGCCCGGGTTGCCCTTGCCGAGGGTAAGCTGCCGGACATGCCAAACGACCTGGGCCGCATCAAAGAGATAGCCGATCTGATCGATCGTGGATACCTGTCTCAAATTCTGCTCTCTCACGACATCGGCATGAAGGTTATGCTGGTAGCCTATGGCGGCTGGGGTTATGCCCATCTCCTTCGCCAGGTAGCACCGCTAATGCGCATCTACGGAATAACGGATGATCAGATTCACGCATTGATGGTTGAGAATCCACGCCGGTTGCTGACCATACACTGAAAACCATGCAAGCTCTCGCCTGGATTGAAGAACTCAACGCTCGCCAACGGGAGGCTGTGACCCACGGCAACGGGCCGCTACTGGTCGTGGCAGGTGCGGGCAGCGGCAAGACGAGAACTCTGGCATACCGTGTGGCATACCTCATTTCACAAGGAGTGATGCCGGAACGAATCCTGCTGCTCACGTTCACGCGCCGCGCCGCCGAAGAAATGCTGAAGCGAGCAGCCGATCACACCATCAACCAATCGCAGACCACTCGGCGCGTCTGGGGCGGCACTTTCCACTCCTTCGCTAATCGCGTACTGCGGATGTATGCCCGCCCAGCAGGACTTGCAGCGGGATTCTCGGTCATAGACCGCACCGACGCCGAGGACTTCCTGAACGTCGTGCGCAACGAGCTAGGGCTTGTGCGCAAGGGCCGGCGCTTCCCGCAGAAGTCAATTTGTATGGATATCTACTCTCGGAAAGTCAACTCCTCGGAGGATCTGCGGCAGGTCCTCACTAGACACTACCCCTGGTGTCTGGAGTGGGAGGCTGACCTGACGAGCCTGTTCAAGTCCTACGTCGACCGAAAACAGAAACAAAACGTACTGGATTACGATGACCTGCTGCTGTATCTCTACTATTTCCTCGAAGATCCGCAGGTGGAACGCGCACTAGGAGACAGATTCGACCATATACTGGTGGATGAGTATCAGGACACGAATCGCATCCAGGCGGGAATACTCAGAAGACTGCGTAGCAGCAACCACAACATAATGGCGGTGGGCGATGATGCGCAAAGCATCTATGGGTTCAGAGCTGCAACTGTACGCAACATGCTGGACTTCGCGCAGGAATTTCCCGGAACTACGATAGTGACTCTCGATCAGAACTACCGTTCGCTTCAACCCATACTTGAGACCACAAATCGTGTTATCGCACAGGCTTACGAGCGCTTCTCAAAAGACCTGTGGACCGCTCGCGGTGACGGTCAGAAGCCGCAGCTGATCACGTGCGGCAATGAGAGTGATGAAGATGAGGAAGTGGTCAGGCTCGTTCTCGAACACTACGAGCAGGGCATACCACTACGGCGCCAGGCAGTCTTATTTCGAGCCGCTTCACACTCGGCATCTCTTGAACTCATATTGACAGGTCGTAACATCCCGTTCCGAAAATACGGAGGCCTTCGCTTTCTGGAAGCGGCACATGTCAAGGACATGATAAGCCTTCTTCGCCTCATTCAGAACCCCCACGACGAGGTGGCCTGGTTTCGTGTCCTGCAGCTGATCAGTGGCATTGGCCCCCTCACTGCAACTCAAGCCATCAACCACGTCGCCCGCCACGGATTCGAGCCGATATCAATCGGTTCTTTTCATGCACCGCCCGCCGCCCGTACTGAGATCGCTCGCCTTACAACTCTGTTGACGGAGGTCATGCCGATTCGAACCGATCCGGCCGCCACCACCATCGAACGAGTGGTGGCCTTCTATGTACCACTCCTCAGACAAAACTACGAGAATCCCCAGCCACGTCAGGAGGATCTGGATCATCTTACGCAGCTCGCAACACGATACGATTCACTTCAGTCATTTCTGGATGATCTCATTCTGGATCCACCCCTTTCCACGGCAGACGTCGCAGGAGCGCCACTCAAGGACGAGGACTGGCTGGTGCTCTCAACCATTCACTCTGCCAAGGGGCTCGAATGGGATGTCGTCTACCTGATCCATGCAGCAGATGGTTGTCTGCCCTCAGACATGTCCACCGGCAGCAAAGAGGAGATCGACGAGGAGCTGCGCCTGACCTACGTCGCGATGACCAGGGCCCGTGACTTCCTCTATGTGCTTTGGCCGTTACGTTTCTACGGCAGAACTCCGGGCGTTACTGAAAGGCATATCTACTCACAGTGTTGCCGCTTTCTCACACGCACAGTCGCCACAACAATGGAAGAACGCGCGGCCGGCCGGACACCTGAAATCCTGGGGCCCTCGTTTACTGCCGATCCCACGAATGATATCGCTGGACGAATTCGTGATATCTGGAAGTAGTGCAGGTCCGTTTCAACCTGCCTGACATTCGTGTATCCACTCACCCTTGCATGCTGCTGTACGTTATAATGATGGTTGCTCACCACTTGTCAGGTCTGCATGGCAGTGACATCCACTCCTTCGCCGGAGTAAAATAGAAATGACGCACAAACCCGCTGTTGTCAGGGCAATAATCGCACTGGCACTTGTCGCCCTGCTGACCTCATCGTTAGCCTGCACGCAGGCAGACAAGCCACTACCAGTTCCTGAGAATGTGACAGTTGAACGCGGGCCTTACGCCCCTGACGATAACCAGTTCGGTGATACGCTCATCGTGTCATGGGAGCAAAGCACAGACCAGCGCGTCGAGGGATACGTAATCTTCCGAGCAGAGCAGGGCATCGGTGCGTCACCGGGAGAAAAGACAGAGTACGAGTTACAGGCCCTCACCATTGCCGTACAGTACGTCGATGATGAGGTACGTACTACGGAGAGATACCCAACCATGCGGTATTTCTACCAGGTCGCCGTCATCTCCTCAGGCGGCGAGTTGGGGCCTCGGTCTGAAGAGGTCAGCATAGAGTACGAGGGGTTGAACTAAATCGAAGCAGGTCACACGACTTCATGCGATCACCGGACAATCCGCTCATAATCAACTTCACCCCCACCGGCATGTTGCCGACCAAGGAGATGACCGCGCATGTGCCGGTCAGTCCGTCCGAGATCGTCGAGGACATACATCGCGCGGTGGAAATAGGGATCACCATGGTTCACGTACATGCACGTGATGACACGTCAGGAGAGCCTACCTACCATGCATCAGTTTACGAGCGGATACTCACCGCAGTTCGCCGTTTCGCCCCGGAACTCATCATCGCGGTATCCCTCAGCGGACGTACCTTTCAGGAGTTCGAGAAACGGGCTGAGCCTTTGGACCTTGACGGATGGGCCAAGCCCGACATGGGTAGCCTCACTCTGAGTTCGATCAACTTCAACAGGCAGGCCAGTATAAATGCCCCGGACATGATTCAGCGACTCGCGGCTGAGATGCGAGAGCGGGAGATCCTGCCTGAGCTCGAGGCGTTCGACGCCGGAATGATCAATTACGCGAAGTATCTCGAAGCCAAGGGGCTTCTCGAAGCACCACATTACTTCAATCTGCTCCTGGGCAACATCGCCTGTACACAGGCCGACCTGCTTCATGCCGGGATAATGATCCGGGACCTGCCTCCCGACTCGTACTGGAGCCTTGCGGGTATCGGAGACGCCCAGTTGCCCATGAACTCGGTCGCCATCGCAATGGGCGGCGGGGTTCGCGTCGGCCTTGAAGATCAGATATGGTACGACCAGAATCGCACGAAACTGGCTCGGAATACCGATATGCTGCATCGGATTCACACACTGGCACATTCGCACGAACGGGAATTGATGTCCTCTGGCGAACTCAGGAATAGACTGAATCTCCTGCCGGGCAATGGCGCCTACGGTCGGCGTCGCAATATGCAGGCGTACGGACACTGATGGAAGCGGATGGCAGCAGATGGCAGCGGACGGCCGAACGATACCGCGGCGGTCGGTACATGGACTCCGCGCTGGCGGCACATATCCGCGATGTGAATCTGGAACTGATACGCAAATGGGCCCCACTGTTTGCCAGGCCACGGGTGCTCATGACAGACGCGTTTGCCGACGCGACGTGGCCTGAAAGAGCGTTCTCGTGGCACATCCATCATGATGCTCAGCCGGTATGCATCGATATTTCCTCCGTACTGAGTCTCAAGGCACGAGAGAACGCCGTGGCACTTGGCCATTGCAATACCAGCTACGCGACAGCAGATGTGAGGTCCATCCCATTTGCCGACGATTCCTTCGATCTCATCGTATCTGACTCCACCCTGGACCACTTCCACACGAAAGATGAGATCTGCATTGCGATTCGAGAACTGTCACGCGTGCTTCGTCCTGGCGGCGTCCTGATACTCTCACTCGATAACCCGGAGAACCTGAGCAATCCTCTCTTCCAACTCTGGCTGAGGTCCGGGCGCCAGCCATATTTCATCGGGAAATCACTTTCCAGGGGAGAACTCACGAAGGCCTTGAGCAACGCCGGACTCAACGTAACCGAAACCACCGCGGTATTCCACTATCCCAGGTTTCTCACCAAGGTGGGACTTCGCGTGATGCGCCGCATCACTCCAGGACGATGTGATGAGTGGGCTCGCCAGGCTCTGAGCGCCGCAAACCGATTGGAGTGTCTCAAAACCAGGTATCTCACAGGACTCTTCGTAGCCGCAAGAGCAGTCAAACCGGTGCACTGAATCCATGCGATTCGATCAGGCTCCGCGGACCCGCATACGGAAAGGGAGACAGCCGATTCCTGTGAGACGCTTGCTGTCAGTCACCAGGGCAACAATCGATCCGGCTCGGCATGTTTATCCAGTGAAAGTCAGCCGAACAGTCGCTATGCAGGCTTACGGGAATACGTGAGTACTACGACTCTCTATGAGATATTGTCTGTCATTGATCAAACAACACCCGACTGCTTTCGCAGCAACTCACCGTCCCTCATGGCTGCAGCCTGATTCCCATCCTGCGTAATTCGCGGTTGTTGAAGTGCTTAGTACGCAGATATGCAATGATCTCGCGGGGGGGATGTCGGTGCGACAGAAACCGTGCGAAAGCAAGCCAAGTGCGGGTATAGAATAGGCTCAACGGAGCGGTCCATCGTGCCTTGACAGCAATGATTTCAACGTACGTCCGGTAGTTGCGAGTCCAGTAGAACTTATACGGCTCCGCTCCTCGCAGGAAATCCACCTCTACCAGCCTGTTGTGTATCCACTTCCGAAACAGCGAGAGATCGTGTAGATGGCCGATACTGTATTCCGCAAATGATGTGTTCCTTCCTGATCTCAGCAGATAGACAACTCCATCCAGCAGGACGATGAGACTTACCGACCCAACCTTCCCGTCTATCTCCATCATCGAGATATCGAGCCATCCGAGACGCGAGAACGCTCGTGCAAAGTCGAGGTGAAATGCCCGACTGTCTTCGTCCTCGAACAGCCCCCTGATACGGACGCCTTTCCAACGCTGCTGGTGCAAATGAAAGAGGTCTGCCATCGCGGCCTCGATCTCATCACCACCCACGCTTCTGACGTGCACATGCTTACGTGCCAGATCCAACCTGCGCTGCGCCCTGGCAAGGGCTTCGCGCCTTCTCCGACCCAACCGCCGCTCGAAATCCCGCCATTGTGCCGGCAGAGGCGCGTACGGTGCGAAACTGACGGGCTTGGAAGCTACCGCAATATCCGCTGACGAAGACCGAAGCGCTTTCCCCAGTTCGGACGGAAACACCTGAGTGGATGGCACCAGTGACAACCTCAGGCACCGGCTCTCGCGAAGAACTGAGCGTTTGAGGTGGTCGGCAATCAAACGGGCTGCCGTCGACTCAGCGCCAGGAGCAATAAGGGCCACGAGATTACGACTCTCACTCCCGATCGTTTCCAGCGCCTCACGTGTTAATGGACCGATGCGGTACGTCATCCAGACAAGTGGCATGATGCCGATAACGGTTTCGTCATCTTCAACGAGAAGTATATGCAGATGCCGTCCCTGACCATAGTGCCTAACCCACACGCAGACAAATTCGTACGAGAGGAACGGAGTCCGCAGCCCTTCGCATCGAGACCAGAGAGACCGCCAGAGACCGGCTACACGATCTATCTCTTCGATGGTGGTGAGTATCCTCACCCGCCCGGTCATGCCGTCATCACTACTGTCTTCCCGTCTCATTATCCTTTACTGAAAAGGGAGGAGGGCGGCCTCTACAGGGTCCTTCAGGTAATGGCTCAACCCGCCAGGACTGCCACCACAAGAACTTTCTGAAGTGGCCCACGCCGTAGATCAACGGATTGAATCGGGCATGAGCCTTCTGAGAAGCCACGTTGGAGATCTCAACCGCATTCCGGGAACTTGCAAACCCACGGGATCTCAGATACTCGAAGCGCTCGTAGTATCCGTATTGCATGAGACCCAGGCCGCGGAATCTCGGCATCGTGTAGGTCAGACCTGTACATGCCTGTCCGTCCTCGAAGGCAACATCGTAGGGAAGTGCGTTTACAGCCCCCTTACCGGACGCGTCCAACGCAAGCCATCCCACATGAGCGAGTTCCCTGCCCGCGAAGACACAGAAGGCTACGGCACCGCGATCAAACCTGCGAGGTGCAGACACAAACCGTTCTCTCAAATCCTCGAATCCTTCAACGGCGACTGTATCCGCCTCTTCGTTCGAATGAATGATCCGGAGTTCCCATGAATCAAGCCTAGGAACGTACTGCTCGCAATCACGCGGAACAATCGAGTGTTCGTAGAGATAGTACTTCTCGCGACATGCGATACGGCTGCCCAGATAACCGATGAAAGCACTCACGCTCCTCAGGAATTGAACCGGACCCTCTTTCCTGATGATCACCATGGATTGGCGCGCCAAAGCTGACAACGTGCCCATGTGTGTCATGTGCGTGCTCCGACCAGATTCATACTCAGTTCGAGTCTGAGGACACAGCAGGTGAGGGATAACCACACGTGGCCGGGCGTTCTATCCATCTCGACCACTTCGGCAAGCGTACGAACCATCCGGTTGCGCACAGCATCGGGGTCCAGCGCAACTGTCCCCGCAACGAGGCGATGTTGCCAACCCGAACCGCATCACGACATCTAGAGAATCCGTGTTTTTGCATATACTTCAGTCTGAATCCACACATGTACCTGTAGATGCCACGATTGCGAAAACGAGGCCACGTGTATGAGCCTCCCCAACAAGCCTCTCCCCGATCGAAGTCAACCCTGTAGTTCAGCCCGTCGCAACAACCTCTCGCTTCGGGGGATAATGCCACCCAGGCAATATGAGCCGGTTGCCGATCGACAAATGCGAGAAACGCGACTCCCCCACGCTGCAGCCATACGCTTCGAAACGACGGGTGAAACACCGGCACCTCATACCCCCCCTCTGCAATGAGCCGCTCTACCTCCTCTTGGTGTTCGAACACCACTACCTCAAGCCCCTCGATACCGGGACGGCACATGTCAGTGTCATTACACTCAGTTTCGAACTCGAACACATGGTAGCGCTCGGCAAGGAAGGCCGCACGACCTTTTTGCCGCAGGAACCGGCCGGCGCCAGCAACCAGGCCACCGATCCCCTCCGTCTTCAGAAGGTGCTCTACCCTCCGCCGAATCTCACTCAAAGGCTGACACTCCTCCATAGATACCTGCGTCGACGAAAGAGTCGGTGGTTTGTAAAAGGCTATCCTACCGGACCTTCTTCGAGAGTGCCTCGTACACTTCCACATGGCGAGGCGTCGAAATGCCCAGTTCCTTTCCCTTCCGGACCACATATCCGAGCATGGTGTCCAACTCCGTGGGATTTCCCTTCTCTACGTCGAGCTGCATTGAGGTCTTCGTGTCAGGCGGAAATGCCCCGGCCCTCTCGATGGCCTGCTCGATTATCCCGGAAGGCAACCCCACCCTCAGGTCGTCAGCCAGCGTTTCCACCTCACGCATCAAACCGGCAAGCAACTCCTTCAATTCCGGACTTGCAAGAACTGTCCCGATGGTAACACCGTGAAGGCTGGTAACTCCTGAGATAGCATCTATGAAGATGAATTTCGCCCAGACTTGACGCACGATGTTGTCACTAAGCTCGGCATCGATCCCGGCCGCCTTGAGCATCACTTCGATCGGCCGATAGGGGTCGATTGCACCTTCAGGACTGCCAAAGAAGAGCTTGCGACTTCCACCTGTCTGCTCAACTACGCCGGGCGCTTCAGCATGGCTGGAGATATAGACACAGCCATTCAGCACATCACCGGAGCCAATCTCTCGTTTCAGTATTTCGTCGTTATCGACACCATTTCCCAACGGTATCACCACTGTCGAGGGGCCGATAGCGGGGCGTATCAACCTCGCGACATCAGGTTGACTGTACCCTTTGACGGCGAACAGGGCAACGTCTACAATGCCCAGCGCAATGGCATTATCGGTGGCCAGCGCCGGGTGTGCTATCAGATCGCCGTCACGTGCAAACAGCTTGAGTCCATCACGCCTGATGGCCTCCTTATGGGCTCCCCTGCAGAAGAACAGTATCTCGTGATCGCTTCCCGGAGAGAACTGGTGGGCGAGCCTGCCGCCATAATATCCCCCGACTCCACCGATGCCAATTATTGCCACTCTCATGCAGGGTGCTCCTCCTCATCAACAACTGCGGCTAGTATACCATCGGTCATCGGCACTGAGTCTCGCGGAAACCAGAATGGGGCGCGTGGCAGCGCCCCACTGCAGGTCCGCTTCGAACGATTCTCAAGGCAGATTTCTACTCGTAAGAGTAATACGTCACAACCAGTTGCGGAAGTTTATCCCCATACCAGCGGACGAGGTCGTTCTGATTGTCACCATCCGTCGTCATCTCGTTGAACTGAAGTCGTATCTGAAATCTGTCCTCTCCGATCTTGTCCTGTAGTGCATCCTGGAAACCCCCGGTGTCGCCTCCGCCGGGAGTATCTATCTCAGCCTGGCTGCACCAACGGCCGATCGCTCCGGTGGCCACGCCGGTGAAGTAATCCCCTCCATCCAACTCACCGTAATCCTGCACATACGCTCTCAAACATCCAAGATCGGCGAATGGCGTTCCGTATGTGCTCTGCCTGTTACTCAGATCCACCACGACGTTGGTTATCATCGCATCGCCAGGTACATCAGAGATGTCGAAACTGACGAATCCCTGAAGCCCGATGTTATTGGTATCATCACCAACATAGATGTAGTTGGCCCACGGCACTCCGGTACTTCGAACGTAACCACTTTCCGAAATATTGGCAATCAGCGTTACTGTGTGACTGGTGGGCATTGTCAGGTAGCTGACAACTGTAACCTGCGCCGTGACCGTCTCCTCTCCGTCCGTTGCAACGAGTGTGAAGATATACGTCTGCTCTCCCTCTACCGTCACATTCACACTCCCTGTCGTGTCAACAGCACCGAACAGCGGAAACAACTGGACCTGGGTGGCTCCGGTGGTTTCCCAACTCAGGGTAGTGGACTGTCCAGATTGCACTGCTTCGGGATCCGCCTCGAAGAACACAATCTCAAGATCCGGCGTAGTGACAAGCACATTTATGGTAACGTCAGCTGTCACGGTGACCCCGCCACCTATTGCAGTAAGTCTGTAGGTAGTTGTGACTCCGGGGCTTACCACCACAGACCCTACAGGCGGCACTGAGCCGATGCCCTGATCAATAGTGACCGTCGTCGCGTTGGAAACGTTCCACGACAACGTCACACTATCGCTCGCGGTAATAGTCGAGAGCGAAGCCGAAAATGAATTGATCCTGACAGGAGCCGTAACTTCAGGAAGTACCGTTACCGTGCCGGTTACCTCCTCAGACCACGCACCGGCATTGTCCTGCACGCTGAAGTAAATCGTATGCTCACCAACAGAAAGCGCGTCCGTCTGGAAACTGGGGGCTCGACTTAACTCCCCATCGAGGTCAGACCGCCAACGGTAACCTACAACCTCCCCATCCACATCAGTGCCGTAGCCACTGAACTCTACCGTCTCACCTTCGGTAACCTCAGCAGGCGATATCGAAGTTATGTAGGCTGTCGGGGGTTGATTGAACGGTGCCAGGATGTATGCACACCCCGTCAATGCGACTAGAAGGCCGACCATCAGGCCGGCAAATACTAACTGTTTCTTCATCTCCACACCTCCACATTCATCTACTCAACCAGTACGATCGGCACCGAGTATAGCCAGTTCCCGCACTGTCTGCAATTCACAACGTGCAAAGCCTGTTGGTGGTTTACTCTGCTGTCAGAGATCTCGCCATAATCGCAGGAATTTGCCAGCCGGTCCAGAGTCGGCTAGCATCAGCAAGGCGGGTTATCAACAGAATCACAGTGTCATGGATAGCAATCGGTTCAGCGCCTCACCATGTGGAAGGATAATTCGCACAAGAAGGGAGTACGATGCTTTCGTACCTGACCCGCTACCTCCAGTCGTCACCTGGGCCGATGGTGACGCACGTGCACTCGAGAGGGCCAGCCTTGCGGTAGGTGAGCTGTCCGGCTATCTCCAAGCCGGATGTGAACACTTCATGCCCCTGCTTCTGAGAGCTGATGCCGTCGCCGCAGCTCGATCGGAGTTTGGCCACTTTCCGCTCCGGGAGTTCCTCTGCGCCGATATGACAGGAGTACACGTCAGTCGAGCCAGCCGGCTGGCTTCAAACTATGTGGCTGCATTTGAATACGCCCGGAACCGGCTCCACGACCTACCATTCAGCCTGAGACTCATCCGGGAACTGCACTGCATACTCTTCAACGATACGGCCAACCAGCGCAGTACGCCCGGCCGGTTCCGTCGGTCGCAGAACTGGGTCGGGCACCCTGGTTGTACGCTATCAGACGCCCTCTTCGTGCCACCGCCTCCAATGGAAATGCACGAACTTCTGGACAACTGGGAACACTATCTTCATCGCAAGAACAACTCTCCGGCCCTTGCGCGCCTCGCACTTGCGCACTACCAGTTTCTGGTTATCCATCCATTTCTTGACATGAACGACGCTACAGGGGCACTCATGGCCTCAGTACTACTGGTGCATCTTGGCCTCGTTGGCGAACCCCTTCCATTTCTGGGGCATCTCCTCGAACGGAACCGCGCGAATCTCCAGCGGCGAATGCTCGACACGTGCGCCACCGGAGAATGGGAGAAGTGGCTCACATGGTACCTCTACGGATTGGCCGATTCAGCCCACACAACAATCGACAGTGCCAGGAAACTCACAATGCTCTATGACACGCATAGCAGACTGCTCACCACCTCAGAGGCGACCGACGGCACGATGCGCGTCTTCGATCTGCTGTTCCACCACGGCGCACTGGCAGTAAGATCGTTGATAGAGGAAGCCCGGCTTACGTCCGATGACGCAACCCGGGCAGTGCAGCATCTCACATCCCTCGGCATCACGAATCCTTCTCATGAAGGCAACGACATATATGTCGCTCCGGATATCGTCGCAGCCCTCGATCCAGTGCTCTTCCCTGACACCACTCACAGTTTGCCCTTCTGACACTCCATTGCCAGAGGCACGCAGACCAGACCCTCCCCGGAGCGGACAGGACCGAAGCACAGATTGCACGATGTGCACGTAGAGGGCCGCGTGTCACCCTCATGCCAGCGCCTTACGAGGTGTGGCTCGCGTATCAGAGGCCGGCAGAGCGAGACGTAATCAGCCAGGCCGGATTGCACTACGTGCTCAGCGATTTCCAGTGACCTGACGCCGCCAACAAGCATCAGCGGCACCTTGATACTACGCTTGTAGAGTTCTGCTGCCTCCTTGAAATAGATCTCCTGACCTGCAGGCACGGTACCGACAGGGCGTGAACAGAAGTACCTGGGATCGCTGAAGTGAGACCCTCCACTCACTTCGATGGCGTCGATCCCTCCGCACTCAAGCATACGAGAAAAGGGGACGAATTCATCGAGAGAGAATCCACCTTGCAGGAAATCTTCTGAGTTAATCTTGATGAGCACCGGAAATCCCGGGCCAACCGCTGCCCGTACGGCACGAAGCACTTCCAGTGCGAATCGAGCACGATTCTCCAGCGAGCCGCCATACTTATCCGCACGCTTGTTGAAGTAAGGTGACAGAAACTGGGAAATCAGGTACGAATGGGCCCCGTGCAGTTGCACCGCATCGAAGCCCGCCGTCCTTGCACGAACAGCGGCTGCTGCGAAGTCTGTCACCGTCTGTTCAATATCCTCCTGAGTCATCGCACGACATGGAACCCCGGTGAGATTCATATCCGACGGGCCAAGCGCATAACCGCTTTCCGGCGGCACATACATATTGACGCCCGCATGGTGGAGCTGCAGTGCTACACGGGCTCCATGTCTATGGACGACGTCGGCCATCCTTGCAAGGCCGGGGATAGTATCGCTGCCGTGAACCCCGATCTGCCCCGGCCGCGCTTTCCCCTGGGCGCTAATGTATGCATTGCCTGGAATGAGCAGTCCGATCTCGCCTTCGGCAACTCTCTCCTGCAATCGCACGAGTCGATCATTGGCGCACCCATCAGCATGATTTGCCAGTCCCTCATTCGTCGCAGAATGAACGAAGCGGTTCCGTAGTACCATTCCATTGAGAACAGTTGTCTCGAATAATTCAGCCATGGCTTCTCCTTATGTCGCCTACTATAACCGACTGCATAACCAGGTTCCAGCGGATCCTTTGCCGTGGTGCACCGGAGCAGATCCTGTAATACCTCGTCCCCTGTTTGGGTCCCCAGGGTCTGGATTGGCAGTCCATTACATTACTCCAACTCGACGATCACTTCGAAACGGAACGGGGTATGCCCAGGATCATCGGCCCGTACAGCCGATCCGGATAACAGCCCGGCGTGTAACCGATGCGCCTGACAAGCGGACCGGTATTTGTGTTGACTCTGCGGCTGCAATACAGTAGCGTGTTATCCAGAGATTGTGGTCCAGATACAGAATACAGGAGGAGCTTACGCGAATGTTCAGCAGAATACTCGTATGCCTTGATGGTTCAAGCCACTCGGAACAGATGGTGCCGTACGCGTCAGAAGTGGCGCAGCGTTTCGGTTCCAAGCTAATCCTTATCCAGGTTATACAGATTCCTTCGTCGCTTGCAGCCGCGTCGGCCCAGGGAGCAGAGAGTGTGATCGAAGAGGAGATGCGGCGCCTTGCGTACGAGGCGCAGCAGTACCTTGAAGGAGTCGCTGCGCGCCTGAGGGAAGCGAACCTGCCTGTGGAAACAGTCACCATCGAGGGATCACCCGGCGATGCTATAGTCGGGTATGCGGCAGAGAACCAGATCGATCTCATCGCTATCGCCACTCATGGCCGCAAGAACATCGGACGGCTGGTCTTCGGGAGTGTGGCAGACCACGTGATGAGGCACTCGACGATACCGGTGCTATCCATGAAGCCGCAGCCAAGCGACAAATAACAACCCAAGGGTCCTGATTGTGGGGCTTACACCGCCGCACCGTCCAGATGGAGACGAAGTATTATGGAGAAAGAGACGAGGCAAGAAGATCCTCCGACCCCGGGGCGAAGTCTTCGGCAGGTGTTCACGACCTTTGGGGAGGCAATAAGCGAAATATTCAATGATCCTGAGTTGAAGGCCAAGGCGACGGAGTTCGGCGATGCGGCAACGGAATCGGCGCTTTGCTTTGGTCGCCGCTTCAAGGATGATGACGTGCGGGAGCGGTTCCGCCAGGCGGGCAGGGCAGCCGAGGAGTTCGGGAGAAGCGTCGCCGACTACTTCAACTTAGAGCGTCAGCCCTAGTCTTCAGACGTCCGGGGACCGCGCGCGACAGATTGCCGATACGCGGCCAGCCTCATCTGTAACTTCGCGCAATACGTTGTCGACTGTGCCACCCCCACTGGACGCCTCTTCACGTGTATAATGGTGCCGCCACGCAGCGGCCAGACTGAGATGACCCTGCCGGACAATAGTTTGTGGAGGCAACATGTTCAGTAGTTTTCCATTCAGAACCGCCAAGAAGATTCTGTTCGGTACAGGGACAATCGAACAGGTGGGCACCGAGCTTAACGGGATAGGCGCTACTAACGCAGCCATCATCACCGATGCGACGATCTCACAGGCGGGATGGGCGGACAAGGTACAAGCTGCCCTTGACGCCGCAGGAATGAAGTCAGAAGTATGGGATGGTTCCCAGGCCGAGCCATCGCTTGAGGTTGGCGAAGAGGCGATTGCGTTTGTCCGGACTGGTGGATTCGACAGCGTCGTCGGGCTTGGAGGCGGCAGTGCCATCGATATCGCGAAGGGAGCGGCTGTCGGTCTTACCAACGAAGGTAATATCATGGGATGGATAAAGGAGGGCTTCAGTAACCCACTTGCACCCATGGCGCTGTGCCCCACTACCGCCGGCACGGGGAGTGAGGTCTCCGACACTGCAGTGTTCGCAACTCCTGAGTTGAAGGTCGGGCTCGTCAGCTCAATGCTCTATCCCGATGTGGCCATAGTTGACCCTGAACTCACCATATCGTTACCGGGCCCGATAACCGCGAATACAGGTATCGATGCTCTCTGCCATGCCATCGAGGGCTTTCAATCGGTACAGGCGAATCCGCTGACCGATGCCCTCGCAATTGAATCGATGCGAATGATCAACCGCTACCTGCGCAGAGTATACTGCAATGGCAAAGACATCGAGGCGCGAGAAGGCATGGCGCTCGCATCGCTCCTCGCAGGAATCGTCATGGGGAACGCCGATACGACCATCGGTCACGCGTGCGGGTACGCCTATGTCTACCCTGCCACAGATCTGCACTACCCTCATGGCCATGCTATCGCAATAACCTTCCCGTATGTGATGGAGTACAACGCCCTCGCGCAACTCGAGAAGCATGCGTTGATTGCGGAGGTGCTGGGTGAGGACGTCGAAGGACTGCCGCTCCGGGACGCTGCGTATCTCGCTCCAATTGCGTTCAAGAAACTGATGGAGGACCTCAGGCTTCCACTGTCGCTTCAGGAGGTGGGCGTCACGGAAGACATGATCCCGATGATTGCCCGCAACGTGCTGAAGAGCCCTAATCATTGCCGCCGCAACCCGCGGGAGGTAACTGAAGAAGGGATGCTGGAGTTATTCGCACACGCCTACGAGGGCACACTCTCCTGGGAAATGTAGATTGCAGGCACGATGACGTCATGGCCCTGCCACTCAGTCAGGGCCATGGCTCGCTTCTTCTTTCGATTGTGCCCGCAGTTGAGTGTACTTGCGATAGTTGCCCCGGACCATATCGGCGGGATACTTCACACGATTCTTCTCCAGCTTGCGCCTGACCGTATCGGCTACATCCAGATCTGCTACCGACGCGAGGTTGAGGCAGAGCATGATAACGTCTGCGAGTTCCTCGCCGAGGTGTCTGCGCTTCTCTTCATCCGCCAGCAGCGCAGGAATCTCATGCTCTCTGACCCACTCAAAGAGTTCCAGCAGCTCTGCCGCCTCGACATTTATGGCAATAGCGACATCCTTTGCATTGTGGTACTTGCCCCAATCGCGTTCACTGACAAACGCCTCCACCAGGCGCTTGAGGTCGCCTGTCGTAGTGGTTTCATCCAACAGTGGCGGAATGTCCGGCATGTGAAGACCTCCCTGCGGCAGAGTGACGAATTCCCGCCTGATATGCAGCAACCGCCACTCACACTAGAACGAATCGACCGCGCTGTCAACGGGGGCTCGAGCGAGTCTGTCTTCCGTATCTCCCGCGGGCAGGCAGAGGTCTGTCACTGTTGCAGCTGAGTGGCGAAATCTCAAGTGCACGCACATTCAACGTGCCATCCTTCTTCTGAAGGATACCTTCTACCACAAGAACCGGGTTAAAAATACATACCTGCCTGTGCCGTTCATACACATCAGGGCGCATAACTACATTGATCGTGCCGTCCTCATCTTCCATGGTAATGAAGGCAAACCCCTTGGCAGTGGGCGGACGCTGCTTCATTATCACGTAGCCCGCAATCCTCAAGGCATCACCATCGTCCAGTTTCGGGAGGTCCGAACTCCTTACCAATCCATTCTCCGGTAGTTCGGCTCTGAGCACCTGCATCGGGTGATGCGTAGTCGACATCCCTTGTACCGTGTAGTCATACCGCATTTCCTCAAGCGAACTCATCTTCGGAAGCGACACGGCCTCACCTGAGGACTGTAAGGGAAGCTCACCGAGAGTTCTTTTCTCTACGATGCCCAGTTGCCACAGCATCTCTCTGCGCGTGCATCTGCAGAAGTCGAAAGCCCCCGCAAGAATCAGATTTTCCACTACACCACCTGGAAGACCGGTGCGCAGGCAGAAGTCATCGACCGACAGGAACTCTCCCCTTTGCCGCTCCTCAAGGACACGTTGAATCATCCGCGCTCCCATTTCTTTTACGTACAGGAATCCAAGACGGATACATCTCTCTTCAATGCCGCATACAGCCTCGCTCAGGTTCACATCGACCGGCAGTACACGAACACCATGCCGCTGCGCATCGTGAAGTACTACCTCCGGACGATAAAACCCCATCGGCTGGTTATTGAGCAGCGCGCAATAGAACTCGACGGGATAGTAGTACTTCAACCACGCCGACTGATAGCAGATAAGAGCGAATCCGGCTGCGTGACTCTTGCAGAAGCCGTACTGGGCAAATCCTTCAAGCGAAGCGAACACCCTGTCCGCGCTCCTCGCATCGACACCCGCGGCAAGGGCTCCCTGTATGAAGCGCGCACGCAACTGCGCAATAGCCTCGACCGAGCGCTTACGACTCATAGCTCGTCGCAATGTATCAGCCTCCCCCGGAGTGAAACCAGCCAGTGCCACGGCGGCCTGAATGACCTGCTCCTGAAAGAGGATAACGCCGAGCGTCTCGCCGAGTACCGGCTCGAGAGAAGGATGAAGGTACGATACCTTCTCAACCCCATTTCTTCGCCTTATGTAAGGATGCACCATGTTGCCCTGGATAGGTCCAGGCCTAACGATAGAGACCTCCACCGTAAGGTCGTCGATCGAACGAGGCCGCGTGCGAGGCAATGTCTGCATCTGAGCCCGGCTCTCTATCTGAAAAACGCCGATAGTGTCGCAGCGGCAAATCATGTCATACACAGAAGCATCGTCCTGCGGTAGAGCATCGAGATCCAGCACCACCCCATGCTCCCGCTCCACGAGCACACGAACCTCATCCAGGAGCGATAGCATCCTCAAGCCGAGTAGATCTATCTTTATCAGCCCGGCATCGGCAACACTGTCCTTATCCCACTGACAGACAACGCGGCCCGGCATGGCAGCCCGCTCCAGCGGCACAAGCTCGCTCAGAGGGCGGGAGGAGATGACGATACCCCCATTATGGATGGAGAGGTGCCGCGGATAATCCTCGAGCTGACGACAGATGGAGAGATACTCCTGAAAGGTAACCTTGCTGAAATACGGGGCAAACTCTTCGATGCCGGAGAGTTCTTTTCTCACATCACGGGAGCCATACCCGGACCACGTCGCTGATTTCGCCAGCCGATCGATCACGTGAAGGGGAATGCCGAGAACCTTGCCAACCTCGCGAAGTGCATTGCGTGATTGGAAAGTGATATACGTACACACCATTGCGGCGTGCTCTTGTCCATACTTCTCGTACACGTACTGGATGAGCTTCTCCCGGTGGGCCGTGGACACATCGATATCGATATCGGGGATGGATGACATCTCGTCGTTCAGGAAACGGCCGAGGAAAAGTCGGTTCCTGATGGGATCGACCTTTGTAATACCGAGCACGTAGGCAACGATGGAATTCGCTGCAGAGCCACGGCCCTGGGCTGGAATGCCATGCCGTTCGGCATACTCCATGATGTCTCGAACGATGAGGAAATAGCCGGACAGCTCGAGTCTGGCGATGAGATCGAGTTCATGGTCGATCCGGGAGGTCACCTCCTCAGTAATCTCTCCATACCGACGGCGTACTCCTTTACGGCACACGTGCGCGAGATAGCTCTCCGCCGTCGCACCCTCCGGCAGCGGGTACTCAGGGAAACGATAACCGGAGAACTCGAGGGTCACGTTGCAGCGTTCTGCCAGTTCTCCCGTCATGTGCAGGGCCTCCGGGTATTCGTGAAACAGCGATTGCATCTCCTCGTGCGACTTCAGGTAGAACTCGGCATTCAGCTTCAACTCGATGCAGTCATCGAGCGGGCTGCGGGTCCGAATGCAGGTCAGCACATCATGCAGACGGTGCCCCTCTTTTCGTGCGTAGTGCACGTTATTAGTCGCTACGCAACCGACGCCTGATTCACGCGCCAGGGCCGCAAGGTCCGCGCAGAGAGCAGTATCTTCAGGATACATCGTGTGCTGCAGTTCGATGTAGAACCTGTCCCTGCCAAAAACGTCGATATATCGGCCTGCCGCTTCTCGAGCAGCGCCGAAGTTCGAACCACGCATCTGGCGCGCCACCTCGCCCTCCCTGCAGCCGGAGAGACATATGAGCCCCCCGGCATATTTCGCCAGCATATCCCACGTCAGGACAGGACTATTCTTCGCGCCAGCAAGCTGTGCAGCCGTGATGACACGGCACAGGTTCGAGTAGCCCATCGCATCCATGGCCAGCAGAATGACGTGATACCCACCGTCGAGAGCAAGTTCCGCACCTACGATGGGTTTGACTCCCTCGCGCTCACACGCACGAACAAAGCGCACCGTTCCATACAAGCCATCGTGATCGGTGAGCGCGAGCGCCGGCATACCAAGCTCAGCCGCGCGGCGAGCAAGCTCCTCCGGCATGGAGGCGCCATCAAGCAGCGAGAACGCTGAGTGGCAGTGAAGCTCTACGTATCTCTCCATAATTCCATTTCACCAGCATTTTTTACGAAGGTAAAGGAGATCAACACTCGTCGTGCACACCTCAGTTGCGGGATTGCCCCGACAGATTCTGCTATCGTTCCGAGAAGGAGGCAACGAATGAATACAGTACGCGGCAGGCCGTCTCCAACTGGGAGACGGGCAAGGCATTCCCCGACATCGACATGCTCAAACGCATAGCGACGACCCTTGATATCAACGTCAACGACATCATCTACGATGCCGCCGAGAAGAAGCCCTGCCGTATCATCAAAACAGTCTCCGCGTGGCCGGTACTCTATACTCCGATTATCTTCGTATTCCTGTACTTCTTCGGAGCGATCATCTACGGCCCTCTCTTCGAGAGAACGATTGGGGGCGGCGTTGCCGAGACCTTTCTGTACCCCATTTACTTCGGACAGATCCTTCTTGCAACGATAATGGTCCTCTGCACCTGCATCGTGGCAGATGAAATCAAAAGACACGGCAGCAGCAACGAAAACGATTAGCATATCCATTCAGCAATAGAATATGGACCGTATGCATCCACTGGAACTGCGGAAAGTTGACGATGTGCGTTGATGCCGGCTAATCGTAGATGCGTTGCATCTGCCAGCAACCACGCGAGATATCGCGGAACACCTCGCAGATAATCCCTCCCTCCAGGCTCACACGAAAGTAGTCGCGCTCCACCGGCCGTTTCCACCACTCCTGTGCTATTCTCCAGCGGCACAGCACGCGCACAACCCTGCGTCTTCTTCCCTCGTAGAAGACGTCTATCGGTTCATGATCAACCGACTCATTAACCTGCACCTCAGGGGACTGCCACGCAAACTTATTCATCGCTCTTCCAGTTCGCACGACACGAAGGAGAACTGCTCCTCCGGCAAGCGGCCTCCACGGCGGGTCGCGACCTTCTTCATCACATCCCTGCCGTACCGTTGTTGCAACACTCCAACTGCCTCTGCGAAATGTGCAGATGATCTAAGGGAACCGTCGAGAAATGACGACTGCCATCCTGCTTCAGCACAGAGATCCGAGGCCGTCAGCCGTAACTCCGTCACCGACATCCCGCCGGCAAGCCGTTCCACACAAGACATGAGACGGCGCTCCATCGCCATCTGTAAGACAGTCGGCTCCTTAAAATGAAAGGTGTCATATCTCGTTCCGCTGTTTTCAAGACACAGAACCAGAGTGAGACGGCGACAACATTGCCACCTCATGCGCAATTCACCACACAGTGATGCAATCATTTCGTGCACTGCCTCGATCAGTTCCCCACCATAGCCAACCGGCATGTCGAATTCTTTGGCCTGCACAACCTCGTGTGCTCCTTTCCACTGCACCACGCTTCTGGCATCGACTCCTCGAACAAAGTCGAGAATTCTCTGTCCCTCACTCCCGAATTGTGCTTCAAGTGCACCCGAAGGCAATTGCAGCAGGTCGCCCACTCGCGAGATACCGAACAGGTGCAGTCTGTGCGCCGTGGCGCCGGAAACCGGAAGACGCGCCACGGGCAGGCTATGCAGAAACGGTAATTCGCAATCATCATCGAGCACCAGCACCTGAGATTCAGCCATCTCTTCCGCAGCAAGACGCGCCGCAAACCTCGAAGAGGCAATGCCACCGGACATATGAAAGCCGGTGTGCTGTTGCACGGCGTAAATCACCTCATCGACGAACTGGCGCTCATTGCGCTCATACCGAAGGCCCATGAGTATGTGCCAGAGAGATTCAGACTCGACGAGAGGACAGAGTTGCCCCACCTGTGAGATAACTACGGAGTAAGCCTCACGATAACTCTCCTCCCGGTACGGAAGAAATACTCCGCATGGGCAGAGTGAATATGCCTGCCGCAAAGGCATTTCCTCAACGAGTCCATATGCGACCGCCTCCTCGGATACCTGCCGGACGCGGCCGATCTCATGGTGATATCCTCCAATGATAAGCGGCGTGCCACAAAGGGCGGGGTTCGTTTGCCGCTCCACCTGGATGGCAAATCCAGGCAGATATAGACATGCGATTCTCATTCATTCCTCTCTGGAGAGCGTTCATCGACTGAATTTCCGAATCACCGCCACAACCCTTCCCTGTATCATCACATTCTCCGGGAAAACATAGAGCGGCTCCATCTGACGGTTAGCCGGCTGCAACCGCACCTGATTCTCTTCCCGGTAGATGCGCTTAAGAGTAACCTCGTGTTCATCCTTGAGCCACACCGCCACCATGTCACCATCGATTGCTGTTTGTTTCGCCTCCATGACCACAATATCACCGTCCATCACACACGCGTCGATCATCGACCTGCCGCGGACCCTGAGAGCGAACAGATTGCTGCCATCGCCAACGAGATCACGGCTCAGGTCGAGCATTTCTTCAGCTTCGCTGGCCCAGTTACCGGCTTCGGGCACAGGTATCGGAGAGCCAGCGGCAATCACACCAAGCAGCGGAACTTCTATATTGTCTCTCTGTACAAGCTGGATGCTGCGGAATACGCCAGGTGTCCGCCGCAGCACGCCCTCCCGTTCCAGCACGTTTAAGTGATACTGGGCAAGATTGGGGGAACTCAAACCACAACCTGTCACAATGTCGCTCACCGAGGGAGAATAGCCTTTATCCGCTATGAATGAGCGAACAAACTGCAACACTCTCTCACGCGTTCTGCTTGTACTGCTCCGGCTCATGCGCGCCGCCTCCTCATATGTTATACAAACATACAATTACGGTGACGCAATGTCAAACAGCGCGAGCTGACGAAGGAAGTAAGAACGGGAGATGACAACCGGCTACCGGGAGCACTCTGGCTTCATCTGCACACCTGCACCACACGAATCACTTCTCCAGAACAACGATACGCCGGGAAACAATGAACAAGCATGTCACGATTCCGGGAGAAACGGACAGCAAGGCGTTCAGGAAAGGGAGGATCTCAATTCATGTCTTCAAGCGTGCGTGTGAGGAATCGCTCGAAGTTGCCGTCGGCATCGGTTACTGCAGGTATCGCAGCCGCGTAGATGAATCTGCGGCCATCACGCCTCGACTTCACAAGTCCACCAGTCTCGAGGATACTGAGGTGATAGGAAACCGTCTGGCGCGCAACATGCAGCGACTCCTGCAGCTCCATGGAACTCATCTCCCTGCCGCGAAGCAACTTCAACACGCGCAATCGCGTGTCGGCGGAGAGTGCCCGAACGAGGTTGACGACGTCTTCCATAGCAGTGCACTACTTAGAGAGCATTCGTCCCGCCGAACGCTCACGTACACATCCTACTGCAGGCTTTCGGGCTCGTCAATCTTACACACAGCAGGAACCGCGAATCAGGCCCCCGACAAGCTTCCGTCAACAGTTCGACAGAACCACAACTGGATAGTCTCTCCTGTACGTACGCACTCTCAGAGCACAACGACTCAATGCCGTCATGGGATTGTTACGGCTCAGCACGTCCATCGTCACGCAGGATACAGTGGAGAACTCCTCCCCAACACGGCTGCCGCTGTTGCCAGCTTCGTTCCTCGATACATCATAACGCGAGCACAAGGACAACGCTGTAAGCAACCACGAAGGCAGCCACTCCTACGAGCAACAAAGGCCTGGGCGCACCACGCACCGTGTACCCAGTGGTCGCGAAGAACACTATCTTCACGATATCTCCGGCCATCATCAAGGCGCAGTAAGCAACCACCGATGCCATTGCGGACAATCCGCTGAGAAACGAGAGGTACATCGCCCAGTGGGCCAGATCGTTCACAACCACAAATGCTACGGAGAAGAGTTCCCGTTGCTGAAGGCGGTCGAGTATGGCGATCCCCAGTGCCACAGCCAGCCACATAATGATACGCGACTGTGTCCCTGCAACACCTGCCGGAGTCTCGAGTTGTCCGGGAGAAAAAACCTGCGCGAAGGTTACAAAGGCGACGATCATGGCAACGGTTTTGAACGCCGTCTCCAGCTTCTCGAGCCGACTCATCGGGGCGACATGCCACGTCCCCTTGCTCTCGTGATAATTGCCAGACATCGCCTGCCTTCAATGATATCAAGCAGGATCTGATCGTTGACAAGTGCACTGTACGGGCTCATAGAATTCGATGGCCTTCTGTCCACCCTGAATGTGCAGATGCGTCTGCAGCATGATATGCTGCAGATTGACGTTGGACTTGCACAGTCCCTCTGTAGGGAGTAAGCTAGCACGCGTCAATCGTCAAATAATCCCCAAATCGTCAATTGTCAATGAGAGTTAGAGTCGCTTTGGATGCTGCGGGAGGCGACCTCGCACCATCGGATACTATAAGAGGAGCCATCAGAGCGGCTCAGAAGAGCAACGCTGAGATACTGGTGGTCGGTCCTCCTGAACAGCTTCTGCCCGAGATCGAGAGGTGGGGCGGTTTGCCCGCCAACGCGAGACTCATCCCCTCCGGCGAGGCTCTGAAGGAAGGCGAGCCTGCCACCCATGCACTACGCCGCAAGGCATCGTGCTCAGTAGCTGTCGCCGCCAGGCTGCTCAGGGACGGTGAGGCTGATGCGCTCGTGAGTGCGGGCTCGACCGGTGCTGCATCCGTGAGCGCCATCTACTATCTCGGCATGTTGCCGGGCATCGGACGTCCGGCGGTGTGTGTTCCGCTCGTGGGTCTGGCGCCAAAGACCGTGCTCATTGATGGCGGAGCGAACGTAGACTGCAAACCGAGCCATATGCTGTCTTTCGGCGCAATAGGCACTGTGTACGCACGACGCATGCTGGGCGTTCCGGAGCCTACGGTTGCCTTGCTCAGCACTGGCACAGAACAGGGCAAGGGTCCGAAGACCTTGCAGGAGACCTACACGCTGCTCCGTCAGAGCGGCCTCAACTTCGTGGGCAATGTCGAGGGCTACGACGTACTAACCGGCAAAGCAAACGTTATCGTCTGTGACGGTATCGTAGGCAACGTATTGCTCAAGTTCTATGAAAGTCTGGGGCCCTGTTTTACACGCTGGGCGACAGAACAGATCGACGGCCTGCCGATAGACGGCGCAGGTCGCCGGATGCTATCTCAGATGGCGCGGTTCACCAGGCTGACACGCGCGGAGAGCGCAGGCGGCGGACTGCTGTGGGGCGTTAATGGCGTCGTGCAAATCATGCACGGCAACAGCAACGCCCATCATTTCGAGAGAGCGCTTCTGCGTGCACAACTGGCGGCCGAGGCGGACGTCGTCGGCGAACTCAGATCCGAGTTCGCCGCCATCCATGAACACTGCCGCGACTACCTGGAAGCCATCCCAGTGATGCCACCGGAAGGGTCAATTTCACTGGCTATTCCGGCGCAACGATAGTCACTTGTGGGGCATCTTCAACTTGAATGCCGTCTCGAATGAATTGAACAGATCGAGATACTGCTCCACGTAACGGCTTAGCAGGAACTTCTCCCGGACCGTCTCCTTCGCATTTACGGCTACCTCTTCATACCTCTCCGGATGCTGGAGCAGTGTTACGAGCTTAGATGCCGCCTCCTCAACTGAATTCACAAGGAATCCATTCACTCCGTCTTCTATCTGCAATTTGATGCCACCCACGTTCCCACCGATAACAGGAGTACCTTTCCACATGGCCTCGGAGACAGTGAGTCCGAAGCCCTCTCTGATTGACTTCTGCATCACCACTGCGGCCTTGCGCTGCAGTGCATTAACCAGGGCGCCATCCTGTTGACTCATGATGATGATTTCATCGGACTCATTACTCAGCAAGGAGTCATATACCTCAGGTCCCTCAGGATCGTCAGTCGCGACATTACCCAGCAGAACCAGTCGGCAGGGCACCTCCTTTCGTGCTATCTTGAACGCCTCGATAACTCCTTCAGGATCCTTCCAGCGGTCAAACCGTGACACCTGCACGATCAGAGGCAGATCTGTGGGTATCGAGTAGTGCCGGAGCCTCTCCTCACACGCGGCGTCGTCCATGTCACAGTTCACAATCGAGAAGGGATCAATCGCAGGCATGAAGAACACCTGTGGCGTGTTGACTTTCTGCGCATACGCTTCGTTACTCAGGATAACCGCGTCATACTGGTCTACAAACCTGGTGAGATACGACCATAGATCCCCCTGCGGCTGTTCGAGATCGATATGACACCGCCATATCCACGGCCCAATCTTCCGGTAGTGATTGATCAGGGGCAGCGGTTGCGGATCATGCACGATGACGATGTCATGCGTAAGGTGATTGATGATGGCGTTTTCGTAGTTAACGTACTCGTAGATCTCCTGTTTTCTCTCGCTCCAGTTCATCTCACCAGCCTGAAGCGCATTGTGCATCTTCTTGGTGACACTGAAGAAATCGGGGGGCCCGTGGATTGTGCGCCAGCCGGTCTCGATGCCCAGGCCGTTCATCAGGACGGTCATCGACCCCAACAGCACGGAGACACCCCCACCATAGTAGGTGGAGTTTATATTCACCACACGAAGGTCTTTGACGGCTTCCGCCTTCCTCTTGATCCGAGCGATGGTTTCGGCACCTACATGCTTTTCGTAATCATCGATAGTAACTATGCGACGATTCATTACCCTTACCTCCTTCCACTAATGTACTCCTCACTTCGATGACACAACTCCTCGCATGAACTGGGCGGTGTCTTCGGGCACGCTTGAGTTTATGTGAATCCCTGAGCCTATCTCAAATCCGGCAACCGCAGTGAGCCGAGGATACACCCGCAGATGCCAGCAGAAATGCGGCTCATTCTCATCGCCAAGTGCACCCGTATACAGGATATGATTGAAATCCGGATTGTTGAGCCCAACTAGCAAGCCGTGCAGGGAGTCTCGGAGTGCGCCGCCGAACTGCCGCAACTCCTCATCAGACACCTCAGCAAACGACGCCCGCTGGGTCTTGGGAATTATCCACGTCTCAAACGGACGGCGTGATGCATAGGGATGTATCTCCACGAACGACGTATTCTCGCGTATCACCCGCACACTCCGCTCGAGCTCGAACTCGACTATGTCGAGATAGAGATTGCGACCACGCTCATCGAAGTGCTGGACAGCGACATCGTATTGGTGCCTGCGATATCGCGGCACCACAGGCGTCGCGACGATCTGTGAATGCGGGTGTTCCAGCGACGTGCCGGCTGATACCCCGTGGTTCTTGAAGATGATGACCTGCCGCACGAAGTGCTGGGTATGCAACTCACGCAAACGGTCGCGGTAAGCCCGGACCACGTCAAATATCTCGTCGTCTTCCATCTCGCCGAGCAGGCGATTATGCAGCGCAGATTCCACTACCACTTCATGCATGCCCACACCCTTCACACTAAGTGCAAGGGGATGGTCCTCAACCCTATCCGCTAACCCGTCAGGACTGACAGCCGGAAACTTGTTCTCAAATACCCGGACGCGCCACAAACCGGTGGCGGGATCCGGATACGAAGCCGTCTCATTCGTTGTCTGCTCCTCATTGCCCGGACAGAAGGGGCACTCAGTAAGGTGTGCCTCCGGTTGAGGATGGGGAGCGCGCGACATGAGATCTCGCGGCCTCTTTGCCCGCTCCGACGCTATGATCACCCACTCGCGGGTGGTGGGATCAAGCCTGAATTCCGACATACTTCCCCTTAACCACAGCTTCACCAGCCATATTCCGGCTGACACAGCTTATCTGACATGCCGGGTGCGGCTCAAGCTCAGCTAGAAGACCAGGAGTCATCGGTCGGTGACATCAGTCGCCGGATGGATCGGCACTGCATCTATCTTCATCAGGTCTTGTACGTGTATGAGTTGCCTCTGAGCCGCGCGGGACCCTCCCTGGAAACCCCCTGTTGAGCGGTGTGAAAGTCACAGCATCGAGAGCAACGACGATGCGGACAGACTGATCCAACATGGATACGAAGACCTTCGCACCGCGATTCCAGCCGCACGCCGGAGGCTAGAGCAAGGTGCAGTCGCTACATGTACCTACGTCGACCGTTCGTGCGCGAGTATCGACTGGATCGCTTTTTCGGCCAATGCCCAGCGTGCCTTCAGCCACATTCACTTTGAGGTCCCGTATGAAAGAGGACACTGCTTCACAGGAAACGCCTTGACCTCTCCAGTGTTCCAAAACCGTGGTATCGCTACCTACAGGTTCAGCGAAGCCCTCCACTATATACGCAACAGTGGCTACACAATCTGTTGCAATGTAATCGTGCCGGACAACATCGCATCACGGCGTGTTGTGGAGAAACCGGGCGCGCGTACGCCTGATCTGTCGCTACCGCCGAGTCCTTGGATGGACTCGGTGGACCAAGTATTCGGCCGAAGAACCGATTCCACCTGCGTAATCAGCGCAACCGGCAGTGGGTGCAGGCACATGGCCGAAGGCCTGCCGGACAGCAGAACGACACAGGTGTGCCCGCAGATAAAACGCCAGTTCCGTTGCCATGAACCGACACAACATGATACGGTGCCGCTGATGCCAACTGATGCCACTCCCACATTGAAGCCACTCAAGTGGTACAGGAACCTGGCCACGAGAAAGGGACGACTGGAAGCCGGCGCATTCCTCGTCGAGGGTGATAGGGCCATCGAACAGATTGTGCGAGCCGGCCCGGATGAGATACTTGAACTGCTCTCGACAGACAATCTGCCACCTCGCTTTCACAACTATCCGAGTCGCTTGCTCACGGAGAATCACCTGCGCTACATCTCCTCAACCAAGACTCCCCAAGGCACCCTCGCCGTCGTCCGCCTCCCGACAGATGCATATGCCGACAAGTTACCGGTACGCACTGGCAACCGCATCCTGCTGCTCGAACACGTACAGGACCCGGGCAATGTGGGTGCACTCATTCGCACAGCGGCGGCTTTCGGCTTCGACGGAGCCATTCTCACGGAGCACTGCGCCGACCCCTTCTCTCCCAAGTGCGTTCAGTCGACCGCAGGCACAGTGTTATCTTTGTGGATGCGGAGGACTTCACGCTACGAGGCACTGCTGGAGGAACTGCGACAATACAGCTACTCTCTGGTAGCCGCAGATGTCCACGGCCTCGATGATGTATCGGTGCTACGCCGCGAAAGCAGGCTTGTGCTCGCATTGGGAAACGAGGCATCCGGGCTTTCGAACTCAGTTCTAAGCATGTCCGATTACAGAGTCAGGCTCCCCACCGTACGCGAGAAAGCAGAATCCCTGAACGTGGCCGCGTGTGGTGCCATCTTCATGTATCTGACTTATCACAATCAGTGAACGGGAGATGTATTGATGAGAGAAAGCAAATATGGACTGCCCGCACTCAACACGCTTGGATTCCTGGTGATGGTTACCATAAATACGCTGGCAAATGCGTTGCCCATCAACGACATCACCACCGGAGAGGTATCCGCCAGGTACGACAACCTGTTTGTGCCGGCAGGATTCACATTCTCGATCTGGGGGGTCATCTACCTTCTGCTCGCTGTTTTTGTGGCATACCAATGGGTGGTCTCACGACAAGACAGCGGAGTGCGCTCGTTTACCGACAAGGTGGGCATATGGTTCTTCGTCTCCTGCCTGGCCAATGCCGGCTGGATATTCGCCTGGCATTACGAGGTGCTCGCGTTATCTCTCATCCTCATGCTCCTGCTGCTTGCCTGCCTGCTTGCGATCTATCTTCGACTCGGCATCGGCGTAACTCGTGTCACCCGGGGTGAGAAGTATCTTGTCCATCTGCCGTTCAGCGTGTATCTGGGTTGGATCACCATTGCTACGATTGCAAACGTTTCAGCTTTGTTAGTCTCGATCCAATGGGACGCTCTTGGACTGGATCCGCAGTTCTGGACAGTCGCGGTTGTCACGGTCGGAATAGCCATAGCCCTTGCGATGGCAATCAGAAGGCAGGACATCTATTTCTGTCTTGTTATTGTGTGGGCGCTCCTCGGAATCCTGATGAAGCGGCTTGGCGACCCCGTTACACCTGACCAGGCTGTTGTTGCCGCGACAATCGCCGGCATCTGCGTTGTCAGCGTGGCGATCATCGTACAGGTGGCGCGCAGTCATGTATACGGGCAGACGATCACCTAGCGTTCGCCTGGATGGCCGGAAACAGCCTGCACTTCAGCAACTCACAACCGCAGTGCGGTTGTCACTGCGGCCAAGCTTTGCCGGGCGGCATCGTGCTCTACCACGGCTGAACGTGCGATAATAGCCAGGCCTAATTGAGACGACCAATACCGTGCGGAAAGCAATCCGCGTGGTGTGGGGAACCATAATCCAGACCGAAATCAGGTGAATTACAGGCAGCAGTAAATAACACATCAAACAAAGGGGGTTCCACCATGGCCAAGCTTGTTACCGGAGGCACAGGATTCATCGGGGCTTGCCTCGTCGACCAGCTCCTTGAACGCGGTGAGGAGGTGGTCATTCTTGACAGGGTTCACACCAATCGCTGGGAAAACGCTCTGACCAAACCGAGAATAGTGATCGCGGATATAACCAACTGGCCCGAGGTGATGAATGTATTCAAGGACAACCACTTCGACTGCATCTACCATCTGGCGGCAATGCTGAGCTTGCCATCGGAAGCCAATCCCTGGGCTGCCTTCCAGGTCAATGTCGTCGGCTCAATGAACATGCTTGAGGCCTCCCGTCTCTTCGGTCCCAACAAGCTCATACTCGCCAGCACGACCAGTACCTATGGCCTGGACATTGAGGATGAACCGAAGATAACAGACAAGACGCTGCAGCGGCCCACCACCATGTACGGCAGCTGCAAGGTCTACTGCGAGATGCTTGGCAGGTTCTACCGCAAGAAGTTTGACACGGACTTCCGCTCCGTCCGCATCCCATCCCTTGTTGGTCCAGGCATCAAAACGCGTGCCATCGGGCAGTACAATTCATGGATGATTCAGGAGACTGCACTGGGCAGACCCTACGAGTGCTACGGGCCACCGGATCGGGGGTTGCCGTTGATCTACTTCAAGGATACTGCTGCTGCGTTCTGCGCTGTGGCGGACGCCGAAATGTCACGCATTAGAACGTTGAACTACAACATCGCCGGCGTGAACGTTTCCGTCACACCACGTGAGATCGAGACATCGATCAGAAAGGTAATCCCCGACGCCGTGATTACGTACAATCCAGATCCCGTAGTGGTCAACTACTTCGCCACCATGCGTTTCGATGCCCTGGACGACACACCTGCACGTGATGAATGGGGCTGGCAGCCGAGGTTCAACAGCGTCGATGCCATCGTCCAGGATTTCGTTTCAGAGGTACGTGAGCACGCAGAGAGCTACGGAATCCAGCGATAATATATGCCGCAAGTGAGTGCGTTACGCTCTGTCCAATAGTGCTGGCATGCAACGCGTATTATTCAAATGCATCGCCACCGTAGCGACAGATGACGCTTCCTATGCCTGCCCGGAGGATGTCGGCGAGAACGGGAAGGTCATCAAGAGACACCGCATCCAGACTGCGGTTGCCGGGCACAACAGTAACACCTTAGCACGCATTCCGGCCAAGGGAGAGCCGACAGTCACAGGGCAGAGAAGCCAGACTCACAGTTCCCGCATCGATCTGCCGGTAGTTCAAGCCCAGAAGCGAGGGACTCCCGACGAACACGCTCGAACGCTATGCCTGCATCCATTCAGGAGCGGGCTACTCTAACCCGTCAACTCTGGCCTGGCCCGCCGTGTACGACGTGGCTGAGACAGCTGATGGAAGCACTCTTCAACACCATCGTCGGAAGGAGACTCCCCCTTCGCCACCGCAGCCGCCAGACCACAGTACACAAACCGGAAACTCAAGATATATTTCCTGGCATGATCCTCATTTCTCAGACGGGCATGAGAGCTGCCAAGAAGGTTAATTGTGGCTTCGACCAGTCGAGCTTGAACAACAGGATCCAATTGCGTCATCGTACCCTCCCTGCACCAAATCAGTCACTGTTTTCAGGCGCATGAGTGTAGCGTGAATATCAACTTCAGCCAAGGGCGAGGTCTCTACGGCCGGTCGGATGTCCAGAATAGCTCAGAATACAGTCCTGAGTTCTCGCTCCTCGATCTTCAGCGTGCCGGGTGTCATATGCAGTAATTGCAACGAATGCGTGCCACATCGCCAGCGCGCATTGCCCACGGGCTTCCGCGCAGAGTTTCAGGGGCATCACTCTCAGCCTCTTCGCGGCTGCCTCCCGGAATGCATGATAGTCTCACGCACTCAGGAAGCATGGTGCCGGCCCTTCCTGCACGCGTGATTAGTAGAAATGGTTCCAATCGGATACACTGGGTTATGTACGGCTTAGATCCCGGGGGTCCACGGCAATCAGAAGCAAGTCAGGCAATACGAGAGTCGCGAGAGTTGTGGAGACGCCAACAGTATGAGCACCCGCTCAGGCACCATCCTCTTGGCTCATCCGCATGCGTTGTTTGTAGCGGGTCTGATCCGCTTACTTGAGGAACGCGGCTATCAGGTAACACATCACGTAACGACATTGGACGAGCTATTCCACGCGATCCAAGAACACGATCCTGCAATCGTAATCCTGCATCCGTCACTCCTGGGAGATGACATGTCCACTATCCGTACACTGGCATACGACAAGCATCGTGCCATCGTGGTACTGACCGATCTTAACCACAACTCTTCCCTTCCGCATCAGGCGATGCTGGCCGGCGCCAGAGGATGTCTTTCCTATGCCGATGCACCCGATCTATT
This sequence comes from Dehalococcoidia bacterium, assembly GCA_007129495.1. Classification (GTDB taxonomy): domain Bacteria; phylum Chloroflexota; class Dehalococcoidia; order GIF9; family AB-539-J10; genus SKVJ01. Next base: position 95,626 of record SKVJ01000021.1, on the reverse strand, counting down.
CGTCGATTCGATGCGGCTCCTGCTTCTCGGCTCAACTGTTGTTTCTCCGAAAGCGAGCGAGTTTCTGTGGAACCCGGCCATCATCAGTAGTGAACCGATCGAACCACTGGCAAAGCTCAGCCCGCGCGAGCACCAACTGGCACTGCTTGTTGCCCGTGGTGCTACGAACCGGGAGATTGCAGATGAACTATCTATTTCTGAGCACACAGTGAAGATACACCTCGGTCATATCCTCACCAAGCTGGATCTGCGAAATCGCCAGCAGTTAGCTGCGTGGGTAGCGCGTCTGAACCTGGTTGAAGACATTCCCGTTGAGGACTAGGGTTCTAGTACTTCCGATTTGCGATGCATCCCTGAGGGCAGATACCTTTGCGCTGGCGCGCATCACAATTGGCCATCCCGCCATGATTATTGCCCATGTGAGGGATGCGTACCGGTATCCAGCTGCCTTAAACTCTCTTCTGCACGGATGGCCACGGACCGGTCATCCTGCCGGGCAACCAAGCCGAGGAGATGTAAAATGATGGAGATTCTGATCGGGCGTTTCTGTCGAGTATCACCAGGTTCCGTCTTCTGTAGCTTCCTCACCAACCGGCATTCCGAGAACTGCAACCGTAGCGGAGGATATAGCGATGGTGTTATCAGGACTGACAGGTTTTCTACTGTACCAGGCAATTGAAGCAGCGGATTTGCCTGACACACAGGCGTTCCGGCTGCAACGATGGGATGGTGGCTACTCACTTGAGGTTGACGATGTCCATCGTGACGACTGTGTGGCATCCTTCAAAGGCCGTGCAGTTCTAGCTGTCGACCCGCGGTTAAAGGATGAACTGGATCCGGTCCGTGTGGACGCACACCTGCTGAATGACGACACTCCCCTGATTGTCCTTCGCAACGAGACAGCCGACAACGGCCAGAAGGTCGTGCAGGTTGCGTTGGGTCCCCCCCTCTGCTGAAGTCTGCCTGCCGTGATGGCGGCGCGCGTCATACCGTTGCCCCAAGCAGCACCAACCTTGATCCCTTTATCAGGCCACTACTGCGCATTACGGAGAGAAAGGAACGCTCTCTTATCTGCCTACATGTCTGCAGCCCCAAGTATGCATCAAGGCTTATCCGTACCGTATCGGCCATGGCATGCACTCCACAACGTCTGTGTAGCGCTTTACAACGCGCGACACCATCGGAATGTGTCCCACGCACAGTAAGTCGCTCGGCTCCATCCTGCCCGTTCTCTCACGGAGGCAAATCCTATCTCCGTGGCACAAATGACTGCACGTTGTCATTGCGCAGTAATGGAACTGGCGGAAGGCAAAGACCTGAGAGACTTCCGCCATTGATGCCGGCAGGAAAACACCGGCAGAGAGGTACACCTATCGCTGCATATAATTCGCTTTCCGTATCCAGAACCCCACTACGCCGGCAGCCATAATGAGAACGATGGCAACAGATGCTATCCACCACTGGACGGCCATTATCGGCAGTCCGGTTATCTGCACATGTGTCGCCACTTTGATACCGGCAGCTATACGCAAGTCAGAGCCGACCGGCATAGAGATGACGCATACTGATATATCGTATTCCTGAGGATATGCGATAATCGATGGAGTAAGCTCAATTTCGACATTCCTGTGTCCCTTACCGGGCAGGGTAAACTCTGCAGGAGTAATGCGAAACCACCCGGCGTTCCTGCCCTCGACATAGACCACGAAATCAGCTGCCTCGCTATTCTGATTGACTACATACAACTCCTGTGTCTCCATACCGCCCGGCCGCACGCTGAATTCCATCCTGCCCGGTGACACTCCAACTCCCGCTCCGAGCACTGAGGAAGCGCCCAGCAGCAGGACAACCACAGGGAGAATCACGGCGGATGCTGTCCGGAGTCTGTGCAACATGATAAGTCCCCTACTCATCCATCCAGGGACGAGCGAACAATCTTACTCGGATGTAACTGACGCTTTGCCAGAGCAGACTAGGAGGCCTCCTGTGCCCAGAGAATGAGTGTGCCACTTTGTAAACCGGTATCCCTGTACGTTTCCGGCACCGAGAGGATAGCTACACACTCGTTGGCTGCATCCCTCAACACCGTAGTACTGAACTCGTCCCATTTCACCCCGTCCAGATTCAAACCATTCACGTAGAGGTCATTCGCTGTATCCGTCACCACAGCTGTGATGTTCAGGTTCCAGGCACCAAGATTGGTAATGGTGAGGCTCGTCGGGTCACTGACGTCGCGAGGTCCAAGTGTGCCGAATCCGATCCCGTTTGGAGTCACCGAGAAGCTGATAGCGGGCACTATATCGGCCGTGAGACTTATATTCTCGCTGTCGCCAGGCTGAACACTACCTTCACCCACGGTCGCAACGATCCGGTTGCTGCGGATGCAGCCCTCTTTCTCCGAGTATACCTCTACGGTCAGGTCGCTATCGATAGTGATGGCTACCGTGCCATCCTCAGATGTTTCGTAGATCTTATCAGCGTAGACGGTGGCATTGGCAGCCATTGACCATGTTCCGGTGTCGTCATCGTACTCGGTCACGGTAACCACGAAGGTCTCACCAACGCCCGGTGCGGTGTTGTCTACCTCAACCCTCAGAGGTGCGTCTCCCCACTGGGCATAAGCGAAAAGAATCTCCTGGTGCGGTGGCGGTGGTGGACTGGTCTGGTCGAGAACAAAATCAGCTACACCGACCATAGGGCTGAGATAATCAGCGCGATATGTCCACCCTGCTGTACCCGCGGGGTTCTCGCCATTGATGGACTCGACGTAGAGTCCAAAAGAGGTGTTCTTCACCACGTAGGAGAATCCGCCACCCTGTGATGCCTCGTCCAGAGCCCCGAGGGCAGTGGGCTGGTCGATATGGTGCAACACACCCTGGTCATCAATGATGGTGGACTCATCAACGATTACGGTGCCACTCCAGACTGTACTGGTCTGGCCCTCGACCCGTACGTCAATCGTCACGCCTTTCTGCATGGCCGGTGTCCCCAACACTACCACGGGATAGGGAGTACCCAAGAGCGCAAGGATGGCTTCTGAAGTCATCAGCTCCTTGTTGGACGGTGTTTCCACAGTCCAGTTGAAGGAGCCATCTTCGTTCCGGAACGTGAGCAGATCGTCAACCGGGCCATTGCCTTGGTCGTTTATCCACTCAGCACCGGTGGGGTCCTGACCGGCAGCGACGATGCTGTTGATAGCCCAGGAATTGGTGGCCGAGTTGGTCGCACCCCAGGATTCAAAACCACCATTTTCCATCTGTGTGGACTTGATGTAAGCAAGGGCGTCAGCTACGGGTGTTGAACCGGGTGGTTGCCCTGACGCGATAAGCGCCATAATTGTAGCGGCGGTGCTGTCCACATCACTCGCCTGCTCCACTCCCCAGCTCCAGCCGCCATCAGCATTCTGATTCGCAAGGATGAAGGAGACGCTGTTCTGAATGACATCCGATGTAGATGGATCCACCCCGGCAGCCACCAGAGCCATGACTCCCCAGACATCATCATTGAGCAGAGAGTTGTCGCCTATCTGGGTACCGTCGTAGGAGGATTCAAGCAGAGACACAAAATCTCTCCCGCCGAAACTTGTGGGGTTTTCCGCCGCAGCAACGGCGGCGAGTATCATCCGAGAATAGTCATTCGTAGACGACGCACTACCGGCATTCTCGGACAGATAGTCAATTATGGTGGGACCAGAGTCAACCCTCCAACTGTGCGGGGCTTCCCCGGCGGAGACGATGGCCATAACCGCCCAGGCAGATGTGGCGAAGTCCTGGATCGCGCCTGTGGCAACTTGCTGGCCACGGAGGTAGTCAACGCCGCCGGATACCTCGGTGCTCACCGTTGTATATGGATACGATCCTGCACCCAGAACAGGACTGATAGCCATCCACGGCAATATGAGCGTGACAGTCAGCAAAAGACTTACAAGCTTGGGTTTCGAGAACGCGGTTATCATGACCAGCCTCCTTACCTGCTTTCAAACATCGTTTTATGACACCACACCAGTGTGAACGCCCGGTCAGGTAGTCCGCTAATTATGCATTGAACCAGTTACTTGGATTTAAGTCAAGCTCTCTTGATTACAGCATCGTGGTTTGCCGCGCCGATAGAGAATTGCCGAATGCCTGGGCACGGAGTTCCTTCCGAGGGCATCACTGGCAGAAGCGGACATCGTACCCATGTCGAAATTCCTTCGCATGGTCGAAGAAAGCGTACTGCTTCAGCGCAGGAAATTGCGTCATACATGTTCGCATGCGATAATACGATCGAGCTAGCTCGATAAGGTCAAAAAGCCCAACCAGGGAGAGCAGCACAGCTACAGTTCCAGTTAGATGGGCATCGGTAATGGCAGGTACATAGCCCATGGCAGGTATTACGTCAATGATTGTCTTCTGATACCGCCTGAAATCTCGGAGGTCTTACAGCCATGACCGCAGGAGCAGCGATTAAGGAAGGACCTGATGAGTGAATTCGGTTGTTGTGGTTCGGTTCTGATTGGTTCCCTTCACGAACTCATGGCCGATGGTCTGGCCAGCATACTCAGGGAATCCAATTGTGGGGATATCAGGGTAGCCTCTACACCACAGTCACTGCTTGACGCCGTCGACGCCAGGACAGCTGATGTCATCATTCTCGACGGATGCATGTCGGGCGACGGGATGAGCCTCATACGCACGCTGGTTGAACGAGGACACACCGTCGTTCTTGTGGTAGGACCTGACTGGAGTGCATCTTCCATCCTGCAGGCGATTCTGGCCGGTGCTGCCGGCTGTTTCTCTTACGACGAAGATCCATCGAGATTCTCCGCCTCTATCAGACTGGCATACCAGGGATCCTTCGTCATGTCCCGTTCCATAGGTCAGCTGATGGCGGCCGGTGCCTATGGAATACGCCAGGAGGTGACGCCCGAGCGTCTCAGCAGCCGAGAGCAGGAGATCGCCGGAATGGTTGCCCGCGGAGCCACCAACAGAGAGATCGCCGACTCGCTTTTCATTTCGGAACATACCGTCAAAATCCACCTCGGTCACATCCTCGAGAAGCTGAACCTCCGCAATCGTCAGCAAATCGCAGCACATGTAGCAATGCAAAAGACTGACAGCTGAGGCGTACTTCTCTGGCTTCGTCTCCTTCTCATTTCGCCGTCCGGTTCATCGGACTATCCACAGCGTGGGTATCAGACGATCTAGTACTGCATTCAGCTTCACAGCAGGTTATTTCCCACGTATCGCTTCGTCGGCTGCTGAAATAGGTAGTTGAGTTATGTTGTCATATCCTAAAGGATGATGCGGAGTGCTCCCCCCATGAGTCACACTTGTCCTGTCCGAATCCGGGACAGGTGAAGCTCTCCACCGTAGAATAATCACTGCGATGGATGTCTACAGATGGCGAATGACCCGATCACCTGACAGAATTACCGGCTTTCTGACGCTTGCAGACCGGCTGACAACCCGGTAACCGGTGCACTGCCACTGGCCTGTTCGGAGGCATGCGAGCTCCGACATGAACGTGACCAAGACTAAGGAGTAACCGGTTTTCAGATTTCAAGCACTCGAGGAGGGGAGGCGATATGCAGCGCAGGAAGGATAGATCAGGGAGCAGGAGTCACTACGAACTATTCTCAGAGATGATCGAGGTGAACAGATCCATATCTCACATGAGGAAGAGCAATGGCCGAAAACAGGGCACGCGGCGCCTCCGCCAGTTGCTTGACGAGAAAGAAGCGAGTCTGGAGCAACTCGAGAGCCTGATGAAGGATGGAGTGACCACGGAATCGGCTGTGTCTACATTCCCTGTGACAGCATAAGACTGACGTGGCATGTACGGTCTTGTCGACAAATCAGGTCCCGATGCGGTTATCGATGCCAGACCAGTGCGCGACTGGAATATCCGAAACACCGACGCAACTGGTGCGGAGTCGCTCTCCCGGACGGCCATCGTGAGTCGGTAGCCGATGGAATCGGACAGGCAGCCACGCGATTACCGAGAGCGGGATGCAGGCCACAACGCTGAGCCGGCTGCTCCTCCCTCCGGGTATCCCGGGAGTCCTGAGATAGAACGACGGACCAGTGGGACGGAGCTCCGCAGACGGCAAGTGGCGAGTAATCGGCTTCGTTCAGAACGCCCTCTCATCATCTACCGCCCCACCACCAGTTTCAGGTACTTCCGTCTCTCATCTATGCTCATCCTCTCATCACTTCGCACGGCCCCTTAGTAACATTTCTAAATGAGTGAACCATATGCCCCGGTAACATTCCGGATGAGTGAATGCGCCGCCTTGACATTCCAGCCACGCCCATGTCACGATGCGTTTGCGCATCCATGATTGCCGGGTGGCGACGGGAGAGAGGTGCAACGCTGGTGTACCGTTTGATTCAGCGCAGCGTGCCATCCCACAAGGGCCAGTACTCTTCAAGGAGACGAATACTACCCGTTTCGCGGAATGCGCTTACATCAATTTCTACGTGGGAATGATTCCCCGGTACACAACGGCCGGCGGGAATAGCATTACGCTGGATAGAGGAGAATCATGACCGAGGAGAGACCTCAGATTTCTATCGTTATTGCCTCCCCGCATGCTCTGGAGGCGGAGGGAATCGCCAAGATACTGACCCTCGCGGGCTGTCAGGTCGTCTGCGTTCCAACAGAGCAGTCCCTGTTTGAGAGTTTGACCGAGAAGAAGGCGGATGTAATCCTGCTCGATGGATGCTTCTGTGGCGAGGACATGCATACTGTCCGGGAACTTGTGCAGCAACAGCAGGCCGTGGCTGTTTTGACTGACCCGGAACGCGAAGGCTCATTTACACATCAGGCTCTTCTGGCCGGGGCCAAAGGATGCCTGTCCTGCGATGAAGAGGTCGTTCGATTCACAGATGCAGTGAAACTTGTCTCACAGGGTATGGTCGCTATATCGAACAACACAACGCGGCTCATGGCCCAGGCAACGCGACCAGGGGCTGAGAGCGCCGAGCCTGAATCTTTGAGTGTTCGTGAGCAGCAGATCGCCGCCATGGTGGCGCAAGGGGCCACCAACAAGGAGATCGGTGAAGCGTTCTTCATCTCTGAGCACACCGTGAAGATCCATCTTGGCCATATTCTCAGGCGGCTCAAGCTGCGCAACCGTCAACAGCTAGCTGCGTACATGGTCGAGAAGGGCCTCGTGCATCAGAGTTCGGAATAGCGACTACTCCACTCGAGTTCTCAAGCTTTGATGAGATGGAAATCTCCATCCTCATCTCATGATGGACCTGCACAAGGGCGGAGTCCTGTGGGAGGTTAAGGATGCCATCTACGCGGAAGGTGCCCGGCTGGGAGGAATCGTAACGGCGGAGCACGGGGTCGGGCGTTCCCGCCAACCGTACTTCGACCGCTACACTGATGAGACAGCCAAGCGTCTCATGCGCGGCATCAAGAATCCCTTTGACCCCAACAACATCCTGAACCCCGGTGCCGCCATCACCTGAACCCGGATCCTCTCTCATGGCAATGACACCGCTGGCACATCCCCTCCCAACAGGCGCCATTCACAAGTCTTCTGTGCGAACTATGTGCATTCCCATCACTGTGGCGGGTCTGGAACCTTCATATCGTGTTGGCCCGGGCGTCGACCTCTATCTGACGAGGGACAGCAGATATGCACCGGTGACCCTGGACTCATTCGCAACAGTCTCCCTTGAATTCGCAGACACATGGAATCCATGATGTTAGAATCGCACCGGGAGTATCAAACGCCCGAAGGAGGCTTGACATGGGCGGCACGTACTACACTATCACGCCTGTCAGCGTAAGGACGTTAACCATTGAGAGACCGCAGTTTGTCTGGGGGCAGGGGTGGGGCACTGACATTCAGTGTCCGGCATTGATGTTCTACGTGGAAGGCGGCGGCAGGCGCATCATGGTTGACACGGGATGTGCGGACCCCGAATGGGCAACGAAGTATCACAAGCCGTTTACCCGCAAGCCTGAGCAGGATCCCGCGCGGGCGCTTGAAGCAGCCGGCGTGAACCCGGCAGAAATCGACATCGTGGTGGCCACTCACCTGCACTGGGACCATTGCTATAACCACGAGTTATTCACTAACGCACGCTTCGTGGTCCAGAGGCTTGAACTGGAGTATGCGGCATCACCTCACCCCATATTCGCAAACGTGTACGAGGCCCCTACCACGGGCATGGCACCGGCCTACAGCAACACCAGATTCGAGGTGCTGGATGGTGATCACGATCTAGCCGACGGCCTGAAGCTGATCTTCGCACCAGGACACACTCCGGGCATGCAGTGCCCACTGATCAACACCGCCAAAGGACTGTATTACATCGCCGGCGACAACGCGCCACTTTACGAGAACCTCGAGGGCAACAGGTTCGGACGTCCCATACCGGGCATGATTTACGAGAACCTCGGCACGTACTACGAGACATTCAGACGCATGGAGCGTCTCGCTGACCACGTGCTGCCGGGGCATGACATGAAAGTGCTGGACCAGAGACAGTACGGGTAGACCGCTTCAGCAGCGAACCCACGAAGAAGAGAGGGCTGCAAGTCACCATAGAGGAGGACCCCGGACAATGACATCACCCGACGAAAAGCCGCACGAAAGGAAGAAAGTCACTCCCCTGGACCTGCTGACTAAGAAGCGGCGAGGAGAGAAGATCGTGCGACTCACTTGCTACGACTACCCGATGGCGCTGCTGGCGGACCGCGCCGGCGTGGATGCCATACTCGTGGGCGACTCATGTGGCATGGTTGTGGCGGGTCTCAAGAACACCGTACCGGTGACGATGGAGGAGATGATCTATCACTGCAAAGCTGTCTCGCGAGCAGTTCAATATGCCATGATTATCGGCGACCTTCCCTTCCTGTCCTATCAGACCGATATCAGGGACGCGATATTCAATGCAGGTCGACTGCTGAAGGAAGGCGGGGCTGATGTTGTCAAGCTGGAGGGAGGACAGGAGTTCGCCCCAACTGTCAAAGCCATTTCCAGGGCCGGTATCCCGGTCGTGGGTCATATCGGCATTACTCCCCAGAGCGCTTCGATGTCAGGCGGATTCAAGGTTCAGGGCACTGACACCTCTACCGCTCGCAAACTCATCGAAGACGCCAAGGCACTGGAGGCGGCAGGAGCGTTCATGCTCACACTCGAAGGAACGCCTGACCGTTTGGCTGAACTCATCTGCAGGGAGCTGACTATTCCGGTCACCACGATGGGTGCCGGTCCAAACACTGATGGGCAGACCATAAACATGTACGACATACTGGGGCTTTTCGACAAGTTCACGCCCAAGTTCGTCAAGAAGTACGCCAATCTTGCTGAGGTTATCACTCTGGCACTACAGCACTACAAGCAGGAAGTGGAGCAGGGAATCTATCCCGGAGCGGAGCATACGTACCACATGAAGGAAGAGGTACTGAAGGAGATACTCGAAAAGTAGCTTCTTGGATGCAAGCTAGTCCGGTTCATGTGCAGGGAATCTGAAACGGAGGGATATGGGAATGCATGAGGGAACGATAACACGTCCATCCAGAGAAGTCGTGGATGGGTTCGCGGCCATCCCAACAGCAACCATCAGTGACGTTCTGGACAGCTTGAAGATCAGTGGAATCATCAACGGTTTGCGCTGCCTGGTTCCCGAGGTCAGGATCGCAGGCGCCGCCTTTACCATCAAGTCGGTTGCGGCTGAGCTGGGCACGTACACGGTCGCTGACTTTGCCATCGGCCACGTGATTGATCAGATGGAAAACGGCGATGTATTCATCTGCGATCTGGGTGGCAGCGCAGTCTCCCATGCCGGTGGATTGGCATGCACCGCCATGAAAGCACGAGGGGTAACGGGAATGGTGATCAACGGCGGCTGCCGGGATGTGGACCACATTCTCAGTATAGGCTTCCCGGCCTACACACGTCATGTGTGCGCCACCGGCGCGCGGTCGCGAGTGAAGATAGAGGCGATCAACGTGCGTATTGAACTATGCGGGATCGACGTATGTCCGGGGGACATAGTGGTGGCCGATGCCACAAGCGTGGCCATCGTCCCGGCGGCCAGGGCGCTGGAAGTTCTCGGAGAATGTCAGTACCGGGAAGAGCTTGAAGGGCAGTTCATGGCCAATCTGAACAAGGGAGAGACGTTCGAGGAGTCGCACAGGAAACTGGGGATCCTGTAGGTGAATACCCTCGCGGTCCAGCGAACGGGCCAGCGTCCCACGTTCACAATGTACTAAGTCGCACGCCGAGACTCCTGCACCTGCCTCTTGCCACTCGACTGAAGGAGGACAGATGAATCACATGTGCCGCCGCTTACATCGGTTTGGACCACATCCATGCGGTGGCATACACTTGCCGTCATAACAGGTGTGTACCCGTTATGCGGCCTTTGATGCTCTTCTGACACGAATGGCGGCCGTAGGCAAGCCGCAACTCACACCTGGACGGACGGGACAACGGGCGAAACCATCACCCTTATCCTCCAACTACAAACATCGAAGGTGGATGCTCTGCCGGCACGCCGACCACCGATTAGCTGTGAACAAGGCCCAGAACAACTCCAGACCAGTGGCGTGGGGTGAGGCCGGTTTCTACGTTTGGATGGTCTCTGTCCTTATAGACTGCCCTGCTGAACAATGAGGAATGATGTAACAATGGGTGGCTCTGGAGACAATGGACACAGAAAAGCCGGTGAACTCCAGGAGTCGACGTCGCGCCTTGGCACCGAACGACTAAGCAGGCTACTCGTTCGCCTCAGTGCACCGAGCATCGCCTCCATGATGACCATTTCCCTTTACCACCTGGCTGATACATTCTGGATGGGCCAGCACAGCTATCAGGCGATCGCGGCCGTAACCATCTCATTTCCGTTCTACATCGCGGTAATCGCTATTGGTGTCGGCTCAGGTGTAGGGGCCAATGCGCTAACATCACGGCGTTTCGGCGAGAGAAACATCGAGGCCACCAACCAGATAGCAGGGCAGATCTTCCCGCTTGCCGCGCTCTTCGGGACCATTTTCATCATTGCCAGCGTCTACCTCGCCAAGCCTCTTGCGGCTCTTCTCGGGGCTCCTCCCGACATTGTCGCTCTGACGGCGGACTACCTCGTCTTTTTCGGATGGGGGATACCCTTCATGCTCTTTCGCCTGATGACAGGAAACCTGTTCCAGGCGGCTGGCGATCCCATTAAGCCGATGATTTTCACCGTAGTCGGCGCTGTAGTGAATGCTATCCTGGACCCTTTCCTCATTTTCGGTTGGGGACCGTTCCCTGAGTTGGGAGTTGGCGGGGCCGGTCTGGCGACGACACTATCGGGTGGACTCGGTGCTGTACTCAGTTACTACTACCTGATGGGAGGGAGATCCGTCTACCGGTTGAAGCTGCACCATCTCAAACCTGACATATCAGTCATGATTCAGATCTACCGTGTGGGCCTGCCATCAATCCTGATGGAACTGACCGAGGCCATCGTGTTCGTTATGTTCAACCGGATCGTCGCGCTCTTCGGTTCGGTGGCGCTGGCAGCCCTCGGAATCGCGATTCGTATTGCCGACCTCGCTTTCATGCCCATCATTGGGGTTGCCCATGGCCTGCTGCCGATCGTAGGGTTCTGCTTCGGAGCGGGTCTTTGGGAACGTCTCTGGGCGGCAGTTCGACACGTATCACTGGCTCTCGCCGTTTTGTTGGGCGTTGCCAGTGTGCTCCTGGCAGTATTCACTCCGCAACTGGTCTCCATCTTCAATGATGACCCTGACGTGGTTGCGGTGGCCGTACCAGGGCTGCGCATCTTCATCTCGACACTCATCCTGGTCGGTCCAGCCATCATGTTCATCACCGCCTTCCAGGGTCTGTCGAAAGGCTGGACAGCCATTACCCTTTCCCTGACACGTCAACTGCTCTTCCTGATACCAGCAGTGCTCGTTCTGCCGCGCCTGATCGGTTTGAACGGGGTCTGGCTTTCTATTCCGATTTCAGACGGACTGGGTGCGATTGTCGCCGGATTCTGGCTCTACCGCGAGTACAAGAAGCAGAAGCGCAGCAACACCTGGCATGCATATTGAGCAGGATGATCGCAGAGATTTCCCGATGATGATGTTCAATAACGCCTCCGCTGCCGAATCAGAGGCGTAACGAAGTACAAGCCCAACTCCCCAATCGAAAACACGGATTCGCTGGTCGCCTCCTTAGAAGTGGTCACCGCGTTCTCGCTACCTCGCGAAAGAGTCGCGTCCTGCACAGAGACCCAGGATCAGGACGCGACTCCAAAGCGCATGGCGGCCTCAGCGACCGAGAACAAACAACGAACGTTCTATCTTTGACATAGCAAGCAGAGCTTCTATATATGTCAGTTGCTTCGAACCGGTCAGCCCGTACTAATCACCTGAACGGGGCAGGATGACACGCCCTCTTCCGCACAGTCGACTAAGTTATCAGGAACATCCCCAACAGCCGGTGAGTCGGTTCTGTACTTCTCTACAATAGATGCCTTTTCGCCATCCCCGGCACTGAACACTTCTGAACACGCCTCTTCGCAAGCCCCGCATTCGATGCACCCATCCTGGTCTATGGTTACTTTCATACCCAACACCCCCTGCAAATGCTTTTTGTTGCCGGAAGGAGCACAATGCCGAAAACCGCAGATATGCGTGGAACAACCACTGCGCTCAACGACAACCGCTGCTAGCATATCGCAGTCGTTTTCGTTTTCCAAACTGAGCGACCGCCACAAAAGAAAGGCTCCAAACAGCGATGCCGGCCGATATGATCATCGGCGTCGAGAACTCGCGCTTCTTCTGCCTTACGGCAGCGAGCATGTTCGGCAACCGCAAGGTCTGCGCGCACCGCCACAGCGATGAGCAGACCGTCCGCGCCACCGGAGCAAAGATATATGCCACCGACACAGCATTGAAGGTCTGTAACTTGGTGATGGAGATGACGGGTCGTACAGTACATGCGGGACTACCATATTGAAGAAGTACCTGCGCGACGTGAAGATCATCCAACTCCGGGCAGGCGGCGCGCAGCTTGGCCGCATCAATGTCGCCAGGGTTCGTTACTCAATAGCCCCGTACGTCTAGAGAGCGGGTTCGGCCCCGATATGCGCTTCCCACGCGTCAGCCTTCTTCAGCCTCCAGTGCATCGATATCCACCATGCCAACGGCTCCGCCCACACCGAAGCCTCTGATCACGTCACGGCTGTTCGGTGGGCATCCTTCCACAAAGGTCCCCGAGCTCCTGAACGTGGCGAGGCAGGCTCCCACAAGCAGCAATTGCTCACTCGTGACGTCGGGAAGCTCGTCGAGCCTGCCACATACCACCGTCCAACCCGCTACGCTGTCCAGCAGATTCGCCTCTTTCAAGTCGAACAGCGAACTCAGCAGCTGATTTCTGCAACCGCTGCATGTCTTCTCGCCCACGATGATGTTGAGGCCGGGGGGGAACTCTATCGCTTCGGTAATGGCCTCTTCGGAACGCTTGAAACGGAATCGAACATTGTCGATGGTCTCACCCGTGATCTCGATCTCCCTCAGGTCACCAACACCCAGATTCAATGCAGCTGCTTCCCTGACGCACCCGCACTCCTGAAGCTCAAAACCCATGACAGCACTGGTAACGGCATCTACTGCCACAGCGTCGGGACCGGCAACAATAAGATCCATCTCCAGGGCTTCACCAAAGGCCGGACCTAAGCCCTGCAGGGCAATAATGCCATCGACCACAGAGAAGGAGGGCTTTGCCACCATAAGTAACTCGGCTGTGCTCTCAAACACGCCAAAGGTGTGGTGGAACTTGCGCTTCCAGGCGTCAGACAGCACACCTTTCATATTCTTGATCGCGAGCGTAACCCCAGCCTGGTCGTGCGTCTTCATCTTAGGCACGCTGATGATCACCTCTGCTTCGACGACGACCCTGGGCAATGACACCTCTTTCAGGGCTTTCCCTCCCGGTACTGGAACGGTAACCTTCTCAATTCCCTTCTGCTTCAGGTCTACTACCTCGTAGCCCTGATTCCGGAGTTCATCGTAGCCAGCTACCCGGATTGCCTCCTCGGTATCCAGTCCGACAAATGAAGACTCAGCTATGATGGGCCGGGCTCCCAACTCTCGAACCATATCGGCTATAGCTTTGCAGACTCTCGGATCGGTTGTGGCGCCCGTCTCTGGAGGCCTGGTCACAACGAGGTTGGGCTTGATGATGACGGTATTTCCGCTGGTGACGATGCCAGCCAGGCCACCGGCCAGCCCCACGGCCTTCCTGACAGCAGCGTCTACCGCTTCATCATCTGGTTGTGCAGGCGTCTTTACCAGCGCAACAGTTGTCTTAGCCATAACCATAACCTCCCGATAATCCGTACTGTCTTCCAGAAGACGTAACAATTTCACCTGCGGTCCAGCACGTAGCAGCCGCGTGCAATCCCCGGCAGAAGTAGAGTACCTCGTGGCGCCTTATGAATGTGCTCCGTATCGACGGCGCCAGTCTGTGCACTACTGTAGCTGGAGAGGAAGCCGGGGTCAATAGGAAGAGAATCAGTGCCATGCCATTCGAATGTCAGTAATGGCCAGTCTACAGTTCAGTAATTCCGCCGAGTTCCAGACAGCACCCGTCAGAGGCAAACGTGAAGCAGAATAAGGTATGGTGTCCTTGGCTTTCCACGAAGGCGGGGGTATACATGTACTGTTCGCCAAAACGTGATTGACATGAGGCTGAATGACGCATGGACACGTCATGCTCTCAAGCCAAAACCAAGCCAGAACGGAGTATCGCCATATGCGTTGACCGCCTCAAATCACGGTCCTCTCGGTAATAGGGCACAGATCATGAAGCATCGTTGACGTCGATGTCAGAGTCACAGTCACACTTTGCCAAGGTGCCGACTTACGAGCCAACGCATACAGCACGGGCACTTCAAGTGCGTCTCAGCGTCCACTCCCCACAAACTATGTCATCTTCTGGCAATGACCCGAGGAATCTGAATTTCTTGCGGGAACAAGAAGAATAACCGTTTCCTCAATCGCGTTCAGATAATCCGAGGAGGTTGGCCGTGGCTCGTACTCCGGACGGGGGACCGCTGGCCAGCGCCGTGCCGGAACATCTCGTGTCTCAGGCAGACCGAGGAACCCGCCATGGATGAGGTCGCGGACGAAGTGGAACAGGTCAACATAGCCGCCTTCGAGGATCGCGTCAGCCGCACAAGCGTTGTGATTACATATTTGTGAAGAGGTCATACAACGGCTACCAGGGGAAAGCCATAAACAGGTCTTCTGGCTGACCCTGACGCCTATCCCACAACTCTGACCTGTGTTCCGAGTTGTGGGACGCGTCGAAGTCTCGATGACCTGGGACGGCACAGGCCACAGGCCGCATGCCATCAAGGTCCATCCACATCTACCGAACGGTTATGTCCGTTTTCGATTGAAATACAGCTGTATGCCAATACCGATGATTCCCCACAGCCCCGTCGAGACCAGTAGATAGACCTGGGGTACCCGCAGTATCCACGAAACGGTATAGTGCGCCTGCGCTGAGGCAGGGTCTCCGAGAAGCCTGATCGATCCATTATAGACAAGGTCTCCCAACACCACTCCGGGCAGATTCAACCAGGCGGCTGCGTCGGCGGGCCAGATCCATGCCGCAAGCAATCCTGCGGCAAGGCCGGCACAGAGACAACCCACAACTATCCTCGCACGTGGGAGCATCGCGAAGCGGCGCAAGAGCCTCACTATTCCGGCAGCGAGCAGACCATATGCGATTTGCGGGAGCATGAAGAAAACCATCGTTCACGGCAGCCTCACGATGCCGACAACATCATACCCGTTGTCACGCGTCGCGACCAGTCTCCAACCTGGAGTATGAAGCGCGGTGATCGCGCATCAGGGACGCTACGGAACCCGGACAATCCTGTTACCAGGCATTACCTGCACCGGTGCGCAAGAGTTGTGGACTGCGGTAGAATACGCAACCATTGAACAAGCTCACTCCTTCAACTCTGGTCTTCATAGGACT
The DNA here is from genome assembly GCA_007129495.1 of Dehalococcoidia bacterium. GTDB lineage: Bacteria > Chloroflexota > Dehalococcoidia > GIF9 > AB-539-J10 > SKVJ01. The sequence goes on along the minus strand of SKVJ01000021.1, from coordinate 79,641 downwards.
GGTCGTTCTCAACGCCATTCTGGCTGCGGTGGCTATGTTCATGCCGCAGGGTCCTCACGTCGCGGTGCCTGATGCGGATGCCGACCTGCTTTCTCTCGCTCTCATCAACGCGGCAGTGGTGGTATTTCTCTATGGAGGTTTGGGTTACGTCGGACTGCGGCTCACAAGGAAGCTAGGCTACCCGGACCTACTCGATGCACGAGTGACGAATCACCAGAGGTTCGCCAAACCGTTCATTGTTGGACTGTGGCTGGGTCTGTTATTCATCGTAGTTGATAATATATTCAGTCGTTTTCACCACTATGGCGCACTACCACATCCCCCCTTTCCTACCTCGCTGGTGGCATCGCTCACGGCCGGCATTGGAGAGGAAATGATATTTCGCCTCTTCTTCATTCCACTGCTGGTATGGTTGATATCGCATGTCGTGCTGAAGGGAGAGCTGGAGAGTCTGGTCTACTGGAACGCAGCCATCTTCTCCGCGGTCTTCTTTTCACTGGGACATATCCCGGCAGTTATGATGCTGTTCGGATTCGATTCGCTCTCAGATATACCATTTCCGATGATGGCAGAGCTGTTCGTCCTGAACGGGTCGCTTTCGCTTGTTGCCGCATATTTCCTGCGACGCAGCGGCTATCTCGCCACAGTCACGCTCCACACATCCGCGAACATCGTGTGGCACGTTATCTGGGGATTGCTGCGCTGACACTCCATCAGAACCGGTCTTTGCTTCTGCGTATCGCAGCAAATACCTCGACATCGCTGGAGCTCTCCATACCGAGAGCGCGTTTCATACGGGGATCGCCGGCACGCAGAAAGGGATTAGAGGCGCGTTCCACAGCAATGGTCGATGGTACGGTGAAACTCCCATCTGCCGCCAGCGCACGCGCCTCCTGCAATCGCGCATAAACCTCCTCATTGTCCGGCTCGAGCACTGAGGCAAACTCGTAATTCTCCAGCATGTAGTCGTGCCCACAAAACACACGGGTATCCGGCGGCAGCACAGCCAGTTTCTGTAGCGAATCCCACATTGTTTCCGGCGACCGCGTAAACAGTCGGCCACAGCCTCCGCAGAACAACGTATCGCCCGTAAAAAGGTCGCCAGGCTGTTCGGCAGTTGGCCGCACGTAGAGGCAGACGGAGTCGGCCGAGTGTCCTGGCGTTCTCAGTACAGTGAACGTAAAAGGGCCGATGTTAAGGGTCGCATCACCATCTGATGCACCCGGTACCAAAACCTGACAGCTTGTGCGACGAAGCAATTCCTCGTTTCCTCCCGTGTGATCGAAATGGCCATGGGTGCACACCGAGGCGAGCAGTGTGGCACACGATCTGTCGAGTGAACGCATCACTGGAGAAGCTTCCCCGGGGTCTATCACCACCGCACTGCCGTACGACTCAATCACGTACGTGTAGTTATCGGCAAGAGTCCCGATGATTGTCACGGTATGCATAGTTCTGTCCTCTCTTCAATGCTGTATATACGTTTCGGCTCAGGCCACAGAACGAGCGACATTCAAATACAGCTCGGCAGCGGCAACAACTTCAGCAAACGGAACTCCTTCGTCCTGGCTGTGGGCAAGATCGAGCCTCCCAGGACCCAGCACGATGGGATCGATCCCCGCCGCCCACAGTACGTTGCCATCGGAGTGGCTCCGAAAGAGCTGCGAGTCCCACTCACGACCCATTTTCTCGTAGACGTGCTTCAGCCGCTTGACAAATGCGCGTTCAGGCGAGATTTCGTATCCGGCAAACGTATCTTCAAACCTCATGTAGAGATCGAGCGATGCAAGGCCGACAGCATCCGGTGCCATGATCTTCTCCAGGTCCGCTTTGAGCGAATCCATGCGCATGTCGGGTGGCAGATGAAAGTCAAGCCACGCTTCGCACAGGTCGGGAACGACGAACCCTGAGGGGAGTCCCGACAATTCTCTGATGTTATATACAAGCCTGGATCCCTCGGAGGTGGCGAAATTCGTTATGTGGAGCAACAGGCGCAGCATCGCCTCAATCGCGTTCTGGCCGACTTCCGGCACGGCCGAATGGGCTCGCTTGCCTCTCGCCCTCAAGAATACCTCGAGATATCCATAGTGCCCCAGGCAGGGCACGAGCTCGGTGGGTTCGCCTACGATAGCCCAGGGGAAGTGATACTCGTCCACAAGAGTGTGGGCACCGGCGCTATCTTCTTCCTCATCCACCACGAGAGCCAGTGCAACCGGCGGCATAGGCTCGCCAGCATTGCACAGCACGGTGAACGCCTCAACCATCGCAGCACAGCCCGACTTCATGTCCACCGTCCCCAAACCACGCACCTCGTCACCATTCATCTCGAAGCCATAGGCTTCGAGGTCGTACGCAGTCACAGTATCGACATGACCTACCAGGCATAGTTCGATACGGTCCTGTCCTCCGGGCAAGGCGATCAGGTTGCAGCGTTGCTCATCCACCTCCTGCAACCGCACATTCACCCCATGCGACTGAAGATGCTGGGCAACAAAGGCAATGACCTCCTCTTCTTTTCCCGATGGGCTGTAGATGTTGACCATCTCCTCGAGCAAACCGCGCAGCCTTTCGGGATTAACGCTGCTATCAAAGCTCGGCATCGGTTTTCTCCTCACCCGGCGGAATCGTGGCGGATATGTCCGGTGTGACGCGCGGCTCACGTCTGAGAGTGCGCCGCCCTCCGCTGCGGACCTTCCCTTCAGAGAGATCGTCTCTTCCATCCTCACGCCGGAGAGTCTTCGTCAGCCAGATATGCTTTCCTGTGGCGGTGAATCCCAGTCGATTGAAGAAGCCAATAGCCCTTTCGTTCTCAACTACCGTATCGGCGATTATCATCCTCACACCTTCCTCGCGGAAGAGTTCTTCAAGTCGACGATACAGTCTCAGGCCGAGGCGGGCATGCTGAAACCCATCGGCAACCCCGATCCATTCCAGGTAACCGTACCTTTTCCATGCGGTTCCCTCCTTTTCCACCGTGGTAGCCAGCACGAACCCCGCAACACCATCATCCACCTCCGCCACCAGGCAGAATTCGGGATCGGAAGTGAACAGTCCAGTCACTTCGAAAGGATCCCACGTGCGGTAGAGTATCGGATACTCTTCACTGGTAAAGAGTCTCTCCCCAAGTCGATAGACCTCACAAAGGTCGTCTATCTCCATCTGCCGTATAGTTACATCGCTTCGCTTACCACGGCTCCCCATACATCACACTCCTCAACTCAATATCACTCGTCTGCCACACGCTCAGGCGGACCTTCATCATGCACCTGCGAGTATACAATATGAGTCCCAACACGTCAGAGTCCCTATTCTGCAGCTATCCGAACTTCATTTTGACCACCGAATTTGCACCAGCTATACTCCGCGTCACTACTATAAGCAGTGGGAGCAGCCACATATCGGTCGAATTCCTGAGCTGTCCTGCAGCAGGCTTCAGAAGTAGGGGGGTGAAAGTTGTACGAAAAGGTCCTGATCAGTCTCGACGGGTCCAAAGAGTCCGAATGCATACTCGACCATGTGCGCATGCTGGCCAAGAGCTGCAACATCGCGAATGTGGTGCTGCTGCGGGTGGTCGAGCCATACTCTCCCAGCCTTGCTAACTATGTCGGCGACCAATCAGCAATGGATATACAGAAGGCCCAACACCGCGCTGCTGAGGAGTACCTGTCCTACGTAACGGACAGTTTGCGTCCGCACTGCGGCCGGGTGGAGACGGTTGTGCGGGAAGGTCATCCGGCCAACGAGATACTGGAGTATGCCAAGCACAACGGCGTCGATCTCATTGCTATAAGCACGCACGGCAAGTCAGGTTTCGTGCGCTGGACGGTGGGATCAGTCACCCGGCACGTAATGGATCACTGGGCAGGCCCACTCCTGACGATACCTCCAGCCGGATGCCGTCCCTGATGGCACCCGTCAATTCCGTTATCGTGTGCACATCCGTGCATCATGGAAACACTCACGTTGTAGCTGAGGCCATGGCCTCGGCTACTGGCGGATGGGTACTGAGACCAGGAGACGAAGCGCACGAGGCAATCCATAATGCGGACGTCGCAGGCTTCGGCTCCGGTATTTTTTTTGGGTCGCACCATAGAGACCTGCTTCAATTCGCAGGATCGTTGAATCCCGTTCAGGGTTGTGGTGCATTCCTGTTTTCAACAAGCGGCACAGGCCACCGGATACCACGATTGATCGGCGTGGACTATCACCGCAAACTGCGTCGTATCCTCCAGCGCAAGGGCTACACCATCGTGGGCGAGTTCGACTGCAGGGGATTTGATACGTACGGCCCCTGGGGCAGGCTGGGAGGAATCGCAAAGGGACATCCGAATAACACTGACCTGAAGAGGGCATTCAGATTTGCCCATGATCTCATTCATTCCGAGTGAGTTTCACCACGAGTAACCGGTGCAACAACCGACGCAAGGTGCTCAGCCTGACCTGCCGCCTTCAGATTCTTCACAAATCCGTCGATAATAAGAGGACACGCATCGGTACGCACATCATCGGACTTAACTCCAACCGTGTCCATCGGCTGTTTGCCAGCCAGTCTTTTCATTTGCCTGAATGCGCGACTCTTTTCAGGCATACCAGCGGTGCAGAAGAATGCCACACGCCGGAGTTGCTTCCTATGCCGCCTGAGATAGCTGCGGACCGCAGGCGTAACTGACCCGGCCCATATTGGAGTTCCCACCAATACCAGATCATACTGTGAAGGATCCTTTCTTGTCGCTGCGATTCTGGAACTGCGTCCAAAGAGCGCCGCGCACACTGCCTTCACAAAGGTACCCCCACCTGCCTTCGATCTCTCTCCCTTGTAGAGGAGGGGAGGTCTTGGCTTCACTTCCTCGATAACGTCGAAGTCAGCTGTCAGTGCCTGAGCCAGGTATTCAGCAACGATCATGGTCGTGCCGCTGTTCGAGTAGCATACAACCAGAGTCTTCACTGCACCTCCTATCATATGGCAATGCCCCCAAACAGGTAGCAGTGCCGACCGAATAGTAGCGTATCCCATCGCTAAGCGAAAGAGCCACCGCTGAGCAGGCGGCAGATACAAGACCCTGCAAACTATTCTTTCCACAGCTACCCGTAGCGGGATTTGTATCCTTTCGATACATCGCGGCATAATCGTTTTGTGAGATTGACCAGACTTGGAGGCCGGTGACGAAAGCGCCACACAACAACCATGCTTATGGCAACGGCGACCAAGTCGAATAGCTGCAACGTTCGCCCAGCGGACCGGATATCATTGCAAGGTCAACAGCAAAGAGGAGGTGACAGTATGCCAGATTTTGGAACCCCGTTCGCGGGATTGGCGCACGGACGAAAAGTGACAGATGAAGAGTTGATTCGAGCTATCCGCTTCTCGATTGCGGCCGAGTACGAGGCAATCCAGCTGTACATGCAACTCGCCGAATCCACCGACAACAAGCTCGCCATCCGAGTGCTCAAGGACATCGCCGACGAGGAGCGTGTGCATGCAGGCGAATTCTTGAGGCTACTCTATGAACTCGCGCCCGACGAACAGGGCTTCTATGAAGAAGGTGCGGAAGAGGTGCAGGAGGAAATAGAGGGACTCAAGGGTACCTAATCTCGAGATCCGGATTGCCGCGACCTGGACGCGACTGACACCATTCGTGTCGTCCACGTCGATCGTCCACGAGGGCACCGTCGCCATATCCACGGTCGGTCAAACGGGAGTCAACCCGGGCCGACAGCCGGCCTCGCCGGTCACATCGGCGCTCGCATCGCGCAGTAGCTTGAGCGACGGCCCACGACAATCGTTGTCGCAACGAAAGCTGACGGCCAAGGCGACCTTTGTCCGGTAACGTGGTCGCCGCACTATTATCGAACCGCGTACAGTACCTTAGTGTCTTAAGTCGCTACAGGCGTGGCATCTATATTCGGGTATATCTGGGTAGTAACACAGGGGTGATGTCATGACAACAACCATACGTGGAACGACTTACTACAGAACCGCCGAGGCGTGCGAGGCCGCCGGAATCAGCAAGAACACCTTCTTCCGCTGGCTGCGTTCCGGAGAGTTCGAAGATGTCACCACAGCCGACCGGCACGGATGGAGATTGTTCAGCGACGCCGACGTCGAGCGTCTCTGCGAGAAGTCACAGTGCATCAACACAAGAGATACAGTGGGCTCCGCCTGAACACAGATGCATGAGGGATGTCGGTGAACGCAAAGACGGGTCTGATATATACAATTGCCCTTCCGGCACCGAGTCCTTTCTTCGACGACACGTGACAGGCATCACTGAGTATATGGACATAGACGATAGCACTCGGTGTCAGTGCACTGAAGACGTCCAACGCGGATGCATTTCAGCCTTGGCGCGGCATCGATGCGAACGTTACCCGACACGTACGGCCACTGCGAGCACATTGGCCTGTTCCAGACGACAAGCAACGTCGCAGCCTGAAGCCAGCTGGCGTAATGCCCATTGGCGTAATCCATAGCCTGCACCTGCTCGGACTCGCCGAATTCTCCAGCTGCCAGCTGCCTGCTTCCTCACACGTCGACTCGGCCCCACTTCACAGCAGCGCCCTTCTACGGCTCAAGCGATGCCGCATTCAACCTGCTTGCGGAACCGGTCCCAACTCCTATCCAGGTCCTGCTGTATCCGTGCAAGAGCCTCATCATTCCGCTTGGGCTTGAACAGCCCGGCGAAGCGACCCTGCAGCTTAAGATACTCTTCAAGCGGCTTGGGGTCCGACTTCTTTTCAAGGATCGACTTGCTCTTGAGATTGAAATTGAGTAAACCGTTCTCATACTCATAAAGGGCCCACGCGCCAGTCTCAACTGCGAGACGTCCCATCTCCACGGTCTTCTCCATCGGATACCGCCATCCGGGAGGACAAGGGGCGAGTATCTCGATATACTTCGGCCCCTTGATGGACATTGCCTTGCGCACCTTCTGGAACAGGTCTTCCGGATAGCTCGCAACCGCTGTTGCCATGTAGGGGACTCCATGCGCACGTATGATGGCAGGCAAGTCCTTCTTGCCCTCGGTCTTGCCGGTCCACGTGGTAGTAGTCCATGCACCGTAGGGCGTGGCGCCGCTCCTCTGGATGCCGGTGTTGGAGTACATCTCGTTGTTGTAGCAGATGTAGATGAAGTTGGTGCCTCTTTCGACCGCGCCGGAGAGCGCCTGGATGCCAATATCGTAGGTTCCGCCGTCCCCAGCCCACACCACTACATTCGTGTCTTCCTTCCCTTGCCGCTTAAGTCCCGCAACGAGTCCCGAGGCGCCAGCCGCGGCTGCCTCAAATGCGACGCTCATCACTGGTACGTTGAAGGTCGTATTGGGATAGCCTCCCAGGCAGACTACCGCACAGCAGGCAGGAATCGTGAACACGGTGTTCTTGCCCAGTGCCTTCAGGGCGATGCGCAGCGCAAGACTCGAAGGACAACCCGGACAACCGGTATTGCCGGTGTTCAATAACTCTTCAGCAGGCAAACTCTTGATTGCCATTCAGTACCCCCTTAGTCCTGGATTCCCCACCACTCCACATCCCCCGCCTCACCGTTCGCCGCTTTCTTAACCATTGCGCACATGTCGTTGAAAGTCAGATCCCTGCCCCCAAGGCCGGCGATAAACCCGTGCAGCTTCGAATTTGCGTGGCCGTAAAGTGACGACCGCAACTCAGAATAGATAGTGCCTCCCGCCCCGGGGGAGACGTTGCGTTCGATGACTACAAACGTTCGGCCGGGTGCGAGCCTCCGGAACTCGTCATCTGGAAACGGCCTGAACATCCTCACCCGTGCAAGTCCCACTTTCATTCCCTGCTGGCGCAATTCCCGTACTGCGACTCGCGCCTCAGCGCCAAAGGCACCCATAGCGACGATCACGTAATCCGCGTCCTCGCACTCGACCTCCTCAATTAGGTCTCCGTGATGCGTCCCGAACCGCTCTTTCCACTCACGACATACCTGCGGCCAATGTCTTCTCCCATTCAGAAGTCCTTCATGCAGGTTCTTGCGCATACCGCCGTACTCTGATTGGGGCAGCATGTTTGCAAACGTTACCGGGTCGTCGGGGTCAATCTTCCACAGTGGCTTCAACGGGGGCAGGAACGCATCTATTTCCGACTGCTCAGGAAGCTCGACCGGCATTGACGTGTGCGACAGCACAAACGCGTCGAAGTTGACCATCACTGGTACCTGCACATCCTCCATCTCAGCGAGGCGATACGCCTGTATAATGCTGTCGAATATCTCCTGGCCATTCGAGCAATAGACCTGTATCCATCCGGTGTCGCGCTGCGACAGTGCATCGCTCTGGTCGGCCCAGATGTTCCATCCGGGACCGAGAGCGCGGTTGACATCGACCATCACTATCGGAAGCCTCGACATTGCCGCCCAATGCAGCATCTCATGCATTAGGGCCAGGCCATGTGCGGATGTCGCGGTGAATGTTCTCACCCCGGTGGCCGCTGCACCGATGACGGCTGTCATGGCGCTGTGTTCACTCTCAACGCGCACGTACTCGGCATCAAGTTCGCCGGACTCAACCATGTCGGCTGTCTTCTCAACGATTACCGTTTGCGGCGTTATGGGATACGCCGCTATGAACTCGGGCCGCGCCATTTGCGCGGCCTTAGCCGCGATGCGGTCTCCGGTATCAATCATAATCATTGCTCCAGTCCCTCCCTGGTCATGGTAATGGCCTCCGTCGGGCACTCGTTAGCACAAATGCCACAGCCTTTGCAGTAGTCATAGTCGATGGAGACTGAATCATCCTCCGCCCGCCTTATACATGCGTCAGGACACGATATCCAGCATCGCAGACATTTGATGCATTTATCAACATCCAGCGTCGGCCGGAAGTCTCTCCAGGATCCGGTCTTACCCATAGCCCCCTGAACCGGGCGCGAAATAGTAGTCTTCGGCTTATAAGTCAATCGTTCACCTCCGTCTGCTCATACGCCTCGCGGGCCGCACGTGCGTTTCGTTCTCCAGCTTCACCTTGCCACTGGTCCTTGATGGCACTCTCGATGGATTCGATCGACACGAGATCGGTCACACGCGGAATTGCGCCAAGAACCGGGGTGTTTATGATAGGTATTCCACCTACCAGGAGCTTGTGTTTGATGGCAATCGCTGCCGCGTCAACTGTGGCAACACGGAACCTCTTCGAGAATTCGAAGTCGGCAGCTTTACCCGTGGTGTTGAGGACTAGGACGCTGTCGATCTTGAGTCCATCCGTAACGTCCACCAGCTTCAACAGACCGGGGTCAACCACAACAACTATGTCAGGACTGTATATCTGGCTCCTGAGATCAACGTCGCTCTCGGCTATTCGAGCAAACGCCTTAACGGGTGCTCCACGGCGCTCCGAGCCGAAGAGTGGAAAGGCTTGTACACCCTTGTGACCATCCTTCAGCGCAGCCGCAACCAGTACATTCGCGGCCGTGACCGCCCCCTGTCCACCTCTCCCGTGAAACAGGATTTCGAGCATGCTCTTACACCTCCTTCAGGACAAGTTACCTGTCATATCCTATGTTCTTTCGCCGCCCGTGAATGATAGTCGATTCCGCGACAAAAAAAGGGGGCATGTCATATGACATGCCCCTTGCCAGATTCACTGGCGTATGACCACCACAATAACCGGATTTACATGATGCATTGCGTCAGTCCCACCGAAAGAATACCTTTGTTTTGCGGGTGGTGGCAAGTCTCGTCTTCTCGCCATACATACATGTACTACACTCGAAATGAGTGATTCTGCGATGGGTGTGCCGATGGGAATAAGGCAATGCAGGTGTCAGCCACCCCGGAAGTCCTGAAACGTGTAGCGGCACTCATGCTCCTGGCGTGTCCGCTGTTCCTGTTGACGGCCTACGACGACTTACCGGCCATTGCCAAGACACCCGAGACACCTCACCCAGGTGAGTCACCCGAGGTTGCCGAGCGCCTCTCACGCATCGACGCACTGCCGCATGATGCAGTCAAGATCACCCCGGACACCGACTCCCATTCGCCGATTCTTCACAGCGACGAGTTTCACACGTCCGAACCCGTGTCTGGAGGCGTCAAGACTGCTGGAGCGGAAGACTCAGCATTCGTTACCCCTGATGGCACGACCATGTACTTCTTCTTCACCCCTGACGTTCGTGTGCCACCGGAGCAGCAGATAATCGACGGCGTCACCGGCATCTACGTCAGCCACGTAGAAGATGGCACATGGAGCGAAGCTGAACGCGTGGTGCTGCAGGACCCCGACAAGCTTGCTCTCGACGGAGCGCCTTTCGTTCTGGCGAAGAAATGTGGTTTGCATCCGCACGAGACCGAAGGGTGGCCGTTCATCAGCGAAGGCGGTCGTGAACTCTGGTTCACGCGAACCCACTTGGGCACGCCGGCAGTATTCCGTGCATTTCCTGGACCCACCGGATGGGAGGAACCGGAACTCATCGTGTCACAGTTTGCGGCGGAGCCGACGCTGGACAGGCGTGGCAATCTCTATTTCGTGCATCATTACTTTCGTAACGGACAGATGCTGGAAGCAGACATCTACGTGTCTCGCCGCAAGTAACGGAGATGCGAGCAGCACTCTTGAGCCTTGTGTCAAGTGCCACACATCGTGTCACGACCTTATCATCACCAGCATCATCTTGAACGCGGCCGTTGCATCCAATGCATGGGGTTCATTCGCAGGCATTACAATCATCTCCCCGGTCTTAATTTTCACGGCTTTCCCGGAGATGGTGACCCGTGCTTCACCATCGAGGATACAGACCAAGGCATCATATGGAGCGGTATGCTCGCTCAATCCCTGCCCCTTGTCGAAGGCGAACAGCGTGACAGTCCCCACCTTCCTGTCGATTACGGTCCTACTAACGACCGCGCCCTGCTGGTACGCAACCATATCGGCCATCTTCAAGGCCCGTCCCTTGAGATCCTGTCGTTCCGGGTCTACCCTATCTTCATGCTGCAATTCGTCACCCCCACATATCCGGGTTTCACCGCACTGACTCCGCAACGCGTGACCATCGTCAGAGGCCTTTTCTGCCTCGCGTACTCCCGCCGATGCACCGGTACACTACATAGTACCTTGGCGACTACCTGACGGCCAAGTACCTGTCATCAGGACGATTCCATCCGCCGATTTTGGCTCGCAGGGGTGCTGCTGCCAGTTGGTCGCAGAGACAGTTGGTGGACCTCGCTACGTGGTGCTACAATTGTCGGCGGCGTGGGATCGCCCTGCACTCCTTTCTACTTGTACCTGCAACATCATGGAGAGAAGAGATTATTACGAGATTCTCGGTCTTGACCGTACCGCCGACGAGACTACACTAAAACGCGCGTATCGCACACTGGCGATGCGTTATCACCCGGATCGCAACCCGGGAGATAACGAATGCCTCGTCAGAATGAAAGAGGTAAACGAGGCATATGCGGTGCTGTGCGATGGCAACAAGCGCCGGATATACGACCTGTACGGTCATGACGGCCTCACAGGCTACAGCCAATCCGACATCTTTAGCGGCGTCGACTTCTCGAGTCTATTCCGTGAATTCGGTCTGGGTGGTTTCGGTTTCGGCAACGGTATATTCGAAAATCTGTTTGGGCGGGGACGAACCAGCACGAGAGAGCGGCGCAGAGCCGCCGACCTGAGGTATAACCTGGAACTTCCCCTTGAGGAAGCGGCATCCGGAACGGAGCGTGTGCTGGAGATCCCGCGTCGCCGCACATGTACATCGTGTCGCGGCACTGGAGCCAAGGAAGGAGCCGTCAGTACGTGTGAACGTTGCGACGGCAGCGGCCAGGCCGTGAGAGAGCATCGCTCGCCGATCGGTGTCTTCCGTGAGATCAGCGTCTGCGGCGACTGTCGTGGCACAGGCCGCTTCATCAAAGAGAGTTGTTCCCTTTGCGGTGGTATGGGCGTGCTGGAAGAGGTCCACGACGTCACTCTAACCATACCGCCCGGGGTGGATACCGGTCACACGCTACGCCTTGAGGGAGAGGGCGAGCCGGGCGAGGGCGAGAAAGCTTCTGGAGATCTCTATGTTGTGGTCAGCGTAACCAGGCATCCAGTCTTCGAGCGTCAAGGCGATGACCTGTATATGCAGCAGGACATTGGCATCGCCGAGGCTGCACTGGGTGCATCACTCTCCGTACCAAGCCTCAACGGCGACTGCACACTTGAGGTGCCCGATGGGACACAAACGGGCTCTCTTATTCGGCTCAAGGGCAAGGGTATGCCGCGCCTTGGCAGCAGGCACAAAGGCGACCTCTATGTCGTAGTGCGTGTTACGACACCCACAGGCCTTACGCAGAAGCAGAAAGAGCTTCTTCAAGAGTTTCGGCGCCTTGGCCAGGATGGCGAAGTGGGATGACCAGCAATCTGTCCCTTTCCACCATGTCGGCTCGCGGCCGCTACACTAACCTGACGGAGTTCTCCCGGGATGCAGGTGCGTGGGGATACACCGCGATCGAAGCCAATGCCTATGTCACGTCGCACGAGATGCTGGAGGCCCTGGCAGATGGTCCACTCCCGCTCTCCAGCCTGCACAATCCCACACCGAATCTGCGCTCATCTCTGGGAATGTCTGCGTATGACCTTAATCTCTGCTCTCTGGATGAGGCCGAGCGCCGAGAGGCAATCGGATTCGCAACAGGAACCATCGAGCAAGCGGCGCGTCTTGGCGCCCGGGTCGTGGTGGTGCACTTGGGACATGTACCGATCGGCAAGGAGATGCAACGGCAACTTCACGATCTGTGGCATGAGTGTAAGACCGAGTCGCCAGAATATATCGACGTTCAGCGGCGCATACCTGAGCTGCGCGCACAGACTGCTGCCATCCATATGGATCGAGCGCTTGAGACGCTTCATGAGCTGGAATCACGGGCCAGGGAGACAGGAATCCTGCTCGGTTTGGAGACGCGTCACAACCTGCATGAGATGCCGGACATCAATGAGATGGCGATGCTGCTTGCAGCGTCAGATCCTGAGGTCGTAGGTTACTGGCACGACACCGGCCATGCAGCAACTCATGAACAGCTGGGATTCACCACTCAGAAAGAGTGGCTCCAACGCCACTCGCACCGGATGATTGGAATCCACCTGCACGACATGAACCACGAACGCGATCACCAGTGCCCGGGAGATGGAAGGATCGACTGGGACCTCGTGCGTCGCTACACGTCGGCGACGGCAATCCGGGTATGTGAAATCGGGGAGTGGAACACAATCGAGGGGCTGCAACGGGCTCCCAAATTTCTGGCCGAGGTGGGGATCATCGCCGTAGCAGGCATAGACAGCGCAGTCCGGTGATACAACAGGACAGGGTCGTCTCCCTCAACTACCGCACCACTACACGTGGTGAATTCGTCCTGTACTGGATGCAGTCATCGCAGCGAGCCGAGTGCAACCATGCGCTTGAGTTTGCCGTTCGACGCGCCAACGATTCATCGCTCCCTGTGATCGTGCTCTTCTGTCTCACGGAAGACTATCCCGAGGCCAATATCCGCCATTACACCTTCATGCTCGAGGGGCTCAGTGAGACAGTGGCAGCACTTCGTGCCAGGCGCATCGAGTCCATCATCAGGATGGGATCGCCGGTCTTACAGGTGCTCCTCATTGCCAGCAGGGCCGCGCTCGTGGTAACTGACCGGGGATATCTGCGACACCAGAGGGTGTGGCGAGCGCAGGTCGCTGAGCGACTCGAGTGTCCGCTTGTCCAGGTCGAGACGGACGCCATTGTACCAGTGGAGTCAGCATCGCCGAAGGCCGAGTACACAGCCGCGACTCTACGTCCGAAGATCGGCCGCCTCCTATTGCGATACCTCGTGCCTCTCGAACAAGGGGAGGCAGTCGCAGCGCCACTGGTACTGGACGAGGATTCGGTCTCAGTCAACGACCTCGGCTCCGTATCAGGATCGATGAATCTGGATCGATCAGTCCCACCGGTGCCCGGGTTGCGCGGAGGCGCGACGCAGGCCGAGCGGTTGCTGAAGACCTTCGTCGATCAAAAGTTGCACCTCTACCAGGAACTACGAAGCGACCCGGGTTTCCCATGTTCTTCGGGACTCAGTCCGTACCTTCACTTCGGTCAGATATCTCCTCTTCAGATCGCACTACAGTCGCGCGAGCGTGGGGGACCGGGGACCGAGGTATTCCTGGACGAATTGATCATCAGGAGGGAGCTCAGCCTGAACTACGTACACTATCACGAGCAGTATGACTCACTTACACCATTGCCACCGTGGGCGAAGGCGACGTTACACGCCCACGCAATGGATGCGCGGCCGTACATATACGACCTCAGTTCGCTGGAGCGTGGCGAGACTCACGATCCCTACTGGAATGCAGCGCAACATGAAATGGTGCGCACAGGAACCATGCACAACTACATGCGTATGTACTGGGGTAAGAAGCTGATCGAATGGTCCGCAAGCACGGAACAGGCATTCACGAGAGCCATCCATCTGAACAATCGCTGGCAGATGGACGGCCGTGACCCGAACTCATATGCCGGAGTAGCCTGGTGCTTCGGTATGCACGACCGCGCGTGGCCTGAGCGTCCCATCTTCGGCAAAGTCCGCTACATGAACGCTCGTGGACTTGAGCGCAAGTTCGACATGAACGCGTACCTTACGCGCACTGGAGCGGGGAGAACGGAATCATGACGCGACACGGACAATCGCCACGCTGGCACGGGTGCTGCCTCTTGCGCTTCTGTTTCAGATGGGCTGTCAATCTGCACCTCATCTTCGTGCCTCTGGACACCCCTTCAGCAGTTGGTAAGCCACAATCGGAGACACAGGTACTTGCGCCGGGGGTGCGATGACACCGTAGCGGGCACCGGCCCTCACCGAGAACCGGTCGGACGCTGAAACGAGCATTGTAGTACTCAATACGCGAACCGACGCCGAGTACACACGGGAAGACATACCAGGTGCAGTGAACATCGCTTCCGGCTATCCTGCATTCTGGATCAGAATACACGATCTGACCAGTGGCGACATTATGTCATATACGGCCGCAGCGGTATCACGCGCAGTCATTAGCGGTACAGATGCGCAGATATGGCTTCGAGCGCGTGCGATATCATCTCGCGGCTTCACACAATGAGCAGGGAAAGAGTTGGCCGACCGCAAGCGATGATGCCGAGGTCGGGAGGCTGGACATGCCGATATTCACACTACTTCTGACCGCCTTCGGGCTTGCGGCGGACTGCTTCGCAGTCGCGGTGGGCAGTAGCATAGCACGAAGTACGCTGACACGGAGGCAGGTGACACGTGCCGCATTCGTATTCGGTGTCGCACAGTCAGCCATGACAATGTTCGGCTGGGCTGCGGGTCGCGAATTCGTTGACATCGTTTCCGGCTACGCCCACTGGGCCGCATCGAGCTTGCTCGTAATGGTGGGGGTTCATATGCTGCGAGAGGCATACAGGTTCCAAGATGGGCCAGAGCCAGGGCCAGACATCACCCGAGGTTTCAGGCTCGCGTTGCTGGCCATCGCAACCAGTATAGATGCCCTGGCAGTCGGACTTAGCCTGGCGCTGCTTGAGTCAGGAATCCTGGTTCCGGCGACTGTGATTGGCGTAGTCGCCTTCTTCGTGACCACCGCGGGATTCGCATTGGGCGCAAGACTGGGTAAGATTGCGGGAAAGCGAGCCCGCCTTGTCGGCGGGCTCATCCTGATTGGCATAGCAGTGAACGTAGTCCTTGAGCATACGCTGCTCTAGACACACACGCAATCGCCCCGTCTCACCACCTAGGTGGCAGACAAGTTGGCTACCGCCTTCTTCACGGCGTCGCGAGCTCCAGACTCGGCAGCCACTCCAAGGTAACGCTTAAAATCAATGAATTTGCCCACCCCATCAATGACCGTATCGGGAACTTTAGAGTCTTCGAGGACGAACGTATGCATTTCGGGTCCCTTGCGCTTTCGTATTTCATCGAAGTCAATACTTGTTTCAAGTCCTGCACTGGCGGTCTTCAGCCTCTCGTGAGTTTCAGACAGCGTAGCATGACGTGCTTCGAGGTCCGCATGGGCCTTCCTGAGTTCCTCAAGCTGCCGCACAAATTCGTCGCGCTCAGCAGTAAGAGCAGTCTTCCCCTGTTCAAGCACATCTATTCGCCCGCCGCGCTCGGCAAGCTGTGATCTAAGGTCATCGCTGGACTGGCGATGCTCCTCTCGCAATGCATTGATCTCAGCCTCATAACGAGCGTTCGTATCAGCCTTTTCCTTCTGCAACTGGCCTATCTGTGATTCATATCGCTGCACAAGGTCAGTCTTCTCTGCCTCGTAACGATCGTTCGCATCAGCCTTTTCCTTCTGCAGCTCGCCTATTTGTGATTCATATCGCTGCACGAGGTCAGTCTTCTCCTGGTTCAGAACGACAGTCTGCAACTTAAGATGTTCGACATCGGAAAGCCTCTCAACAACACCCTCATAGTTGCTCTTCAATTCCTCGTAGTCCCCTCCCACCACATCTGCGACCTTCTGTACGAGCGAATCGTAATTAGCCCTCTCTCTATCGCGCTGCCCTTCGACCGTGCCAATCTGATCCTGCATCTGATCCAGTTCCTTGGTGTACTGATGCTGCAGGGCACTATAGGTCATGAGACTGGCCACCTTAGCTACCGATTCAGCACGACCCTTTATATCAAACGGCCCGAAGACGCGATCCGTCGCGCGATCCATGCCTTTCAAATTTGTGTTGTACTCCTTCAGAACCTTCTCCACCACTGGATCGAGTCCGAGTTGCGAATACAGCCTCTCAGCCATCCTTTTCTGCTGCATGTCCATGGACGCCAGGTTGATCTCTTCAACCTTGACGATCTGGGTATTATCGAGATTGTTCTTGTCTTCTGCCATATTGATGATTCCTCCTTCACCTGTACCGTTAGAACGCCCGATGCCGTCGCGAGTTTATGACAACACTACCCTCTATCTCCCACAGTACCACAGTGAACATAGAGTCAAGTCAAGCGGTGGACGGAGAACAGAATCAGTTGGAGAAGGCAGGCGGCTATAGCGAGGAGACGTCGGAGGCGACGGTGGGATACTCGGCCACCAGTTGCTCCACTGTAAGCTCGCGACCGTCGGCGAGAAGCACCCGGAGACCGGACCTGTCCCTCACAATCACTCCGAGTGCCTCCCTGACCATGGCTACAAGGAGGCCATCCGACCTTACTACAGGCCGCCCCACAGTCCCTGCAATCGGAATAAGCTCATGGTCACCTACCCGCACAGCGGCTTCGAGGTCTACTACTCTCTCTTCCATCGTGAACGCACCACAAGCACAATGGCCTTCAGTGTAGATCGGGAAGATAGAAAGCCAAGGATTGGTGAAATAGTACAGATGGGGCGCAGGCGCACCATCACTTCAGCCTCACCATCCAGTTGTGCCTCGCCATCGAACACAGGGGTCAACCTGAAGGTATGCCTCGACCACATATCGGCAAACATGACTGCCTGTGAAATCCCTCCCACGATCAAAGCTGTGTCGGCGGGATCTCCAAGGCCTGCCCGAAAATCAATCGAAACGACTCGGGCCTTGATGCAATGCAGAAGCCTTACAACCAGGTGAGCAAGGTTGCGTCCAAGGCCGGGAATCCGCAGGACATCCCACACAAGCCGGCCCGCCCGGGCGGCTGGCTTCTTCCACGGCTTCTCTCGTGACACCTTCTGCTGCTTCGCGGTCCGCGTCTGTGATGACCTGGTATCGGTATCACCGATGTCATAAGTCCTTGTCATCCGCAGGAACAGCCATTGGACCTTGAGATATACGAACGGCCTGCCGTGGACCCCGACTTTCAACCCGAGGTCCACGGGTACAGCCAGTACCAGGACTGTCAGCGCAACGAGAAGGATCAGCGCATAGACAACCCACAAAGACGATTATCCTTCGCCCGACTCGCTTTGTTTCTTGCCGCGGAACACCTGCTGGACCTTGGGCAAAGCTTCCGACAGTTGCTCAGCCATCTGCGCAAGACTTCCCTTCATCGGCTCGATTCTGACACCATCCTTGTCGATAATCAGTACGGCAACCGGCCGGACACCACCTGCTCCAGCACTGCCGCCAGCCGCTCCCTCTCCTTCTCCCTTAGCCGCTTCTCCACCCTTGCCACCGCCACCGGCTGATCCGAACACAAATCCAGCGCTTCGAAGTGGCACAATCGTCGCATCTCCAACGGTAATCGGTTCACCCATCACCGTCTTGCTGCTGAGCATCTTCTCCAGTTCATCAGCAGTGGTCCTCAACAGTTTCTCGACTTCTTCAAGCATCTCCTCACCTCTTCTATATGTTCTATACGGCTCTACATCAATGCAAACGATACGCTACCTAAGGATATTCCCCTTGCGCCTTCACATGCAAGTATCACCTTCCGATTTCTTTCACCTCAACACGTGACCCGTATGTGCGTTCACACCGGCACTACGGTTGCCTGTGCCACCGTATAGAAAGGCGCACATGATGATGCCAATCCCTTCAACCCGACAGGATTCCCTTCTCAAGCAGGCTTGGGTCGAACAGTAAGTTCATGTACCATTGCGTCAACGTCAATTCAAGGAGGTGTGTCGTATGGTTGGTCTTCCATGGGGTACGTTTTCAGGGTGGTTCTCCGGATTGTCGGGCCTAGCATCCATCGCCGTATACATCTGGGTCGCGCTGTGTTTCCATATCATAGCCAATAAGACCAATACACCGAATCCCTGGCTCGCCTGGATCCCAATCGCCAACATCATTCTGGCCTGCCAGATCGCAGGTAAACCATGGTGGTGGGTATTTCTGTTCCTGATTCCAATCGTGAACATAGTGCTATTTATCGTAGTGATGTGGAATATCTGCCAGGCCCGTAACAAGCCGGGCTGGCTCTCCATTATCATGATCATCCCGATCGCAAACCTGATAATCCTGGGCATACTCGCATTCACTGACTAGTACTGAGGGAGAGCGCAGCCCGGGCCGCGCTTTCCCTGCCTGTCCTCTGTCAACTCTTCCCCCCGGCTTCGCTGCTATGCGTGGCGAGTGCAGATGGATTGCGGTATCATGATTCGCTGATTCCTGCTATTCCAAGGGCAGTTTACAATCGGACGAGGGCACCGATACCTGAGCCATAACGGTAAAGGCGACACTCCAGTCCTCATAAATACATGCAACAGGTCGACAGAAGATGCGAGGACGGGGTCTTCTACTGCGAATGAACTGATATGCTAGGGACCGTCGCAAGATGAGAACGATCGGAGAGGGCAAACTCGTGACGTGAGGAGGAGGAACCGCACATGAACATTGCGAATCGGTCGATTGTTGTTTTGGCAATCCTTGTACTTTCACTCAGCTTGACCGCGGTACCTGTCCTGGCCTTCGATGCGCGGTCGAGCGACCAGGTAACAGTTGGCAGTGAAGAGGTCGTGAATGAAGACCTGTATCTTGCCGGTCGAGTGGTACTCAGCAATGGTACGGTGAATGCAGATGTGTTTGCCGCAGGGCAGTCAGTGACCATCGGCGGCGTTGTAGCGAACGGACTGACCGTTGCCGGCCAAACAGTGTATGTGAACGCTGAAGTCGGTCACGGGGTACGTGTTGCCGGGTCGACGATTGACCTCGGCGGCTCCATCGGCCGGGACCTCATGGCGGTCGGCAGCACTATCACTCTGAACAAGGACTCGAATATTGAAGGTGACCTTGGTCTGGGTGCAGAAACCGCGGTCCTGCGAGGCAATGTACAGGGAGACGTGCGCGGAGGCGCCGAGGAACTCATCATAGAAGGTTCGATCGCTGGCGACGTTGAGGTCCATGTCAGAACGCTCGTAGTCAGGCCCGGAGCGTCGATAGGCGGCAATCTGACCTATACCGGCGAAACAGAAGCCAACATACCAGCAGGAACGGTCGAAGGAGATGTAGCCTTCACTGAGCGCGTCCAACAGGAGTGGCGCAGAGACATGCGCAGAGGTCTCGGGGCGTTGGCCCCCCTTGCCATCTTCGCCAGCCTTGCCTGGAGTGTGATCGCCTATCTGATGGCCTTCATCACTGGACTCGTGCTGATCCTGCTTATGCCACGAAGGATGGCTGGAGCAGCCGTAGCTATGCGCACCGATACCGGTCCCGCGGCGGGTTGGGGCGCACTGGCATTATTCGTCACTCCCCTCGCCGCCATTATTGTGAGCATAACCATAGTCGGGCTGCCGCTTGGCATCATCACACTGCTGGTGTGGGGCATTCTGCTCTACCTCACACAATTGCCGGTCGGTATACTGCTCGGCAATCTCATACTGGGACGCCGCAGATCGCTCGACAGCAAGGGCTTCATGATAGGGTCGTTGGCACTCGGACTCCTCATCCTCGCGCTCATTCGCGTCATTCCGGTGCTGAGCTTCTTCGTCTGGCTTGTAATCCTGATCTTCGGACTGGGGGCCTTTGTGGTCGGGGAACGAAACCTGGTGCGGTCACGACGAGAGAGTACCGATGTCTCGAATCTGTGAGGCATTCACAATGAGACCGGCGTCTGTGCTCCAAATTTGGAGGACCGGAAGTGAATGAGGTTAGTCAAGATCAGGGCCCGCACGTGCTCGCCGAGAGTATCACGCAGCTTGCCACAGGGCTGGGAGCGATCTCCGTTGGGATAGCTCCGGTGGAGCGCTTCTGGAACAGCGGGAACAATGTGCTCGATGATGGTTCCTCGTACGCGCCGACAGGCTACAGCCCGGAGGAATTGTTGCCCGGGGCACGCAGTGTCATCGTGGTGGTCGTAAGAATTCCTGATGGCGTGGTCGCATCCAACCTCAGCCCCATCGATACGACCTACGCCTTTGGCAACTTCGGGTACGTGCATCTGAACCGGCTGCTGAATTCGATCACGCACGACCTGGCGCGCTTTCTAGAAGAACGATCGTGGACTTCGCTCCCCCTGGGTCCGTGTGGCTCCACTCGTTTCGACCGTGCTGGATATGAAGAAGGCCGGACGATTGGTCCGCTGCACGGAATCTTCAATCTAAAGCGGGCAGCGCTACTCGCAGGTATCGGGGGACGGGCGCGAAGCGGACTGGTAGCAACTCCTCATCACGGTACCAGGATACGGTTGGGTGCGGTGATCACAACTGCCATGCTGAACGGCAGCCCCGTACTAGCAGGAACGTCATGCCCTCCCGGCTGCAAGGTGTGTATCGAGTCATGCCCCATGGATGCCATCAATGGTGAAGGTCAGGTCGATCACGTTGCGTGCTTCTCGGATCAGGGAAGGCGCGGACACACGCCAGCCGAAAGCCTTCACGAAATGGCGAAAGCAGTCCCCCTAGTGGGAGCCGCCAGCGGCTATCTTCCGCATGAACATACGGCTATTGACGGTGTCGGCAACCGGCAGTGCAGAGTACTGTGCATGGCGATGTGTCCGCTGGTGAAAGTGAGACAATAGAGCTTCCGGCTCCGGAAGCGTCGTGCCAGCCCAGTGAACACTTGGCAGTCCATTACTGCACCAGGAATGCAGGGGTGGCTGCATTAACGAATTACCAGTCGGGCGGCCTGCGGCTTATGAAGAACTCGTAGCCGTACCACTCCGAGTACTTCCTGTGAATCTCCATCTCTTCCTCGTTCTCATCCAGCACGGCCAGCGCCTCCGGCAAGGTCGAATACTTCTCCCGCAGCGCAGGCAGCAACTTGCTCATTGGGGTGTAGTAATCGTCCCACCAGTCACGGTCCGGCAGATCGAAGTGACCCAGCAGTAGATAGCCAGAGCTGTTGATGAGCTGCACGTTATCTGTCACCGTCTTCATTTCCGGGTAGCACATCCGAAAGAACGCCCGTGCTTCATCCGGAGGATCATCCCTGAACCAACACAATTCGCTCGCGGCAAGAAATCCGCCCGGTTTGAGTAGAAATCGACAGGAGTTGAGCGCGTTTTCGAAGCCCATTATGTAGAGCGCACCTTCCGACCATACCAGGTCGAACGTTTTGCCCTGGAATCCCATCTCCGTCATCGATTGTTTCGTGGTGTGTATACGTTCATACATTCCCTCAGCCGACGCTTTCCTTGAAACCCCGTCAAGCGCCCAGTCGAACACGTCCAGAGCAGTGATGTGACCATTGGTCAATTTCGCCAGTTCAAGCGTCTGCGCACCAGTGCCGCAGCCGATGTCGAGCACAAGGGGCCGTTCTGGCAATGCGCCAAGCATAGAGAATGCCCGCCGGGTCGAGGCGGCACTGCCGGGCCCCTGCCGGGGCAGCGACCCGTATATTTCGCTCATAATCTCGCTGATCCGGTCTTCCGCTGCACTCATGATTCGAACCACCTCCGTGCCGAGCGCAATTGTACCTCAAGGGCACCTTGTGGACACCATCGGGGCTGTTTACTACAATGAGCCGACACAACACGCGCTCGCAGATGAGCCGGAGTGACGGCAGACATAAGGAGGCACCCAGTGGAGTGCACACACGGCCGCGTACTATATCTCGACCCGTTCTCAGGTATCGCTGGAGACATGTTCCTCGGTCTCCTGCTCGACCTTGGCCTCGATGACGAAGCGCTGGTGGCGGAACTTGAGCGCCTGGGCGTCCGCTTCGACCTCGCAGTCAGCCAGGTTACCAAGAACGGCATAGCCGCCATCAGCACAAAGATAACTCTGCCCTCGGGACCGGATTCTGATGAGGATGAACACGTACACTACGACGATTGTTGCTGTGACAACTGTAGTTGTGACGAGGGCCACGACCCCGGTCACGTACATCAGCATGGTCATTCGCATGACCATGAGCATCCTGAGGTAGACGACGCTTCTTCAGAAGAGGACGACGAGGAGTCCCAATTACATGGCCACGGCATGGCCCTCGACGAGATACTGGCTATCCTTGACCGTGCCAGCGAACCCACGAGATCAAAGGCAAAGGACATGTTCCTGGCGCTCATCGAGGCGGAAGCGCAAGTACACGGCACCACCGTGGATTCGGTGCATCTGCATGAGGCGGGGGCCATCGACGCTGTCGTAGAAATCGTAGGCGCAGTCAAGGGGCTGGAGCTCCTGGGGGTTCAGCATGTCACCTGCGGACTGGTGAACACCGGAACAGGTTTCGCAAAGATGGCACATGGTACCTATCCTGTGCCCGCTCCTGCGACGGCGGAGTTGCTCAAAGGCATACCCATACATATGAACTCTTTCACCGAGACGCGCAAGGAACTGGTAACCCCGACGGGTGCACTCATACTGAGTCACCTGGTGGATGACTTCGCCCCTATCAGCATGACTGTTGAGCGGGTGGGTTATGGTGCGGGTAGAAGGAACACAATCGTACCAAACGTGCTACGGGGATTCCTCGGGTACTCCGCTTCAGCCGAGGCCCCAAGGCGGCTCGTTCTGCTCGAAAGTAACATTGATGACATGAACCCGGAGCTGTTCGGGAATCTGCTGGATGTGCTCTATCAGAACGGTGCACTGGATGTGTTCTTCACCTCCATCCAGATGAAGAAGAACAGGCCGGGCACGAGGGTTTCCGTGCTCGGGGAACTGCACTTCAAAGATGTCCTCGTGCAGACCCTGATGAAGGAGAGTACGACTCTTGGGGTTCGGGCAACATACCCCGAACGCTATGAGGCCGAACGCCGATTCGTGGATGTGGAAACGAGGTTCGGCCCGGCACGCATCAAAGTGGGCACTTACAGGGGCGAGACTGTGACTATCTCTCCGGAATACGAGTCATGCCGTCAACTCAGCGCGCAGTCCGGCGTTCCTCTTAAGGAGGTCTACACGGTGGCCCTGGAGGCGGCTCGAACGCACTCCGAGATGCCTCAGGAGAACAGATAATGGCAGAACGCAGGCTGTTCGACGATGTCCTTCACTGCTTCAGATGCGGCGAGATCGATGAATCCGAAGCAGGCGCACGCATCCTCGAGATGTTCTACAAGGGACAGGAGCATTTTCTACTTGATCTGGAGCGAGAGAAGCGCCTCGGATTTCCCGAGGTGGTCTATGCTGAGGGAAAGACAATGGCCGACCTGCTGGACATTGTTGCACGGCTGCTGGAAGCGAAAGGCAAAGTCTTCATAGCAAGCCTTGGTCCGGAGCCTGAGGCAAAGCTCCAGGAGACGTTTCATACGCATGGTATCCGTATCGGTGGCAGGGTGATGGTCATCGGTTCATCTGAAAGGCCATCCGAAGAACTCGGCGTGGCGGGCGTAGTCACGGCAGGGACTTCCGACGTTCCGTTCGCACAGGAGTGCGTACTGCTGCTCGAAGAGTTGGGAGTACGCGTCGTCACCTCATTTGATGCCGGGGTGGCTGGTATCCACCGGCCGGTCATGAGTATGCAGAAGATGCGTGATGTCAACGTCCTTATCATTTTTGCCGGCATGGAGGGAGCACTCCCGACAGTACTGGCGTCACTCACCGACCTGCCGGTTGTGGCCGTGCCTACCCCCATCGGATATGGATTCGGCGGCCAGGGAGAGGCGGCACTGAAGACGATGCTGCAGAGTTGTTCTCCCGGCATCACAGTCGTGAATATCGGCAACAGCGTCGGCGCGGCCGCTGCGGCAATCCGCATACTTCGTGCGATCCGCAAGGGGCGTGGATGAGCCGCATAGATGACTTGCGCGATGCGATAGTGGCACGCAGCAGGCTGCTCGTGATGTTTTCCGGCGGCCTGGACAGTGCTCTCCTTGCCAGGCTGGCATATGATGCGCTCGGATCCAACACTGCGGCGCTTACCATCGAGTCCGAAGTCGTACCCCGCAAGGAAGCCTGCACAGCGCGCACTCTTGCTGCCGAGATCGGCATCGCCCACGACATACTCTGCGTACAGGAACTTGACCAGGCGCACTTCAGGTCTAATCCTCCCGATCGCTGCTACCACTGCAGAAAGGCACGGGATGCTGCGGCCCGAAGATGGGCCGAAGCACATGGCTTTTCCACAATCGCTGATGGCCTGAACTACTCCGATCTGTCAGATTATCGCCCGGGACTATCTGCAGCCAATGAAGATGGCATCTGGCATCCATTCATCGAGTTCCGTATCGGCAAAGACGATATTCGGGGGCTCTCCAAAGAGTTGAGACTTACAGGATGGGATCGACCGAGCATGGCGTGTCTTGCGTCGCGCTTTCCTCACGGATTCGCGGTGACCACTGAGCGAATCGACCGTGTGGACCGCGCTGAGGAGTATCTGCAGTCACTCGGTTTCGCGAAAGTGCGGGTGAGACATTTCGCCTACGAACATGCCATGATTGAGATTGACGATCCCGACAAAGCGGTTCGGATGCGTGAAGAAATTACGGCGCGACTGCGCGAGCTCGGCTTCTCTTTCGTGTCACTTGACCTCGAGGACTTCGCCAGCGGCAAGATGAACCGGACCGCCGGAGTATAGCAGCCGGTCAAGAGTTGCCGAGAACGTCTGTTGTCCGTGCTCCACGGTACGCAGAAGCCGAAGCATAGCATCTGCTTCCCTAATTCAGATTTCCGGGACCGGAAGCCGATGGAATCCATCATAGAATCGTGTCTCCCAAATAACCCATTTCTTCTCCGTACCGTTATACAATCATAGGTGAGAGAGGAGCCGCATGATATTCGAGCAGTCGCTCAACTTCTTCATCAACTGGTTCTCAAATCCGAATTTCGCAGCAATGGGCGTGGCTATACTGCTCGGCCTGTTCTGGTATGCACTTTACCTGCCCCCGCTTCGCGGCTACAAGTTTCTATGGGCGGTAGGTGTCGTATCCGCGGTACTCACGCTACTGGCCATCGTCATCATCCAGATGCCGCTCCAGGCACTTACCGGTTCACTCCTCGCAAGAACATTCGACCCTGCCACAATAACCCGTTGGCTTTACATCCTGGGAATTCCCCAGATATTGCTCAGCGGGTTCGTCCAGGAGGCCGCGAAGCTGGTACCGATTCTGTACGTCTGGCAACGTGCCGAGCGATACCTTGACCCGAAGGTCGGCCTGATAATCGGCGCAGTCGCAGGTCTGGGATTCGGTGTTTTCGAGGCAATGTGGGCGCTGAATCAAGCGTATGCCGCTGGTTGGACGTGGTCGCTGGTAGCCACAGAAGGTTTCGCGGGCCTGTTGCCTGTCTGGGAACGCTTCTTCGCTATCGGCGGACACATCGCTTTCTCGGCACTTGTGGGGCTCGGTCTCGCGCGTGGGCGTGGCTGGGTCTTCTATCTCATCGCAGCCGGCCTGCACAGTCTTATGAACTACACAGGCATTCTATTCCAGGCAGATCTCATTTCTATTATTACTGTGGAGATCCTGATTGCATTTGTGGCCGTCGGCGCGACCGCCTGGGTACTTTTCCTGCGTCATACCGGCGACAGAGCTCCATGGGCTGGCGGTGGCTACCGCAAGCGACTTCACCTTGGCAAAGAGCCGAAAGAGTACGTGAACAAATAGCCGGGAGCCATCATCGCAATAGACGAAATACGGTACACACCCATCGGAATAGTGCGCTCTCCTTTCACGCCTGAGGACTATCCGCCATCCCGGCGTGTTGAATCGAAGGGTACCGTTAGCACAATTGTGGTCTTCCCGGAATATATCGAGGGTCTGCAAGACATCGGAGGGTTCTCTCACATCATACTGCTGTGTCACCTCCATCTTGCGGGAGAGTGCGCTCTAACAGTGACGCCCCCCTGGGACACTGTGCCACATGGTGTTTTCGCTACCCGGTCACCGAGGCGGCCGAATCCAATAAGCTTGACGGTGGTGAGGCTTCAGGAGGTTGACGGCAACTTCCTTCATGTGGCCGACCTTGACCTACTGGACGGTACGCCAGTACTTGACATCAAGCCGTACGTGGAGACGCTGGGGAAGCGGGAGGAAGTGCGGACCGGATGGATACAATTGCGTGACGAACGCTAACCGTTTGAAGGCGGTGCGCTGAAGCTGACGTTCGCGCCCGAAAGGAAGAAAGACATGAGACCTGGAATTGATGCAGACACTCGTTCAGCGGCCGCATGGGAAGGAGTGGGGGTTCTTTTCATTCTCGGAATCGGATACATCCTGCACTTCCTCTATGGGTGGTCGGGCGAGTCACCCCTGGTCGCCCCATTCGCAGCGGTGAACGAGAGTGTATGGGAACACCTCAAGCTGGCATTCTGGCCTGCAGCGCTCTGGACTCTCCTTGAGCGCTCCCCCATGAGAAACCGCATCAACAACTTCGGCCTTGCAAAGGCTGCAGGCATTTCCGTTATGCTGCTGCTCATGTTGGGCCTGTTCTACAGTTACACCGCCATACTGGGGGAGAACGTGCTGTTCCTCGATATCACAACTTTTGTCGTTGCAGTGTGTGGCGGACAGTACTTGAGCTATCGTCTACTCACCGGTGATGAGCGCAGCCCGGTCCTGAACCTGATCGCACCGTTTGCAATAGTGATCCTGGCAGTGCTGTTCGTTGTATTCACCTACGCTCCACCAGAAGCAGGACTGTTCCGTGATGCAATAACAGGGAGATTCGGCATCCCGGGGTGACTGAGTAATTGAAGACTGCTGTGTTTGTGCCCCGTTTGACACTCCTGCGGTACCATCCTAGCATTGCAGCATAGGAAGCACCATCCATGAAGAAGGGGGGCAGGAACCGCCCTGTCGGCGACCGTCTTCTCTGTACTGTTACTTGCCGGTGCGGGCGCACCGGCACCCAGTACCCCGAAAGACGACGCCTATCTGCCCGATGTTGAGGTTCTCGAATACGAGGGATAAGACCTTTCACCCATAAGCCATTTCCGGGAGAACTCCATCATGGCACCGCAGTACGTGGATGTTGGCGAATCCTTCTTCGCGTGAGGTCAGGTGCGTAATCGAGTGTTGCGTGCAGTAGTTCACTGGTCGCTGATGGTCGTCACCGTACTTGTCGTAATGTCCGGACTCGGAATCACCGAGTTCCGCATCATAGAGCCTGTGACTTTTGGACTCCTCGACCGAGCAACAGCTTTCAGGATGCACTTCGCATTGTGGCTGCCGTTCGTC
Organism: Dehalococcoidia bacterium; assembly: GCA_007129495.1. Taxonomy (GTDB): domain Bacteria; phylum Chloroflexota; class Dehalococcoidia; order GIF9; family AB-539-J10; genus SKVJ01. The sequence goes on along the minus strand of SKVJ01000021.1, from coordinate 51,719 downwards.
GCGCTTTTGATAGCCCACACGGTGCTTACCGTACGGCCGAAGAGGAGACGCCCTCCGGCGAGTCCTGACGATGATCCGGATGACTAGGTCGTCTCGTCCAGCCAGTTATTAAGCGACCAGACCTGCGACCTTAGTCCTTTTGCGGAAGCGAACTCCAGCACATCTCCGTCACACGAGAGGAATGCGTGGTCAGGCGCAACTGTCAGTTCGAACTGTCCATCCGGCCGTCTCTCGCGAAAAATATTGGCCAGAAGCACAGCCTTCTCTATGCCATCTCCCCGGCCGAAATTCCAGACCTCGTCGGGTTGCGCCAGCCGGCCTTCTTCATCGTAAATCGATTCATCCGGCATCTCGGAAACAAGGCCGATGACTTCTGCATCCGACATATCGCGCGTCGCGTGCACTGATACGGGATTACGTTCAAGTGCTGCAAGAAGGAACGGCCACGGATCAGTGCGGTTCAGATCGCGGTATGAATAGAAGGCGAGTTCCACAACGGGATGGTGGGATCGCAGTTGCTCCAGGCGATCCATCAGTTGCTCCCGATTCATGTCCGGCCGCAATGCCAGCGGCTCTCCTTCGCGCACAAACCGCTTCGAGCCTGCCTCCGGGAGATGGGGTTCAACTGTGCAGAAATCAGCGAGTGCGTCGATGGCCGAGCCGGCACGATTGCAGTCCCGGCCAAGCTCATGCTTCAAACGTTGCAGGTCCCCGGGCTTATTACAGTCAATCCGATGGTCCCTGATGAAACTCTCAAAGTCATTGAGCACCATCCTCCCAGGCAGTGGCGCGGTCTGATACTCCTCCTCGTCAATGTCATCCAGCAGCTTCGCCCTGGTCGAGTCACTCAAGCGATACGGGCTGCCATGCTCGTAGGAGAACGCGTGCTCGGCCGCGATGTAGTGATCCGATCCGTGAATGCGCCAGCGCACTTGAAAGCAATTCTGTGTCTCCCGGTGATGCCGCAGAAAATTGACGAGTATCTCCTCGCTTATTGGAGTCCTCAGATATGCGTGAAGACGGTCGGAGAACCGTTTATACGCTTGTGGATCTATTGTCGCTTCTTCATACAGGATGTGAATGTGACCAGATTCGTGGGCTACGATAGTTACACGTTCATTTTCAAGCGCCCGACGTGCCTGAGCAGAAAGTGCAGTCCCGTTGTACCACATAGACTTTGTCAGAAGGCGACGGTTGTTGGTAAGAATCCCCTCGCCAACGTCGATGAAGTTCTGGGAATGCAATGGAGTCGCCATCAGGAAGATGTCCTCAAGCGGAATCCGAGCCACTATGAACAGTGCCGCAGCATATAGAGCCGCAAGCGATACACACTCTCCCGCTCCATTGGAGTACGCCGGCTTGAACTTGAACGCATCCATCGCCTCCACCGTTTCAGTCTTCCAGTATGGGATGACACTCCCCTCATACTTGTCCAGTCCGAAGTGGGTGCGTATGTCTATGCTGAAGTAGTACTTGTCCCCTTCATAGCCGAACAGGGCATTAGATTGCGCCAGGGTATCCGTGTCGATAAACTCATGGAAGCGTTCCATCTCCCTTTCTTTCGTGGTCAACCCCCATGTATCCAAATCAAGGTTGAACACGTAGTGGTCCATGATGAACTGTTTGAGCCTGTTGATACGGCGGTAAGGCTTCGCTCTCTCTATCCCATCGAACCAAGGATCATCGCGCCAGCGCCAAATGCGCGGTGACATGAGATTGGCGAGGAGCAGGCTATACATGAGTCTCGGAAATATGAATACCTCCATGTCGGACAGCGTGACCGCAGAAGAACGCAACTCCAGGTCTCTCGAACGTGTCATGTACTCTCCCAAATGTGACATTGCCGTACCAGACGAGACTATATGCGGCCAAAAGGCAACGCGTCAAACAGAGGTCACTGATATTCCGCTATGAAGGTAGTCCTGCCTGCTCAACAAAGAGCTGCGACCTGATTACCCCGTACACAAAGGAAAAGAGCAACTGCATAGGTGAAGGTATGGAGAGAGGAAAGGCCAGAACAGACAGAAGCCCCAAGTGGCCTCGCATTCACGGGATCTTGGCTCGGTCACTCTCGGGTTCAGGCTTTCCTCATCCCTCAACTTGGAGGTCTTGGGATTCCTCACAGCCACTACCTTTTGAGTATCCAGCCCCTCTATCCCTTGCTCAGTCACTCGGGGCAACCATAAGCTAGCAGGCGAGAACGGACCTGTCAAGCCTCTGCCAGCTTCGAATGTGATTATCGTATGCGATTTGCTCCCGATTTTCTGCTGACATTCCGCCGACCCGGTTCTGTATCGCTCCTCCTGTGCTCGGTCGCTGAATCACTGATTACCTCACGGTGCTGTATGGCTCGCTTCGCACATGCCCATCTGATATCCTTGATTTCTCAATTGTCGCCAAACGCGAGTCCGCCAATACTCGCCAGTGCCGCTGAAGACGTGGCACTTGCTGAGAATAATGGCGCTGATTACAGGACGTCGGTCTTATCCATTACATACAGCGCCATAGCACGGACTGTGGCTTGCGGTACCCTAGGGGCAGTAGAGGTACTTCTCGATCATTCGAGCCATCTCCTCGTAATTGCCTTTCACGCGCTTCGTCAGTCCTTCGTCATTGTAGCTCCGCAGTTTCGCCGCGGTCACATCGATGACCGCCGGGGGGAAGACATCATCCTGCTCATACACTGCCCGTTGGTCGAGAAGCGCCGCTGCCGACTGCGCACACGAGACCGGAAGATGAGGAAGGCTGTCACGCACATCCCCATGCTCAGCAGAGAAGACATTCACTCCGACATGCTGGTGAGCGGCTACATCGAGTGCGTTCTCCAGTTCCAACCCATGGCGTGCAGCCACAGCAAGACCCGCCAGCAGCAGATATACCTGCGCAGAGCCATCCGGGCTCCGTATTTCCACCGTCTGCCCGTCTGCATGAGAAGCGCTGGCAACTGCTTGCTGGGGATTGGCATCGCGGGCCATGTCTCCAATCTTCTGCCATCCGAGAGGTACCCGTATGAGAGCCGAGCGATTGCGGTCTCCCCAACAGATATGGGTTGGCGCCTCTTGGTGAGGCACAAGTCGGAGGTATGACGTCGGGATCGTGTTCCCAAACGCGGTCAGAGAGGGGGCAAGCGTGAGATATCCAGCAATGACTCGCTTGGCGATATCGGTCAGTTCTCCATCCACGGAAATCACGTTCGTGCCCTCCCGCATGAGGCGCGTATGTACATGCATTCCGTTTCCCGCATGTCCCGCCGAAATCTTCGGCGCAAAGGTAACCGCCACTCCTTCCTTGCATCCCACCATACGCAGCATCCACATGGCAATCACCAGATGATCCGCAGCGTCCTCTATCGGCGCGAGCCCCAACTCGATCTCATGCTGCTCCATTACGCTACCGTTCTCGCAGATACTCCCTACTTCAGAATGACCATACTTAATGCTGACGCCAGCCTTGGCAAGGGTCTTCATCACCTCATTCCTCATCGCCTCTCCGCGCGAGAATGGAGAGGACTCGTGGTAGCCGCGCTGAGGATTCAGGGGGTACAGATGCCGCTCAGGGAAAACCACGTAGTATTCCAACTCGCCCAGCGCATCCATGGTGAGTCCTGATTTCTCTTTGAGGACCTCTTGCGACTTCAACAGCACGTTTTCCGGCGAGACAGCCAGACGTTCCCCCATGCCGGTGTAGTACGTGCACAACATATCGAGTGAGGGATATGGCGTGAACGGATTGAGGAATGCAGTTCTGTATCTCGGCACCACATAGAGATCACTTGAGGCGGTCTCCACATACGGAAGCAGGCTGGAGCCATCAACCCGTTCACCTCCGGAGAGTAACCGGTCAAGTTGTGCTTCGCTTTCGACAACGAAACTGAGTGTCTTCAGACGACCGTCACCGCCCACGTGACGCAGTTGCACGAATTCGATGCTGTTCTCTTTCACGTAACGTAGGAGGTCTTGTCTTGTGATTTCGCTCTGGGGTTTGTCCAGGTACTGCGCGACTGCGTGGCCCGATGTCTTCATAACGTGTGTCATTGGTTCGCTATCAATCCTTTCTCCTTTAATAACCTACCCCGGTCAACATATCGACGGACTCGACTTTGGTCGACTGAGAGGTAGCTTAACTGCGGAGGAGTTCTACTGCAGCGTTATTGTACAATGATTCCCGGTCAGCGGGGGGAATGCAGTAACGCCGGGAATTGTGCTGAAGTGCAGTGCGGAGTCCGTCAGGGCACGCTCAACATATGCGTACTGGTTTGCCACATATAGAGAGTCCTCTTCGGACGGTCCACGATTGCTGTCGTTGCACGACAATCCATTTCGTGCCACCATGGTGTATCACTTCACACAGCCATAGCCGGGGCACCAATACACAATACATCTGAAGGAGGTCCGGATGAAGGCCATCGGTATTTCAGGCAGTCCACGCAAGGAGGGAAACACCGAGTTCATCACAAACCACGCGTTGCAGGCCATTGCAGAAGAAGGGATCAAGACCGAACTGATTTCGCTTTCTGGCCTTGCGATAGGTCATTGCACCGGCTGCTATGCGTGTCAGACAGAACACCGATGTGTCATCGAAGATGACCTGGCGCCACTGTACGACAGGATGTTGGCGGCAGACGGCATCATACTGTCCACGCCCGTGTACTTCAGCGCGTCCACCTCGCTAATGAAGGCGTTCATGGATCGCACTGGCATGATTGCCCGCCAAACGGGAAACGCCTTCAAAGGTAAGGTTGGCGGTCCTCTCGTAGTCGGCCGCAGAGGTGGTCTCAACTTCACATTTGCACAGATGAATTACTGGTTCCAGATTCTGCAGTTCTACATGACCGGTGCCAGCTATTGGAACATAGCCTTCGGCAGAAATCAGGGAGAGGTAGCACAGGATCAGGAGGGACTCGAGACCGCTCGGAGCTTTGGCAAGAACCTAGCGCACCTGATGAAGCACCTCCGAACCTGAGCGTCAACTGAAGAACTGCGTTGACTGAGGGCATTCACAAGTCATCTTCAACATGAGTGGGCTGGGATCGCTGCGAAAAACAACTCAAGCTCACTCCGATACGGACAGACTTACGGCGAACTCAAATGATTGACTGCAGAGTCATACAGTGGCCAGCCATTCACTCCACCAAGAGTGGGGACAGCGTGTCCGTAGACTCCTGCCGAGTTTCGATGCTAGCATACAACGCAGCGCGGACGGGAACGGTGCCACGATGAAGAAGATCGACGTCTACAAAGGTTGGTGCAAGAAATGTGGCATCTGTGTGGCATTTTGTCCGAAGAAGGTGCTGACTGCAGACAAGGATGGTTTTCCTGTGGCAGCACACAGCGAATCCTGTACCGGTTGCCGCTGGTGTGAGTTCCACTGCCCCGATTTCGCCGTCGTAGTGACACCGGATAAACACAGTACGGAGGACAATGACGACTGAGCGTATTCTGCTGCAGGGCAGTGACGCGTGCGCACGAGGGGCAATAGCCGCTGGTTGCCAGTTCTATGCTGGTTATCCCATCACCCCCGCGACGGAGATTATGGAGTTGATGTCGCGCGCCATACCGAAGGCGGGTGGTGTATTCGTACAGATGGAAGACGAGATTGCGAGTCTCGGAGCCACGATTGGTGCGTCACTTGGAGGCATGAAGGCGATGACCGCCACGAGTGGCCCCGGGTTCTCTCTGATGCAGGAACATATCAGCTTCGCCGCGATGGCAGAGGTCCCGTGTGTCATTGTGAATGTGATGCGCGGAGGGCCCAGTACAGGACTCCCGACCCGCTCTGCACAGGGAGATGTTATGCAGGCACGGTGGGGAGCGCACGGCGATCACCCAATACTCGTCGTAGCACCATCTTCGGCGTACGAGTTCTTCGAACTCACCGTTAAGGCATTCAATCTCGCGGAGCGGTATCGCAGCCCGGTCATCGTTCTCGCCGATGAAGTAGTCGCACATACAAGAGAGAGCGTAGTGCTCCCACCCGTGGAGGAGCTGGAAATAGTGGAGCGGGTGAAACCTTCGGTTCCTCCGGAGTGGTACTCACCCTACCGCGACCCGGGAACGGGCATACCGCCCATGGCTGCGTTCGGCGACGGGTATCGTTTCCATGTGACCGGATTGATGCACGATATAAATGGCTATCCGACAGAGCGCCAGGATGAAACCGAGGAATTGATGGCGCGGCTTTTTAATAAGATATCGAAGGACTTCCACCTGCTGCAGTGGTACGACGCGTACCATGATGAAGGAGCGGAGGTCATGATTATCGCCTACGGATCGGTTGCCCGCACTGCATTACGCGCAGTTCGATTGGCGCGCGAGAAGGGCTACCCCGTAGGACTTCTGAAACTCAAAATGATCTGGCCATTCATGCGTCGCACAGTCACGCAATACCTGCAGTCATCGCGACGCGTCATTGTGGCAGAGATGAACATGGGACAACTGTCGCGTGAGGTCAAGCGGGTTAACCAGGGCACGTGTGAGATACGCACACTGAATAGAATTGACGGGCATTTGCTCACCCCGGACCAGGTATTGAGTGCGATTGAGGAGGTGCTCGCATGAGCCCTTCCGAGCATCTGATTCACCGTTACTTGCGGTCCTCGAAGCGTTTCCCGCACGTGTGGTGCCCTGGATGTGGCATCGGTATCCTGTTGGGGGCGCTTGTCAGGGCGATCGACACCAATGGGTACGGCAAGGACGATATTGTCCTTATCTCAGGGATCGGCTGTTCCGGAAGGCTTCCGGTGTATCTCGACTTCAATACCCTCCACACGACACACGGACGAGCTCTCACCTTTGCCACCGGCATCAAGCTTGCGAAGCCCAATTTGAAGGTCATCGTTGTAATGGGCGATGGTGACGCAGCCTCAATCGGCGGCAACCACCTCATCCACTCTGCTCGTCGCAACATCGATATCACAGCTATCATCGTCAACAACCAGATATACGGTATGACGGGCGGGCAGTCGTCTCCGACCACTCCATTCGGTTTGCACACCGCATCGTCACCTTTCGGACACCTGGAACACCCATTCGATATTTCCAGATTGGTGGAAGCTGCCGGAGCTCCGTTCGTAGCCCGGTCCACTGTGTACCACGCCCGCAGCCTCGAGAATCTCATCAGCCAGGCAATCGCGAAGAGTGGCTTCTCGGTGGTGGAGGTGATGACGCCTTGTGTTACTCACTTCGGAAAGTGGAGCGGTATGGGTTCTGCAGTCCAGATGATGCAATGGCAAAAGGAAAACTCGGTCACGAATGAGAAGGCACGCGACATGGCGCCTGAGGACCTGCGCGGCAAGATCGTCACGGGAGTGCTGGTGGATATCGAGAAGCCCACGTTTCATGAGGAGCACGCGCGCATTTCGAGAGAGATGAGGCAGTAGTCATGCGGTACGAAGTGCGATTGGCCGGCGCAGGAGGTCAGGGACTCGTGCTCGCAGGCATCGTGCTGGCAGAGGCCGCCCTGATGGAGGGACATATGGTAGTGCACTCGCAGAACTATGGTCCCGAGGCTCGAGGCGGCAACTCGGTTTCGGAGGTCATTATTGCGGATGAGGAAATCGATTACCCGAGAGCCCTCGGACTCGACCTCCTGATCGCATTGAACCAGCGGGCCACCAACGACAATCTGCCCGATATGAAGGAAGAGGGCCTCGTAATCGTCGATTCAACCGCGGTGGAGAAGGTCCTGTGGGGCAAAGTGTTGCGAGTCCCGCTGGAGAGGGAGGCAAAGCTCAACTTCAAGGATGCACGGGCAGTGAACATGCTCGCGCTGGGTATTCTCACGCCGTTCTGCCCTTTCGTCACAGAATCCTCGATGGTCCGGGCCATTACAGCCCGGATGGCCGACACCACCCTTGAACGTAATCTGAAGGCCTACCGGTCCGGCGCCGAGCACGGTCGCGATCTTCAGAGTGGCTCTCAATTCCACGAAATGGAAGATGCGATAGACGTGTAAGCTCCCCGCACAACTACCCGTCAAGTTCCACCGCCGATAGCAGTTCTTCCCGACAAGAAATGACCTGTCCCCGTCACGTCGATACGCATCATCTGACTCAGATTGAGGCAGTCGAGTTAGTTAGATAGACTGGCCATATTTCAGATGCAAGGACGGTCGTCGAAGCTGACAGTCTGATATATCGAATTGATCGATATCGGATGGTGGCTGGCAGGTGACGAGACGCGTCGAGTAGAAGTAGGAAAACGGAACCCCAAGCAACCTTACCGGGAGGGTTAGGGCCTGTCCCTGCTGACGTTCGCCGTGCCCAATCTCACTGTATGAATACTGTGAAACCGTTTCAGCTGTTGCCTGCTGGGTCTTTAGCCTGTCCCCTGAGCTCGATTGCTTGGGGTGCCATCAAAATTATCAGACAATACCCTTCATGTCAATAGTCGTAGCCGATGATGTGTGAAAACCTCCATGCCAATGGGTCTTACTATTGATGCTGGCGACAGCCACCAGCGGTATACCGCATACAAACCACTGGCAAGACCGCAGTGTGAACCGACCGGAACGGGCATTCGACCCTCGGCTAATTCCAGATTCTTCGCGGGGTCCTACGACAGGCCGATCCAGCTCCTTTCATGTCGCACTTGAGGTTTGGGCCTGGTATACGGCCCCTTCTCTCTCGACAATCCACGTAGCAATATCCTTCGCCTCATTTGCATCCCAAACCTTGCCACGTTTGCCCATCGGATTGCCCGATTGGTCTATTGCATCCTGGTACACGGTGAACTTCTTACCTTCGGTGTTGTGTGCAACTGTGATGAATGGCTTGGTGTAGATCGGTCCAAGCTTATAGGTAATCTCCCCGCCAGGCTCAATCGCGTTCAACTCCTCCATCAACAGGTCTCTCGGGGTAGCTTTCTTCACCTTTGGGGATTGTGCCGCTGTTGTGGCGGCACCACCTTTGTCCTTCTTCCAGAACATGTCTGCCTCCTTAATTAAATACATCCGTCAAGTATGCGGAGCGCCACCTGGTTGTGTTTTCAACCGAACTGTTTCTCTCTGCGCAACAGGTAGATTACAACTCACGAAGCTATCCTCCCACACCCGTATTCACTGCGGACCCGGTCGGCGTTCCATGAAATACCATCTCTGAGATTCCGCCTGGTGCGAGCAGCGTCCCCTCCAATTAGAACACCAGTTCCTGCTGCCGGCAAAGTCAGCGCAGTCCTCGACACGCCGATTCTTCCGATCTATGTTCCACCTCCTTTACTCGTCGTTCTATCGATCGAGCACTACACAGCGGGTTCGTCATTCTTGCCGCAACAGCCGCGTGCCACTTTCGACTGTCGGCTTATACACAGTTTGCACATTGGACATGAGTCACAGCATCCTTTTCGACAATAAGTCTCCCCAAGTCGCGCGAGCGCTACCTGGAAGTCGGAATATGTTCTCTCTCCCCGGTCAACCCGCTCCCAGAGGCAGCGCAGTTTATCGACGACTTCGCTCTCCAGTGAGACGTCCACGAGGCCAAGCGAGCGGGTTGCCTCCAGAACAGAATCGGATCGGTATGGGCGCGCCTTGTCCCACACTCCCCTCATCTCTCTGAGGAACAGCTTCACCGCACGATACGGAACCTTGTCGCCCAACCGATGCAAACGATGAACGAGGTCATCGGCATCTTCGGAGAAGAAGTGGAGCCGGTTGATATCAGCGTCATAGTCAGCCACAAGAGATTCGGCAGCGCGCTGGAGCGTTCGAGCTATCCTGCGAGACGCACGAGTTACACCCGCAACCACCAGTAAGTCGATAAGCAGGCTTTGTTCCACTACAGCCAGCCGCTGCAATTTGAGGAGTCCGGCAGATTCCATCCCCCGGAAGGCCGATAGCGCGCTACCCATCCGTACAGGAGACCCGAGCACTATGGCTGCTATAAGCCATTTGGCCAATTCGTCGGACTCCATGCTCGCCAGGTTGATACCCAGCAGCCTTGAGTAAGAGCCACCGAGCCTTGTGACGAGCACGCTGCACACTGCACTCGCCTCGAGTTCGGTCAGTTGTCGCTCAGGAGCCGTGGCCTTCAGCATGTTCACTCACCTGTCCCACAACCGTCGTACAGTTTTCCGCACAAACAGGCTGCACCGTTGCCCACGCCCTGATCGAGGCTCTCGCCGTGTTACGCCGCACAACGTACGGGCGCACTACAGCAGGAACTGAATACATGGATATTCCACCGAGAACGGCCCAGAACATCCCTAGACGCGGCAGAAGAAACAGTGTCAGCAACACAAAGATGATGAACACGGGAGCATACACAAGAGCGCCCCGGGTGAAGGAAAGGCCGGCGGACATACCGCCATGGTGGTAGAGAAGGAACAGATTGAAGATGAAGAGTATCGGCAGACTGGCAACGAAGCCAGCAGTCATGCTGTCACCGTTCTTGCCAACGTAGGCAACCGCGCTAACAACCGTTCCACCAATAATGAAGTACACTAAGTAGGGCCACATGGGCTTGATTCTCCCGCTTTGTTACTGAAGAGAGTGTACGAATGATTCTGACAGCATTGCCTTTGCACTTACACTCAAGTTCACAAGAAATGCCTTTGATTTCCATTAGACACTACGACCCCGGATGCAACGATGACGCACAAGGAAAGTGATCACCACATTGAGAGCGACGCCGCACCTACAGGGCCGCCAGGGTCGTGCGGGTTGAATGCAAGCGAGGTTATCGCACGTAGCGCCGATGGCATCCTGGCACTCGACAACAACTACCGAATCTGTGTCTTCAATCGGGCCCTCGAGAGAATGACCGGACTCAGAAGCGACGAGGTCGTCGGCAAGACCTGCCACGAGGTGCTGCATGTGACCGATAGTTCTGGCAACCGGCTCTGCAAGGGAGCATGCCCCGCACTACGTGGCGAGATTGGCACTTTCGACATAGAAGGAGTCATAACGGATGTCGAAGGGCAAAGAGTGAGAGTAGATCTCAATTTCTCCGTGCAGCACTCACAAGCCGAAATGCCCGTGCACTCGGTCGTCAACGTCCGCGACTCGAGCAAACTTCAGCAGACCGACCACATTCGCTCCACCCTGCTCGCCCTGGTATCCCATGAGCTTCAGACACCCATTTCTATCATCAAGGCTTACGCAAGCACGCTTGCACGTCCGGATGCAAACTGGAGCGACGAACTGGTACGTGAGAAACTAGGTACGATAGAGGAGGAGAGCGACCGCCTTTCTCGCCTCGTAAGCCGCCTCTTGTACACGTCTCGATTGGAAGCCAGTGCTATTTCTCTTAATCCGATGTTGCTGGACCTGGCTAACGATACGCGGCGAGTGGCAAAGCGCCTCGCCCAGGTGGACGAAACACATGACATACTCGTCAGTTTCCCACCTGACTTTCCACCCGTCATGGGCGATCCTGAGCAAATCGATGAGATCCTGACCAACCTCATCGAGAACGCCATGAAGTTCTCACCTGCAGCAGGGAACATCACAATCGAGGGCGCAGTTATCGGCCCTGAGGTGCACATCACCGTTGGTGATCAGGGAATCGGTATCCCCGAAAACGAGCTTCTCCGTATCTTCGAGAGCTTCTACCGCGTGACCGAATCGGGCGTAACAAGCACACCAGGTACGGGACTTGGTCTTCATATTTGCAGACTCCTCGTGCAGGCGAATGGCGGCCGCATTTGGGTGGAGAGCGAACCAGGCTGCGGCTCCCAATTCACGTTTACGCTTCCGATTGGCGAGGAGGGGTGATATGGCCACCGACACCAGAATGCATGGACCATCACGAAGCAGACAACTGCGCACAGCCCTTGTGGTCGACGATGAACAGCGGATAGCCGAGGCAGTCGCAATGAACCTCGAATTGGAGGGCTTCCAGGTGCTGACTGCCTCCGGTGGAGAGGAAGCGCTCAGGAAGATGACCGAAGAGATACCTGAGGTCATCATTCTCGACGTCATGATGCCGGACATGGACGGATTCGAGGTGCTCAGGCAAATTCGTGAAGTGTCAAATACTCCCGTCCTAATGCTGACGGTGCGTGGCGATGAAGGAGATAAGGTGAGGGGACTGGATCTGGGAGCCGACGATTACGTGACCAAGCCGTTCAGCCCGAAAGAACTCGTATCAAGAGTAAAAGCCGTCTTGAGGCGCGCGGAGATGCCGAGTCCGGTGCCTAAGACGGAGATACGGGTAGATGACGATCTTACAATCGACTTCAACCGGCGCAAGGTCATCGTGCGGGGGACCGAGGTGCACTTGCGTCCAACGGAATTCAGGCTACTCTACCACCTCGTAAGTAATGCGGGACAAGTACTCACACACGAGACGCTTCTGCGACGAGTGTGGGGCTACGAATACCGTGACGAGGACCACTACCTTTGGCTCTACATCACCTACCTGCGGCGGAAGTTGGAGGAGGACCCCAAGCATCCGAGATACATAATTGGTGAGCGCGGCATTGGCTACCGGTTCAGGGATCTGGACGAACGGTAGAAATGAATGCCGCACTGCGCCATCCCGGAATCAACCACGGCGAGCCCTACGCGATAGCGCCCGAAGCAGATGTCTGACTCTCCTTCCATCAGGAGGAAACGTGAACGCAGCCCGAACTCAGAGGGCAGAGTCGCGCAATTCGCGCAATGTCAGCGCCAACTAGTCCTGACCCACATACTCCGCCCGTCAGATGCTGAGGCCACCTCATCAGGTAGCCAGCCTCCGCTACATGTCTGTGGTGCAGGCCAGATCCAACAATCGTGTGCTTGACTGCTACGAGCCCGTGCGGTCCGGCAGATTCCGCGTCAACAAGTCGGACCATTCACGTTTGAAACTCAACAGCGCCAGATAGAGTCCGAAGTCCGGATAGGTACGGTGCAACAGCTTGAGGTTCTCCACAGGGTCGTACTCCATGTCTGCCGTTGGCTCAACGCCGACACACTCCATCAACAACTCTATGCGTTTTGACATCCATGCGCCAATGAACACCGGAATCCGGATTTCGGCCAGAGACATGATGACCGGATCCTCGCCGATGACCGGCTGTGTGATCACGAATTCAGCACCTGCGTCGATCTTACGCTCAAGCCGTTGCCGTTCGTGCTCCGCAGGTTCGAATTGATTGAACCCGACTCCACAAGTGAACGTATCCGGATACTCTCTTTCGATGTAGCGCAGCAACACGTTCGATGTCACTGTCTTAGCCTCGATTCCGACGTCTGAAGGCTCCAGACGAGGAAGTCGCGGTCCTCCGTGTCCACTCACCACCAGCAGATTCTTGACTCCCCTGTCGGCAGCCCCACCAAGGAACGACTCCAGGTCAGCCTTCAGGTGAAAGCTGTTCAAGTGCAGCAGAGTACGGTCAGGATCAACCGGCAGGTCAAGGAAGTCCATCACCTCAAGGGCAGTGAAGTAGACGTTTCCCATGGGATTATCTGGAATTGAGACGGCGGCCCCTTCATCGAGAATTCGGCGATAGCGCGCGGCAAACACCTCCAGTCGCGCCTCAAAATCGTCGCCGCTCTGCTTTGGAGTCGGCAGTTCGATGATGTATGGCGACTCAAACAGGCTCTGCAGGTACCCTCCTCCGGCCATACGGACTAATCCCGGGTTGGTGGCATCACCGTTGTGGAATACCCGTGTTGCCACGCATCATACCATCGCCGACCCCAATCACGGAACCTCGCATAGCCGAGGCGTCATACCCGAACAAGCATTGCGGAACAGGTGAGATCAATCATGACCGGTTCCGTCATAGCGCTTGAGCTTTGACCGCTGGGCCAGTCGCTGGTAAGCTGCGGCAGCGCATCGGACCGGGACCGGTGAGGAGGCACGAGAAGAGCATGGCAGCAACACCCACACTGACAGACAAACTGGCTCGGTTCATCGAGGAAAGAGACGTGGACCTCCGGCGCGATGCTATGCAGTATACGATCCGAACCACAAGCTCGCTATGCCGCGCGGTCCTAAAGACAGGGAGAGATCTCATACCGCAGCCAAACGTGATCACCGTCAAGCCGCTGTTGGGACAACAGCCTGAGTTGCGTGCGCTGTCCGTGATAAGTGCCGGGTGCAATGTAAAAGGCATGAGAGAGATCGTCTCCCATCAGTACGGGAGTCACGAGCAAACTGACCTCGTCGACAAGTCCCAGCCGTAACAACAGGCCGTTGAGAGTACCCCCGCTGTCGACTCGAATCCGCTCAACACAATGCTGTTCACGAAGAATCGCTAGCGCCGCGACGAGATCGACATGGTCGCACCCTGAGACAATCCGATCGACTCCGACTCTATCCAGATACGCAAGATGGTCCGCTGGTGTAGATTCCGAACAGAGGGCAACACCCGCTCTCCAGTACGGCTGAGACAGGAGCCAGCACCAGGTTCGAATCCGCCCTCGACTGTCCGGCACAACCAGAAGCGGCCGAGGGTCTTCGAACTGTGCAGGTGGAACCACGGAGTCTCCCGCGTCCTCCTGCACGGACTCGATTGTCCCGGCTGCGAGGAGCGTTTCGCTGCCGGCAAGGGTGGCCTGTTCCCGAAACTCAGCCACCAGGCCGTAGTAGATGGACATGTCGACCATGTCATACGGCAGAAGCCGAGAGTCAGCACTCACCGCATTGTGCAGAACCAGGTGTGGTCTCACTACAGAATTCCGATAACAGGCTGCGACCCGATACTTTCAGGAATGACTACAGCTTCGACGCAGCGGGCGTGCTTCCCTCACCGGCAGGTACCAGCGTATTAGTGACCGTGGCAAGGAGTCGTCCACTTGCGTCACGCACATCTGTCCGCACTACAAGAGTACGCCGCCCTATGTGCACCGGCGCGGACTCCGCTACAAGCTTACTGGTCTCCGAGTTACGGATGAAATTCACGTTGAGTTGCACGGTCAAAGGGAAGCGGTCAGGATCGAACCTCTCGGGAGAAGACTGGGTATGTAAGTTGGCAAGGGCCGTAGCGGTGGTATCGGCCAGCGTAAGCAATGCGCCCGCATGGAACAGACCTGTCACCTGCCGCAGTTCCGGGCGGAAAGGTATCTCGGCGATCACCAACTGCTTGCTGGCGGAGACAATGCTGTAACCGACCAGTTCCATCATGGTACCCTTGAAGGCTTCCTGCCATCGCGCAATCGTCTCAGAAGAGATGTTCATACCTTAGTATACGCTTAACGAGGCCGACGGAATCAACCGGGGCTTCCCGCACTATACACCGCAAACAATGGCTGACACGATCCGCAAGTGTAACCCCGGAAGTATGACCCGAGCCGGTCCCCCAAAATAATTTCGCCGCCGCTCCGAGTGGTACTTCCCTTAGCGACGGCGAGGTAAGCGAGAGGAGGGACTTCAGGTTATGGCTTATTTAATTTTAGCCTCTCGATTCAGTATCTGTCAACCAACCGCAGGCACAGTTTTACATAGGTAAACCTGCGAATTAAGCCAGATTTCTTTCCGAACTGAAGAAAAATACAACCTGTGACGTGTACAATGGTCAGTAGCATCTCTCCACTGGGTTCGATATGGAGGGACAACACTCTGTCAATAACAAAGGACATCGGACCTCCTGGGCGAGGCCTCGACAGAAGGAGCACCCAAAACGAATATCAAGACAATAGCACGCGCCACCGCTTTCTTCGGGGCTCTGCTGCTGATGTACGCAGTGGCGTCGGGTCTCTGGCTCAGGTCCGCTGGCGAGGCCGCTGAAGAAGCGGCACTGCAGCAACACTCAATTGTCGGTATGGTAGGCACAGTCCTGTCCATCATCAGCATAGTACTGTTGCTCCGGCTGAAACCGTGAGATCCTTCGACGACCCCGTATCGGTGAAGAGATAAGCGTACCCGGCGAGGAACAGTCAATAGGATGACGCGTGCCAAAATCCACAGAAGGAGCATACTATGGAAGACATGGAAGAGGGGACCGTCCTGATAGACGGGATCAACCTCTATTATGAAACCTCAGGATCAGGAGAACCAGTCCTTCTCATAGCCGGGCTTGGCGACTCAACCGCAATCTGGCACCGACAGACACCGGAACTCTCGGCGCACCACCACCTTATCCGCTTAGACAACCGGGGGTCAGGAAAGAGCGATGTTCCTGCGGGGCCCTACACCATACAGCAGATGGCATCAGATGCAGTGCAGACCCTCGATGCGCTTGGCATAGGGTGGGCACATATCGTCGGGACCGCCATGGGCGGTATGGTTGGTCAGGAGATCGCTATTCAGTACCCTGACAAGGCATTGAGCCTGTCACTCATCGCTACTCAATGCGGCGGGATACACGCATTCGGAGCATCCGCCGAGAACGCCGATGCGCTCGAGGAACTGGCAACCACTGAAATGGACCCGCAAGATCGTGCCCGAGCCTGGGTACCCTATATGTTCAGTCCGAGCTTCATAGAGAACTATCCTGACCTCATAGACGAGTATATTCAAATCAATGCACTTCACGCACCAACAACCGACGGACTTCGGGCGCAGTGGGCAGCACTAATGGGGTACGATTCGTGGGAGCGTCTGCCGTACATCACAGCTCCTTCGCTCATACTGCAGGGCGACCACGATGTACTGGTACCGGTCGAAAACGCAGATGTCCTGGGCGTTCGAATCCCTGAAGCCCGCATCGCCATTATCCCGGGGGCCGGGCATGCCCTCGCCTTCGAAGCGGCTGAAGCCGTGAACAAACTCCTCCTCGACTTCTTCGTGGAGAACAGCGATACAGAGACAGGTGAGTAACGCGGCACTACAGGCAACTAAGCTCCCAGACACGGATGTTTCTACTGTCAGACCACATCCCCCGTCCGGGCTTCGCCCTCCAAGCCTGTCGAACTGCATTCTCAGGCTTGGATACAACACAGTGCCTCGACCCAACACCGGCATGGACTGACACCTTATGGAACAAGAGACAAGCCCCCTGCAAACCACCGATGGAACAACGAAGCGTTCATTCTTCTACGGCTGGGTAATCCTCGCCATCGGTTTTCTTACCATCGTCGGGGGTTTCATCGCCCGCAACACGTTCTCGGTATTCTATCCGGCGATAGTCGATGAATTTGGCTGGACACGAGGCAACACCTCACTCATCTTCTCCGTGAATATCCTCTTCTACGGACTGTTCGCCCCGATAGCAGGGGCAATGGCGGACCGTTTTCGCCCCCGCTACGTTCTTGCCGCAGGGGCACTCCTTATTGGCATAGGCATGGCCGGTTCCAGCCTGGCCACGGAAAGGTGGCAGTTTTTCCTCCTGTACGGTGTCGTAGCCGCCATCGGGCTGAGTATGGCCGGATGGGCTCCGGTAGCAACCCTGATGGCCAACTGGTTCGTCCGGAGGAGAGCGCTTGTCTTTGGCATCCTGGGAGCGGGTTTCGGCCTGAGCCTCATCTCAGCATCCGGAGTCCAGTACATCATCTCTTCGTTCGGCTGGCAGACTGCATACGTCGTTACCGGCCTGTCCATCTTCCTGCTGACTGCTCCCCTGTGCATCGTCTTCGTGCGACGTACTCCGTCGGAGAAGGGACTTCACCCCGACGGAATGACCTCCAAGGAAGCAGAGATAGAATTGCTGAGGGTATCCGAGTACCGGGCAGCGAGCGAGTGGAGGAGCAGAGATTGGACAGTAGGCAGCGCCATCCGTACCCGCCAATTCTGGCTGATACTCTTTGTCTGGCTTTGTTCAATGGGTGTAGTGGAACAACTCGCCATCTCACACCAGGTCTATTTCTATCTCGATGCGGGCTATTCGCCCATCGCCTCCGCGACATTCTTCAGCCTCTTTGGTGTGGCCTTTGCCATAGGCAACCTCCTTGGCGCTTTCTCGGACCGCACAGGCCGTGAGCGTCTCTTCATACCCGCAAGTCTCATCTGCGCCGCCTTTATCGCACTCTATTTCCTCATGCGTGATACTTCCACTCCCTGGTTGCCTCTCCTCATAGCTGTGGGCTTCGGAACCAGTTTCGGAATCATACCCTGCGTCCTCAATGCCACACTCGCAGACCTTTTCCATGGGAAACACTTCGGCAGAATTGCAGGCAGCATGCTGGTGGGGTTCGCAGGGGGCGGCATGCTGAGCCCATGGCTGGCCGGTTATCTCCATGATCTCACCGGCAGTTACGTGCCAACCTATTTCATTCTCATTGCAGCGATGATTGCAACTGCCACCATGATGTGGTTCATCGCACCAAGGAAACTGAACCCGGTAAGACGCTAATCGGCGGGCAGGCACACTGGTGCACCATCCCGGCACGTGTACCACTTACAAGCGCGCATGTGAGAGGTGGCGCGACAGTGTCTTTGCCTGTTGTGTGACAAAAGCATAGACTAGTCATGTATGTCATACCGGGAACTACGGGATCTCACGGTATCAGCACTGGTACTCGCCTTGGCATTCGGAATCGCGCTTTCCGGCGGCATCAACGCGCTGCGCGAGCCCCTGCGTCTTGCTTTGGTTTCGCTTATGGCGCTCGTAGGTGTCTCGTCCGGATTCGTCCTGCATGAGTTGGGACATCGCTATGTCGCCAGAAGGCTTGGAAGCTTCGCCGAGTACGTTATGTGGCCGAAGGGCCTCCTGATGGCACTGGGCTTCTCACTATTCGGTTTCGTCTTCGCTGCCCCGGGAGCCGTGACCATTTACCGCGGAGAGAGTCCGGGCAGCAGAGCGCCTACGAAAGAGACGACCGGGATTATTTCAATCGCCGGGCCGGTGTTCAACATCCTCCTTGCTTCTGTCTTCCTATTCCTAAACACGGCCTTTCCGACTTTGGTCTTCTCACTGGCAGCGATAGTGAACTCATGGCTCGCAATATTCAATCTCATTCCATTTGGCCCCCTCGACGGTGCAAAAATCTTCTCCTGGAACAAACTGGCGTGGTCAGTTGCCCTCGTTGCGGCAATAGCCTTGTTTTCCACCCAGTACTGGTTGCTGTAGCCCGCAGACATTCCGAAGCTGGTTTCTCCACATCCGGCGGTTGTGCTGCCAGTCAGAAGCCCATATCGAAGGCCGATCAACTGTTGTCCAAACCTGCCCAGAAGTTCTAAAGTATCTGTATCAAAGCCTGAAGGAGGAGCTCAGGATGAGAAGTCATGCCACGACCAAAGGCCTCGAGAGAGCGACACACCGTGCGCTTTACTACTCGATGGGCATCCTCCCCGAGGAATTGGATAAGCCTCTCGTTGCCATCGTCAACCCTCAGAACGAGACCATGCCCGGCCATATTCACCTTGACATCATCGCAAAGGCCGTGAGAGAAGGCATCCTGGCGGCAGGCGGGACACCCATCGAGTTCGGGACAATCGGCCTCTGTGACGGCATCGCGCAGGGCAACTATGGTATGCACTACCCACTTGCCAGTAGAGAACTCATCTGCGATTCCATCGAATGCATGGTGAACGGCCACTCCTATGACGCGATGGTACTGGTCACTGAGTGCGACAAGATAACCCCAGGAATGCTGATGGCAGCAGCCCGACTCAACATACCTGCCATCGTCGTCAGCGGCGGGCCGATGTCCACGGGCTGGTGCTTCGGCAGGGAAGTCGGCTACACCGACCTGATGGAGGCCCAGGGCCTCGTCCAACGCGGCGAGATGACGTGGGACCAACTTGCCGAATTTGAGCAGGGAGCCTTGCCGGGCTGTGGAGCCTGTAATCTCATGGGTACCGCGAACACGATGAATTTCCTCACGGAGGCCCTGGGAATGTGCCTGCCAGGCAGCACTGCCATGGCCGTAAGCGGCCGGCGGGTGGCTCTCGCCAAACGAACGGGCATGCAGGTGATGGAACTCCATCGGCGGGGAATCCGACCGCGAGATGTGCTCAACGACGACGCGTTCTGGAATGCCTTTGTAGTAGACATGGCCATCGGCGGCTCCACCAATACATTGCTGCATCTCCCGGCCATCGCCAACGAGGCGGGCATAAAGATAGACATGGGAATGGTAACCGACATCGCGTCGCGTACTCCAAACCTCGTGCGTATCAAGCCTTCAGGAAAACACTTCCCGGCGGATCTGGACCGCGCGGGAGGAATCAGCGCCCTGATGAAGCAACTGCATGATGCGGGATTACTCCGTGATCATATGACCACGACGGCGGAGATCGTATCTTCAAACATCCAAATGTCACAGACCGTCGATGCCGATGTCATACGTCCCCTTGACAATCCTTACACTGCCACCGGTGGACTGGCCCTTCTGTACGGCAACCTGGCGCCCGATGGCGCAGCCTGCAAAGCCGCAGGAGTTGTGCCGGAGATGCTGACGCATAGAGGTCCTGCGCGCTTGTTCGAGCAGGAAGAGGATGGCGTTTCGGCAATTTATGCGGGTGAGATCAACAAAGGTGACGTGGTGGTCATACGTTATGAGGGCCCGAGGGGAGGGCCGGGCATGCGAGAGATGCTTGCCCCTACTGCGGCCATAATCGGCATGGGCCTGGGCGATTCCGTAGCGCTTATTACCGACGGCCGATTCTCAGGGGCTACTCGTGGCGCAGCGATAGGTCACGTCTCTCCGGAGGCCGCTGCCGGTGGCCCACTCGCGCTCGTCAGCGAAGGTGACATCATCAACATCGATATTCCGGCGGGAAGGCTTACACTTGAAGTCGACGAAACTGAGCTCGCACGTCGCAGAGAGACGTGGACTAGACCTCCATCCAAGGCATTCGCCGGCAGTTACCTTGAGAGATACTCCCGGCTGGTGACATCGGCCATGACAGGCGCGGTATTCAGTAGAGAGTAGGCTGCGACCAAGCGAATAACATTGCAGCCTGGGAGGTGAGGAATGGAGATTATGTGGCTCGGGCATGCAGCTTTCCGGCTTAAGGGTGGCGGCAATACCATCTATGTTGACCCTGTCGATATGGAGTACAGCAGTACTCGCGCAGGAACGTCATCCAATGAGCCTGAATCTGCCGACATCATTCTGCTCACTCACAGCCACCCCGATCATTGCAGTCCGGGGTCCTTCGAGCATTTGTGTTCTGCATCCACGGTCATAGTCGGACCACAGGACTGTGGTCGGATGGCGGGGACGGAGATTCAAACGATCCGCCCCGGCGAAACCACAATCGTACGTAACGTCGAGATCCGAGCCGTTCATGCGTACAATATTGAGCGGCAGAAGGCACCGGGTACGCCCTTTCATCCGAAGGGCATCGGGGTCGGCTACCTCCTCTCCATAGAGGGGCACACTATATACCACGCGGGGGACACCGAGCCGGTTCCCGAGATGAATGCCATCGGACCTGTCGACGTCGCACTGCTTCCGGTTGACGGCTACTACACTATGGGGCCGGAAGAAGCACTGCAGGCTGCCGGCATGGTGAATGCCGGCACCATGATTCCGATGCACTTCTTCGAAACCTCTGTGGAAAGGGTTCTCAGCGCCGCCCGGGCCACACCGGAGGTGAATGTGCACACACTGACAGTCGGCGAGACGTGGATACTGGACTGATCCGAACAGGCATGCGTCGACTCAATGAACAGGCTTCACTCGGACGGTACAGTGTTGCCTGTTCACTTGAATCCTGGAGGGAATGCGCCGGTGTCCCTCAATCCACGTACACTCTCGTTTGACAGAAAAGAGAGGTAGCATATACTTACTGTGCAGCCGTAGAACCCGTCGGCAGACGCAAAGGAGGTGGGGGGACGGTGGGTGGAAGGTTCAGGTCTTTCCGTAGGGACTGAGGGTGTAGCCTCAGGCAAGGAAAGAGCTTCGGCGGGTGTCGGCGCAGTATCTCCACACAGACAACCACCCACATGAAACCTGAGCAGATGACTGGCAACAACACTGTATTCGTTCTGCTTTCATTCGAGGGTCCAGACCTGTATTCACTGGCTGGGGGGCTCGGTGTCAGAATCGCACAACTGGCCCGTACGCTTGCAGCCAAACAATTCACCACTCATCTCTTCTTCATCGGCGATCCCAACCTCAAAGGCGAGGAGGTCAGTGATGACGGCCACCTCATCTTGCACCGTTGGTGCCAGTGGATAAGTCGATTCTATCCTAACGGGGTGTACCAGGGAGAGTACTCCAAGCACGAGGACTTCAGCAGGTCGGTCCCTCCGTGGGTCATCGAGCACATCGTGCGACCGGCGGTTGACGACGGCAAGCTTGTCGCCGTGCTCGCAGAAGAATGGCATACCGCTGAGGCGGCCTGCCGCCTTAGCGAGCAACTCAAGGCGGAGGGCCTGAGGGATGAGGTCGGCATCTTCTGGAACGCAAACAACACGTTCGGGTTCGAACAAATCGACTGGGGTCGGCTGAAGCGTGAGACAACCATCACGGCCGTCAGCCGCTACATGAAACACATCATGAGGGACATCGGGGTGCCCACAGTCGTAATCCCCAACGGTATTCCCGAGGACCTCCTGCAGCCCGTGAATATGGAGGCTGCAACCGAGGTACGACGACAGCTTTCAGGTGATCCTCTGCTGCTCAAGGTGGCCCGCTGGGATCCAGGTAAGGCATGGCTGCAATCATTTGAGGCCGCGGCGAAGCTTAAGGCTAATGGGCGACACCCTGTGTTCATCGCGAGAGGCGGGATGGAGGGCTATGGCAAAGAAGCGCTGGAAGCGGCAGCCGCCTACGGACTGAAGGTCGAAGACGTGACCACGCATGGCCAGAGTGTTGAGGAACGGCTGGCGGCCATTATGGCTGCAAAGAATGCCGATATCCTGAACATACGCTTTCACTGCCAGCACGAACTGCTACGGACGCTCTATTATGCGTGCGACGCCGTGCTTGCCAACAGCACCCATGAGCCGTTTGGACTCGTCGGACTCGAAGTGATGGCTTCCGGAGGCGTTGTATTCACCGGCGGAACCGGAGAGGACTATGCGCAGCATTTCTTCAACAGCATAGTACTCGATACTAACGACGCTGATGAAATCGCAGGCTATCTGGACTATCTGGTGGCGCAACCGGAGGTTTCGCAACGCCTCAGAGCAGCCGGCCAGATCACAGCTCGCCAGTTCACCTGGCCATTCGTGGTAGATGGACTTGTGGAGCGACTCGAGAGCCGCGCCCGCATCCACGGGGCTCTGGCAAGGCCATTCGACGTGGTGGTGCAACGTGCCCGACAGGCACTCGATGAACCTTCTCAACTCGATGCGGCATCATTCGGAATAATGGCCAATCCGACGTCCAATTTCATGACAGGAAAGTCTGATCCCTCAACTGCACACGCATCTTAGACTTCGATTGCATCAGGAGGAGCAGGGAGAATGGCGAACCGCGCGATGCCGACGCAGCTCATACCAGGCAAGCCCTTTCCGCTGGGTGCCAACTGGGACGGCGAGGGCACCAACTTCGCCCTATACAGCGAGAATGCGGACAAGGTGGACCTGTGCCTGTTCAACCCCGCGAATCCCCCAGAGCAGGAAGTGCAACTGTCTCTCACTGAGGTTACGGGATACGTGTGGCACGGATACGTAAAGGGTGTGCATCCGGGTCAACTCTACGGCTACAGAGTGCACGGACCGTACGAGCCGGAATCCGGACTTCGATTCAATCCGTCGAAGCTGCTGATGGATCCGTATGCGAGGGCGCTGAGTGGCCGGGTGAACTGGGAGGCGCCGGTTTTCGGTTACCAGACAGGGTCCGATGAGGCGGATCTGAGCTTCGATGACCGGGATGACGCGGAAGGAGTACCGAGAGGAGTCGTCGTCGATACATCGTTCGATTGGGGAGAAGACCGGCACCCGCGAATCCCATGGAACCGGAGCATCATCTACGAAACGCACGTTAAGGGGCTTACAAAGAAGCTGGACACTGTTCCGGAAGAACTGCGTGGCACCTATCTCGGGATGGCTTCCGAATCGGTGGTGCGCTACCTGACCACTCTTGGCATCACTGCGGTCGAGTTGCTTCCGGTCCACGAATTCGTCGATGAACATCATCTGATTCAGCGTAGCCTCAAGAACTACTGGGGATATAACACCCTCTCCTTCTTCGCACCAACATCACGCTATTCAAGCTCCGGAGACCACGGCGAGCAGGTTAACGAATTCAAGCAAATGGTGAAGACTCTGCATGCCGCGGGAATCGAGGTGATTCTGGATGTCGTCTACAACCATAGCTGCGAGGGTAACGAGCTTGGCCCTACGTTGAGCTTCCGTGGAATCGACAACCCCACATATTACAGACTGGTTGCGGACAATCCGCGCTATTATATTGACTTCACTGGTACGGGCAACAGTCCAAACATGCGTCATCCCCAATATCTCAAGCTGATTATGGACAGCTTGAGATACTGGGTGCAGGAGATGCACGTTGACGGCTTCCGCTTCGACCTTGCGGCAACCCTGGCACGTGAGTTGCATGATGTCGACCGCCTTTCCGCGTTCTTCGACATCATCCATCAGGATCCGGTTATCTCGAGAGTCAAGCTCATCGCCGAGCCATGGGACATCGGCGAGGGCGGTTACCAGGTAGGCAACTTCCCGGTCTTGTGGACCGAGTGGAATGGAGCCTACCGGGATACTGTGCGGCGTTTCTGGCGGGGCGACGACGATCATGTGGGGCTCGTCGCCACACGCATCTCGGGAAGTAGTGATCTCTATGCGTTGAATGGTCGTCGACCATATGCGAGCATCAATTTCGTCACCGCACACGATGGCTTCACCCTTCGCGACCTCGTAAGCTACAACACAAAGCACAATGAGGCCAATGGAGAGGACAACCGCGATGGGGCAGATGAGAATTTTTCGTGGAATTGTGGCGTCGAAGGGGCAACAGACGACAGCGCGGTAAATGAATTACGTCATCGCCAGATGCGCAATCTGTTTGCGTTACTTCTACTCTCCCAGGGTGTGCCGATGATTCACGGCGGTGACGAAATCGGGCACACAAAGAACGGCAACAACAACACCTACTGCCAGGACAATGAACTGAGCTGGTACGACTGGTCACTGGATGACTCACGCAAGAACTTCCTCGAATTCGCCTCCCAGATGGTAGCGTTCCGCCATGCGAACCCCGTTCTCAGGAGACGAAAGTTCTTCATTGGCAGGCCCATCCGCGGCACAGAAATCAAGGACATCATGTGGTTGAGGGCGGATGGCGAGGAAATGAGTGACGATGATTGGGAATCTTCCTGGCTTCGCTGCATAGGGGTGTTCCTCAGCGGTGATATCGCTGGAGAGGTTGATGACACCGGTGAGTCTGCCAGGGGTGACACATTGCTTATCCTCCTCAACTCATATCATGAGGCCATTGACTTCAAACTCCCTGACAGCCTGGTTAGCAGCCATTGGGTCATTGCAGTGGATACCAGCAGGGGATTCCTGAACAAAGAATTGGAGAGGACAGACGAGGGCATTCTAGTGCAGGTTGGGGCGCATTCTCTGGTAGTGTTGTCCCTTCCACGTGTCTGATGCCGCGTCTACCTGTTTCGGACAGTATCACAACGCGTCGCTGCGCAAGTAAGGTAAGCTATGGCTTATTCTCAGGGAAATGTGAGGATAGAGGAGGTCTGACATGGCACGATTGCTCCCCAGTGAAGCGGAAAGGCTTCTCTCCAACGTACCCGAACAGTTTGTGTTTCATTGCTACGATGGCACTGTGTTCCGGAACCTGCGAGATCTCGCTCGTGGGATAAGCAGCATGAATCAGGAAGTATTCTCATTTCACGTCAACGACCAGAAAAACGATTTCGCCAGTTGGGTAGCCGATGTTGTTGGAGATCACGCACTGGCTCGTGACCTGTGGAGGACAAAGAATCCGTCGACCACTCTCCGCCGGGTGGCGGAGCGCGTCGCTTTCCTTGAGTCGCGCAGGGCCTGATTCAGGTTCGAACTTACAGGGGGAGAAAGGTGGACCTCCCAGAAGTCCACCCCCGACTCGCGACCGGGAGATTACTGGTGTGTCTCATCCGGCACTACGGTAGCGAATAATGCCGTTTAAATCGTACGCGTAAATAGTCGGTCTCTTATAACCTCCGCGATCCGGAAAGGCGTCTGTTAGAGTAGTTACGCCCAATAACCGCCGTCTTTCCGGCCTCACGAGCAATCGCTTCCGCCCAGAGGCGAATCCGACCAAAATCGCGGTAATCTCCAACCAGTCCCGATCGCACCAGGAATCTCCCCAATGGCCCACCCTCCAAACCGTCAAATCTACCACCAAACGTGGTGGAGCCTTTCACCCGCAGGTACTCGGCATGTAGGCTGACATCTACCGGTAGTGCACGTACGATGCGCTGCGCGGAATGCCCCAACGGCCCGCTCTGGAACAACCACACATCCCTATCGAAGAGTTCAAGCCCGAATCGCTGGAGAAGATCCACCGCTGCCCTTCTCCACCTGCCTCCATATACGGCACTACCTACCACCACAGTGTCGTACGATGTTACATGCTCAACGTCAGAGGCGGGAAGGACCTCGACATCTATGCCCGTCCGGGTGAGCGACAGAGCGATGACGCGCGCAATCTCAGCTGTTGAACCATATACCGTCGCATAGGTAACCAGCGCTGTCATGTCTTTCATGCTAATCTCCTTCCTCTGGACCGCTCAGCGAACTTCACGGCTTATATCACTACTAACGAAAGTTACGCGCGCCAGGCCGATGTATCACAGGCCTCCTGCCCTGAATTTCCCCCCGCTTCGCGTGGGAGAAGATGGTTCATCGACATACCCCATCAAGCCAACGGATTGGAATAATCCGTAATCAGACTGCTTGTTCTTCGGTCATTCCATTCATGGGGGAAGTCCTTGACCGTCACTCGTGCCTGAGCGGATGCCGAAAGCGAGGAGATGCGCTCTTTCAAGCAATTCACAGGAAATTGATAATGGTATGGTAGCCTTAAACCAAACGTCGGGCAGAACATGCCCGGCTGATGATAGAGCCCGCAGGTGGCAGCGGGTTTCTTCTCTCCACGGGGGGCAACGCCGGCAGCCCCCTGCAGGCATCTTCGCCGCACACGCAAGGAAGTCGTATCATCCGACCCTTCATCGCCTCACCAAGGGATCCCCTGACAGCCCAGGACGATACCGTTGGACGACGCACTTAGCAACCGCCAATCTTGAGCTGTCATTACGGCCGTCCAGAGCCTAAGTATCGACTCTTGGATGATCGGCAGCATGCACCGCCGAGGACTTGATCGCGGGATTGTGGAACCGGACTGTTTCTTGATGTCAGATTGATAATTGAGTGGTAGTCTGAATCAAACCGCGAGACAGTGCACATGATAGACGTCCGGAGATGCAGGGAAGCGAAGCAAGAGATGCTGAAGAACATGCAGGTCAGTAGCTTATATGGAGTCACTGAGGATCCCGTCGTAACTAAGTCCCGGGCAAACAAACGCAGGGAATGGAGGGGAGCACGATCTGGCACCGATGAAAACTCCGGCAGGATGACGGGCCTCCGTGGAGGCAGGATTGCCTGTGGACCGATGCTCGCATGACCGTTATGCCGGGAGACTGTCCGGCACCAGATCAGCGGACCGACTGATCCCACGCACAAGAGAAAGCAGTCTGACAGTCCGGGCGACTCCCCTGCAGGACGTTTGCGTCCATATTCACTCCGGTGCGCTACAATAACATCAAGCGACATAACAGCAATATTACGTGACATGGCACATAAGATACTGGTCGTCGAAGACGATACTAACACCGCTCGGCTGGTGAAGCTTTATCTCCAGAAGGATGGTCACACCGTGATCGTAGCAGAGGATGGAGCCAAAGGGTTGGAGGCAGCCCGCGAGAAACATCCCGACCTCATAGTGCTCGATCTGATGCTGCCCTTCGTCGACGGAATTGAGGTATGCCGCACACTGCGACAGGAATCAGACGTGCCAATCATAATGTTGACGGCCCGGAGTACCGATGTCGACAAGCTGACGGGGTTGGACATCGGAGCCGATGACTACGTCACCAAACCATTCAGCCCCGGGGAGTTGGCTGCCCGGGTACGTGCCGTATTGCGGCGCCTTCCGGGAGAACGTGGCCCCGCACAACTGCACAGGGGGGATCTCCTCCTTGATTTCCACAAGCGTGAGGGCTTCCGCAACGGAGAACCCCTGCGGCTCACGAGAGCGGAATTCCAGCTCCTTGGAGTGCTAGCGCTGCACCCGGGACGAGTGTTCAGCAGAGACCAGCTTATCGAGAAAGCGCTGGGAGAGAGCTTCGATGGGTACGAGCGCACAATCGATGCACACATCCGCAATCTACGCCGAAAGCTGGAGCCGAATCCCGCACAGCCACATTATGTCAAAACGGTATATGGCGCCGGCTACGTTTTTTCCGAGGTGACCGGTGCAGAATCGTAGTCTGCTGTTCCGGCTGATCGCCGCATTCGCAATCGTCATCCTCGTGGCGTTGCTTGCGGTGTTCATCTTCATGAGTTGGTCCACCGCCAGCGAATTCGAGCGTTTTAAAGCGCATGTCGATGCCCAACGGGGGGATGACCTGCACTTCGCGCTCACGCGTTTCTATGTTGCCGCCGGGGATTGGACAGGCATTCAGCCATATGTGAAGCACATCAGCGACATGTGGGACTGGCACATCATAGTGACCGATGCCGAAGGTACGGTGGTCGCAGACTCAACCGAGGAATTGCTGGGAAGGACGTACCAGGTTAGTAACAATCCCGATGTGATGGTCTATTCCTTCGGTGATGATCAGGAGTTCGGGGTTCTTTACGTAGAACCACAGACGGTGCCGGGAGCCGAACGTGCTCTGCTCTCCCTGACTCTGGAGCGCATCGGCTACTTCCTCTTGCTTGGGCTTCTCATCGCCTCCGCTGTATCCGTAGCACTGGCGTGGTTCCTTTCACGGCGCATCCTCGCTCCGGTCGACAGCCTTCGCACCGCAGTTCAACGCCTCGGAGCGGGCGACCTGGAACAACGTGTGGAAGTGGAAGACCGAAGCGAGTTGGGAGAACTGGCAGTGGCTTTTAACACCATGGCAACTGAACTGCAGCACGCGAACTACGTACAGCGCCAGATGATAGGTGATATCGCTCATGAGCTTCGCACACCTCTCTCCAACATACGTGGATATATTGAGGCGGTTCGCGACAAAGTCATCGAAGCAGATGACGAGACCGTGGCCACGCTCGATGGCGAGGCACTGCTCTTATCCCGTCTGGTCGATGACCTGCAGGAGCTCAGTATCGTAGAGACGGGGCAGATGACACTGGATGTTCAACCCGAGGACCTGTCAGAGCTTCTGATACATGCCTGTGATGCGACTGCGGCAGCGGCAGCCGCCAGGAACCTGCAACTGCAGCTGAGGCTACCTGATGTCCTTCCCATAGTCGCCATAGACTACTACCGAATCAGCCAGGTGCTCCGCAACCTCCTAGACAACGCTCTGACTCACACTGCAGCGGGCGGCTGCGTAACGATCACAGCAACCACTCGCGAGGAATGTGTCGAGGTATCCGTCTCCGATACGGGAGAGGGCATAGATCCAGTCGACTTGCCCTATGTATTCGACCGCTTCTACCGGGCGGACAGGTCACGCACACGAGCCACCGGTGGCAGCGGCCTGGGGCTCACCATCTCGAAGGGATTGGTCGAGGCGCATGGAGGCACCATCGGCGTAAGCAGCACGGAGGCAAAGGGCAGTTGTTTCTACTTCACCGTACCCGTCTACACGGACAACTCAGTGGAGTCGGTGTGGAAAGACTAGCGACGAGCGGTAGTCAGTACGAAGAGTATCAGGGTGGACATCAGCACGACGACCTGAACGAAAACCACCCAGACGAGGTAATCGGCAACCGGGGCCGGTGGATGGAATAAGTCAGCAGACCGGGGTGCATGCGCGCCCTCGTCGAATAGGTGCGACTCAATGGTAAAGACCTCCGTGGCCCTGAGCGCACATCCCCGAAACCGGACTACCGCCAACAGAGATAAAGGATACGTGCGTCACGCCATCAAGATTGCCACCTGAGGTGGGCATGGGTGTGCCTTGCACACGTGCCGCACTTGCGCGAGGCCGGGCGTGGGCAATAGACTTGTCGTGAACGACCCAACGAACGACCAACACGATGCAGAGACGGAAGATAGGCATTCTAACCGGAGGGGGAGACTGCGCGGGTCTTAACCCTGCAATCAAGTGGGCAGTCAAGACAGCACTTGACGCCCGGCTGGCTGCCGAACGAGCGACGCAGTTCGAGGTCCTCGGTATCCGCAACGGCTGGGAAGGGCTCATGTACATGGATCCGTCATACACCAGTGATCCGCGGTATATCATGCCATTGACCGAAGAACTGGTCCGAACGTGGGACAGGTACGGAGGAACTAACCTGGGCAGCTCTCGGGGCAACCCCTACAATCCAAAGCACAATCTATCCTCAACCGTGATGCAGAACATCGAAAACCTCGGACTGGATTCGCTGATAGTAATCGGCGGGGAAGACACTCTCGGCGTCGCTTCCAAGCTCTACAGAGAGGGGGTCGGTATTGTTGGCATCCCCAAGACCATTGATCTCGATCTTCCCGGAACCGACTATACCCTGGGCTTCGAGACTGCCCTGAATGTGATTGTGGAGTGTGTGGACCGATTGCGAACCACCGCCGGCTCCCACCGAAGAGTCTTCGTCGTGGAGACTATGGGCAGACACGCGGGATGGCTCGCGCTGGCGGGTGGAGAATCGAGCGGAGCTTATATCATCCTGATACCCGAGCACGACTTCTCGGTTGACCGGGTCAACGAACTAATCCTAGAGGGGCACCGCTCCGGGGCACGCTACGAGATCGTTATTGTTGCCGAAGGAGCCAAGCCTGCAGGCGGTGTGGAGTTCATTCGTGATAGTCGTATTGATGGTTTCGGTCACTGCGCACTTGGTGGGGTTGGCGACTTCGTCGCAGATTCCATCCAGTCAGCCACCGGCCTCGAGACAAGAAGCATGATCCTGAGTCATCTGCAGCGAGGCGGAGTTCCATGCGCCTACGACCGCCGCATGGGCAGGTACTTCGGCATAGCGGCGGCCGACCTGGTAGTGGATAAGGACTTCGGCAAGATCGTTGCATACCGTCACGGCGCGATCACCGCAATCCCGATCGAAGAGGTACTCGGCCCACCACACCTGGTAAACACCGCCACCCAGTACGACATCGTGAGATACAACGGACGGCGAACCATCCTCGGGCATAGGGCGTAGTACTGCTATCAGGCAGAGTCAGCCGCCACGGTGACTCACGAGACCACAGGACCGCGCGTTCACTGTTTCCCGCACCAAAGTAGCCCGCTGATTTCGGCGGAAGCAGGGCCCCAGGCATTCTAAGCCTCGACGAAGTGTCGAAGGTCACGTGCATTAGTTACTGCGTAACCGTTTGCATCATTGTTGAAGTACGCGTATACATCCACGCCTTGATCGAGCTCACGCCTGATCCACCCGGCGGTTGCCGTCAACTGCTCCTGGTTATAGTCGTGCGAATAGTCACCACCATGAAAGCGGAGGTAACTCCAGTTGGAAGTTAGTTCCCTTGGATGATCGTGAATCATGTCGTGGATTACCATGGCCGCATTGTGCTCGCGGAGGATCTCATACACTTCCTCGGAGAACCAAGCCGCATCCCGGAATTCAATCGCCCATCGCACCTCCGAAGGAGCTGCATCGAGGAATGCACGTAAACGATCATGGTTCGGTTTCCAGCGTGGCGGCAATTGAACCAGTATCGGACCGAGAAAGGAACGGAGTCGCTGTGCCCGTTGCATGAAGTTGCTGATTGTTGACTCCGGGTCTTTGAGCTTCTTCATCTGAGTTCCGTAGCGACTGAACTTCAACGAATAGCAGAACCCGTCAGGCGCCTGGTCGTGCCAGGCGTCAAAAGTCGCCTCAGAAGGTAGATGGTAGAAGGTATTATTAATTTCGACCGTGTCGAAGTAGTTTGAGTAGTGCTCGAACCACCGCTCCTTCACCAGGTCCTCCGGATAGAATACTCGCCGCCAGTGGTCATAGTGCCAGCCGGAGGTGCCAACTCGTAACTTTCCCCTGTTTGCCATGTGTACCTCCGGTTGTTCTGGGACTCAAATATGAAGTCGGACTGAAGCGAGCGCACCGGGAGCCTCCCGCATCTACGTGCCAGGTATATTCACTCCGTTTGACAGTCAGGGCAGTAGTGACTGGGTCGACCTCCGATCTTCGTCTTGATGATCTTGCCGCCACAGCCAGGGCACGATTCATCACCGGCCTCAACATGAGGCAGCAGCCAGTCACTTGGTAGTCTTTCCAGGTCGCCGCCCCGTTCGGCCGCGATACTCAGAACGCGACGCATAACATCAAAGATGTTGGCAATGGTCTCCTCGTCTAACCTGTTCACTTCCTTATCAGGCCTGACACGAGCCTGAAATAGTATTTCGTCTGAATACACGTTCCCGATTCCCGCAACGATGGACTGGTTCATCAGTGCCGACTTGATACGGCCTCTTCGGCCTGTGAGCGCCTTGACAAATTCTTCTCTATTCAGTTCCGGGGCAAGTGCATCCGGGCCGAGACCATGCCTCTCAATGAACCTTGCCGGATCCTCTGACAATCCAATCTCTCCCAGCATTCGCCGGCTAATGTATGAGAGGCGCTTGTGGTTCTCGAACTCGATAGTGACCCGTGAATAGTCCGGCAGGTCTTCAGAAGCATCCCCGTAAGCGAGACTGCCCGTCATGCCGAAGTGAACTACCAGAGCGCCGCCTTTTGAGATACTTGTGAATAGATACTTGCCGTGCCTATCGTTTCTCGTGAACTGGGCACCCTCCAGATGCGCGCGGAGCTTGTCCGGAGTCACGGCTTTGAGAATCCGTTCGTCAGTAATAGTGACGCGGTTTACCGTCTGGTGCAGGCTGGTTGCATCCACATACTTCATGAATCCTTGAACGTCCGGCAATTCCGGCATTGTCACGTACCTCGGCTGAGGCCCGGCATATCCGCTCCGGGCATTACCTCTCCTTACTCATCCGGAAGATCGGGCACATGCAGCTCGATCTGCCCGTTGATAACCATGAATGGCACCTTGCGGTCATCAAGCCAGGAGTACTGATCGCGGTAACGCTTGAAGGAATCATTCGACACAACCAATGCTTCCTGACGATCGGCTGTCTGCAGAATAAAGTAGTCGGCATCGGTACCCGCAGGCGCCTGCCGGATGATGCCGCTATCCATAAGGTTCTCCAATTGCTCGGGATCATCGATCTCATGGCGCAACGTAGCATCCACAATTATGAGAGGACTGTACCCCCGGTCCATGAGGGCCTGCCGCATACTCATGATATTGCTGACCTTCGGATCGCCTTTTGCCGATGTCTCCTCATGAGCGACATTAGCACCGTCTACGATCACGTACTTCTTGGCCACGAACTGTCTCCTTACCGTGCAGACAGAGCCTCACGTCTTGTTGCGGTGTTCAAGCACATTCGGATTCACGACATTCCGGGGTTCGTCACTGGCGAACCCGAGGATGTTGTCTACGGTCGTCTCGAGAATACGTTCCATCGCCTCGCGGCTGTTGAAGCCGATGTGCGGTGTATAAACCACGTTGTTACGCTGAAGGATAAGAGCGTTCTGACCAACGGCTTTCAGCGCTTTCGTGCGTTCGCTGTCGGAGAGTACAGACTTCTCTTCCTTAATGTACTCCTCCCCCTGCAGCACGTCGAGTCCTGCGCCGGCAAGCGTGCCGTCGTCGAGTGCTTCAAGAAGCGCCTCCTGGTCTACGACGCCCCCCCTTGCGGTGTTGATGAGATATGCCCCTTGCCGCATCATGGCAAATTTCTCGCGATCAATCAGGTGATGTGTCGCATCATTGTAAGGGACATGCAGGGAGACGATGTCCGAATCATTCAGCAACCGCTCCAGTGGTACGTACCGAAAATCAAGTGCTTCAGCCAGCGACTCTTTGGGTTTCACGTCATAAACTAGTATTGTCATGCCGAATCCCCGGGCTATACGGACAACATTTATACCGATATTACCAGCCCCCACAACACCGATAGTCTTGCCCTTCAGATCGAAGCCGGTCAGGTCCCGTGCCGAGAAGTTGCCTTCGATCCGGTTCAGGCACCCCTCGTAGAGGCGTCTCGCCAAAGTGAGAATAAGAGCGAATGTATGCTCAGCTACTGTGTTGTCTCCGTACGACGGAACGTTCGAAACAACAATTCCGCGGGATGTACATTCATCGAGTGCCACATGATCGAAGCCGGTGGAACGCGTCGCAACCAGCTTCAGATCCGGAAGTGCGTCAAGAACCGCCACGTCCACATCGGAGTACATGAAGGTCGACAGCACATCTACCGGGTCAAGCTTTTCCAAAGAGGACACAGTCAAAGTGTCGTGGAAGAACTGGAGATCGTGGCCAGAAAGATGCTTCTCAAAATACCTGTCCTCCATCGCTTCGGTCTCGAAGAACACGATGCGCATGCACCACCCCCCTATATGAGGTACGCCGGAATCACCGTGGTAGACTGTATCAATGCCTTGTTGGCATGTCAAAACTGACATCAGCCCGGGCCCCCGGTTTGGAGTATGCAAAGCGTATAGATTAGACTCTTTTGGCGTTCATCGCATAGTCGAACAGACATGGTGAGGGAACAGCAGGGTGGAAAAGAAGGATCGACTAGAGGAGTATCGCAGCAAACGGAACTTCAGCCGAACTAGAGAGCCCAGCGGAACAGACATCTCCCAGGGTTTACGGCAAGGGCCTCAGCCTCTGTTCGTAATTCAGAAGCACAAAGCCAGCACCTTGCACTACGATTTCCGGCTTGAGGTGGATGGGGTGCTCAAGTCTTGGGCCGTGCCGAAAGGGCCGTCTACCAACCCGAGTGAGAAACGGCTCGCCATCCCCACCGAGGACCATCCGCTCGACTACGCTACATTCGAAGGCACCATACCGCAGAATGAGTACGGCGCGGGAACCGTTCTGGTCTGGGATACCGGTCGGTACCGCAATCTCAAAGACAAGCCCATCGCTCAGGCCATCGATGAAGGACAAGCCGAGATATGGCTTGAAGGTGAGAAACTGCAGGGCGGCTATGCACTCGTGAGAACCGCCAGGGGCAAAGAAGTCCGCTGGCTTCTCCTCAAGATGAGGGACGAGAAGGCGGATGCGCGTCGCAATCCAGTCAGCACAGAGCCAGCATCAGTAATCAGCGGTCATACCATCGAACAGATGGAGGCAAAGGCACAGCATGACGAATAGTCCACTGAATACACTCACGCCAGAGGAGCGTGAGAAAGCGGTTCACGCCACGTTCCCTGATTGGCTCACGCCAATGCTTGCCACGCTCACACAGAGACCATTCTCTCATGAGGACTGGATCTTCGAACGCAAGTTCGATGGCGAACGATGCCTCGCCTTCCGTAACAGCGATCGCACATGCCTTATGTCACGAAACCGCAAGGAGCTACAGCACACATATCCGGAAGTAGCGGAGGTCATCGCACAACAGCCTCCCTATGATTTCGTGGTGGATGGCGAGATCGTCGCCTTCGAAGGAGGGCTTACAAGTTTCGGTAAGCTTCAAAACAGGATGAAGCTGACCAATCCCGAATCAGCACGCAACAGTGGAATTCCCGTTTATTACTACGTGTTCGATATCCTTTACGTTGATGGATACGACATTACCGGTATGCCTCTCAGGCAGCGTAAGAGACTTCTGCGACGCTCGCTGGACTTCCGCGACCCTCTCCGGTTTACCGAGCACCGCAATCGCGATGGTGAGGCGTTCCTCCAGGAGGTGTGTCCGAAAGGATGGGAGGGTATCATCGCCAAAGATGCTGGAGCAGCCTACGTACACAAGAGGTCAAACAAGTGGCTCAAACTCAAATGCGTGAAGAACCAGGAAGTGGTCATCGGCGGCTTTACCGAGCCACAGGGCAGCAGGATCGGACTTGGGGCTCTTCTGGTGGGATACTACAAGAATGGTTCCCTAAACTACGCCGGCAAGGTCGGCACGGGCTACGACGACCAGACACTCCGAGATCTTAGAGCCAGACTTGACCGACTGGAAATTCAAACTCCCCCCTTTGCCACCGACCACGAACTGCCACAGCGCGACATACACTGGGTTGAGCCGAAGTTGGTAGCTCAAGTCAAGTTCACTGAATGGACAGAGGATGGAAAGCTGCGCCACCCGGTCTACCTTGGTCTTCGGAGAGACAGGGAAGCAACGCAAGTGACGCGTGAGGAGGCGGTATGAAGGAGACACTGGACATCGAGCACCACGAAATCGAGCTCACGCACCTCGACAAGATGTATTTCCCCGAGTCCGGCATTGCAAAGCGAGACGTCCTGGACTACTATCAGCGAATCGCGGTGTACATGCTGCCTCATATAAGAGACAGGGCCCTGACGATGCACCGCTATCCCAACGGTATCGAAGGCGAGGATTTCTATCAGCAAGAGATTCCCGACCATTTCCCTGATTGGATAACCAGGGTCACGCTGGAGAAGCAGGGAGGTACTGTAACCCATGCGGTCTGCAATAACGCAGCAACGCTCGTTTATCTGGCCAACCATGGCTTCGTCGTTCCCCATATCTGGCTCAGCCGCATCGACCGATTGGAGTATCCCGATAGGATGGTGATCGACCTCGATCCCCCCGACGGGAGTGAGAACACGGCAGCACTTCGAGCGACGGCTCTTCTATTGAGAGATGTCCTGCAGGACCTCGGACTCAGGACTTGGGTAGCAACAACAGGTTCATCCGGCTACCACATTGACGTACCGATCAGGCGTGAATTGAAGTTCGACGATGTCAGGGACTTCGCCCGGATTCTCGTCACCCGAGTGGCAGAAGAACATCCGAACGATCTCACAACCGAGCAACGAAAGAACAAGCGTGGACAACGGATCTTCCTCGATACCTTGCGAAATTCGTACGCCCACACTGTTATTGCGCCATATTCAATCAGAGCTAAGCCAGGCGCGCCGGTGGCCACGCCTCTTTCATGGGACGAACTTGAATCTGAAGCGGTGAAACCGCAGCGTTACACGATCAAGAATATGTTCCTTCGCCTGGGACAGACAGGTGACCCATGGGCCGACATGGACCGTCACGCAGGATCTGCTTCCGAAGCCCGGCAGCGGTTTTCCAGGTAAGCGGCATGCAGCCCGATGTACAGGTCAGACCTCAATTCCACCCACTCTCCGCAAACTCCGGACCCCGCGACTTGCTCGTAGCACCGTACCGCAGTTTTGCTGGCAGTGGGCTTCTGTGATACAACTCC
Source organism: Dehalococcoidia bacterium (assembly GCA_007129495.1). Classification (GTDB taxonomy): domain Bacteria; phylum Chloroflexota; class Dehalococcoidia; order GIF9; family AB-539-J10; genus SKVJ01. Next base: position 14,622 of record SKVJ01000021.1, on the reverse strand, counting down.
CGCCAGGCAAGGATGATGCACAGCGTGGAGAGGAGGATGATGCGGCGGCGCAATTGCCGGATATTTTACATGTCGTTCATCACCATGAGTCTGGTGCTGGTGGCGGCGTGCGCACCCCCCACCGACAATGATCTACCCTGGTTTGCGTACGAGGCATCCGGGCGGGTCTTGGTCGATATCGAAGCCGGCACAGAAGGCAGGGGGAACTGGAATCCGTCGGACCCTTATGCCTTGGATTACACATACGCAGAATGTCAGATTCGTTTCGACATTCAGGTTGTGGGACATCAATCGGCTGCACCACCACAGGCCATGGTGCATGAACCATTGGTCGGCTTCTCCAACGAGTTGCACCCAGAGGACGGCATAGCACAGTTCGCCTTCGTTCCAGTGGTGAACGAAACAGCGGGTGCACTTGACACACATCTCTTCTTCGACACTGATTGGGGCGAGTCAGTTGGCAGCGATGTGCGGCTCTTCGTTCCTCCGCCATTTGAAGAACGGGAACCCGGGAGTGAGACTGACTACACCCGACTGCTCATTCCTGCCGGAAAGCACGTCCACCATACAACGAGCTTCGAGAGTCACGAGAGCCTGGAGCGGTGCCTTGTCGACTTCTCAATGCTCCTGACAAACATCGAAGGCCGGTATGAGGAGGTACTGCAGCGGGTGCAGCGGCTCGACGTCGCACAAGGAGATATCGCTATACTGGTCACCGTGACGGGGAGATGATTTCCCGAGAGAACTCACTCGAATTAGAGGGGTGCCGCAGGAAGACTATCGCTTTGAGGAGTGGTAGATTGAATGAGAAGTGGAGACCCGTCACATGGCCGTGTACCATGGGTGTGAGGAGGCATTTCTATGCGTTTCTGGATACTTGAGAGTCCCTCTGGCAACTACGTACAGATTCACCGGGCGGAATGCGAGCGCTGTTGCGATGGCACACGTGAGCAACAGGGAACCTGGACAGGATTCGATGACTACAGGACGACGATGGAGCACGCGTTGCAGGCCGACCGGCCATTATTGCAGTGCAGCTACTGTCATCCTGAGCGCTTCGCGTAGGCACGTGTATCGTGCCATGGTCACATCCAGGGAGGTCAGCCAGGCTGATTGGGAGAGGCACAACCTGGTGACAACGAGATGCCTGCTGCGATGTTTGCTACTACTGTTCATGTTGACCGGGATGGCAGGGTGTAAGGCGCCTCCACTCGAGTCCACTCAGTGGGAGCTGATTGCGATGGGGAAAACATCGGATCTGTTGTCGCCACTCCAGGAAACCAGTATTACACTGGAGTTCGACGGTGGCGACAGCACCCTCCGTGGCTCGACAGGATGCAATACGTACTGGGCCGAATATACGGCGGATGGTGAATCCCTGAGGATCGCAAACATCAGTTCGACGCGAATATGGTGCGAGCCGGTTGAGCGTATGCAGCAGGAGTACTTCTACCTTGAAGCGCTGTCGAACGCCGAGCGCTACGAACTGCGTGGCGACGAATTGCAGATTGCCAGCGAAGTGATACTGCTGATCTATGAACGAATATAGTGATGGGCGATCGATTCTCGGCTCGTGGGGGTTGCCATCATTCCGGGAGGTGGACAGATGAAATGCCGAAACCGACGAATTGGACTACTCGCAACAGTGGGGTTGCTGCTGGTGGTTACAGGGTGCGCACCACGGGTGCCGGATATGCCCATACCACCGGCCCAACCATCCCTCACCGACACCTCATGGATTCTTGAGGAATACGGGGAGCCGGAAAGCCTTTCCCCTGTTATTCCAGACACACAGGTGACACTCTCCTTTGACGGAACTGAGGAAGTCACCGGATTCACCGGCTGCAACTCGTACGGAGGAACCTACACGTCGGAACCGGATGGCACGCTGGTGTTCGGCGAGATGCACCAGACAACGATTCTGTGTGAGGAGCCCGGCGTAATGGACCAGGAGGAAGCCTTCATGGAAGCACTGAGGCTGGCGGAGGAGTATGAAGTTGTGGACGGATACCTTTACATCTCTGGAGCCGGAGGGCTCCTGGTTTTTTCGCAGACCTAGGAGTATCGCTCATGCACTCCGGCAGGTGGGGGGCATCGTGATTGAGAGTATGGTCAGGGTGCCATCCCTGAGATTCCATTGTCGACTATTTTCGCCAGGATGCCTCTGAGCGTGCGGGGAAGGGTGCGATACGACAGTGCGCCCGCAGGTCGGACGATATGAGCGTTCGTGGCGCGGAAATATCACCCCTGATGGAGTGCTACTGTTAGCCTATCAACGTATATAGAAGTGGGCGGCTGGCCAGGGAACAGGAGGTCCGCCATCGTTTACACTGGGGGGTGAATACATGAACGGCAGGACACTGAAGTTCGGTCTGCTGGTCACTGTCGCTTCGTTACTGACAGTTGCAGGATGTGCACCGCAGATACCTGACCCGCCTACGCCACCATACGGTCAGCCGCCCATCGTCGATACCTCATGGGTTCTTGAAGCATATGGAGAACCGGGCAATCTTACCGCAGCACTCCCGGATCACCAGCCTACAATCTCATTTGGCGAAGACAATGTATCGGGCTTCACCGGCTGCAACGTGTACGGGGGAGACTACATATCCTCCCGGGACGGCACGATCGAGTTCGGCATGTTGATTCAGACGGAGATCGCGTGTCTGGAGCCGGGAGTGATGGAACAGGAGGCGGCCTTCATGGATGCCCTACGTCTCGCAGAGAAGTACGAGTTCGTGAATGGCAACCTGCACGTGTCCGGAGGTGGGTGGCTGCTGGTACTGTCGCCCGCATAGAGACCAGCCCGGCGATCTCTACCTGTTGTGCGGACCTCCGTGTAGTGGCCTCAATGACAGTGTCGTGCCATAGCCGCAGACATCCTGAATGTCGGACCTGCTGCCCGTGAGCAATAGGGAGTATGCATGTCCGGGAGCAGAAGCCTCAGGTGTTTCGCCCTTTCGCTTTCAACGTGCAATAATGTGCAGGACCAGGCGGGGTGGGACTTGACTGAAGCCCCGCAGTGACACTTATGACAAGGAGCAAGGCACATGGAAGACACTGTCCCGAAGATTCTCGTGGCTGAGGCGATCGCGGATGATGCGATTGCGATACTTAATACCGCCGGCCAGGTAGACATCAACAAGGGCCTTTCACCCGATGAATTGAAGGCAATCATTGGAGATTATGACGCACTCGTGGTCCGCTCTCAGACAAAAGTGACCGCCGATCTCCTGTCCAAGCCGGGCAGACTGCGCATCATCGGACGTCCCGGCGTTGGAGTGGACAACATCGATGTTGCCGCGGCATCAAAACAGGGTATTGTCGTAGTCAATTCCCCCCTTGGCAATACGGTATCCACTGCAGAACATGCAATTGCCCTGATGATGTCGCTCGTGCGGCAGATACCGAGGGCCCACTGCGAGCTCAAGGACGGGAAATGGAATCGCTCGCTCAAAGGTATCGAACTCCGCGGCAAGATTCTCGGAGTGGTGGGACTCGGTAAGATTGGAGCGCAGGTCACCGAGATGGCGCGCGGATTGAAGATGAATGTAATCGCTTACGATCCATTCGTTGCGCAGGACTGGGCCGACCGGATCGGTGTCACCATGGTGGAGTTGGATGACCTCCTCAGACAGTCCGACTTCGTGAGCCTGCATTTGCCTCTCACTCCCAATACCGACAAGCTGATCGATGCATCGAAACTGGCTCTTATGAAGCCCACTGCAATGCTCGTCAATTGCGCGCGCGGCAAGCTCCTTGACGAACAGGCGCTCTACGATGCACTCGAGGCCGGAAAGATTGCCGGTGCGGCTTTGGACGTCTACAGCGCCGAGCCGGCTACAGATAACATTCTCGTCAAGAGCGATAAGGTGGTGGTAACTCCCCACCTCGCTGCTTCTACCGTCGAGGCCGAGCGCAATGCCGGCACCGATGTCGCGAATCAGATAGCGAATGTACTTAGAGGGCTGCCTCCGACGACCCCCGTCAACGCGCCCATCATCCCTGCCGAACACATGGCCCTGCTCAATCCATTCATCGAGGTCGGGGCGCGGCTGGGCAAGATCGCCGCCGGCATCATGGAGGGTCAGGCGAAGGAACTCGTCCTTCGAGCACAGGGAGAGATTGCAACGGTCGCAGTCGACCCCATCAAGGTCGAAGTACTGCGAACACTGCTCGGGCCCACCACCGATGAGCGCATCACCATTACAAACGCCGACACAGTTGCCAAGGACCGGGGCCTGCGCTTCAGGGAGGAGAAGGACACCGATGCAGGCAACTACACCAGTGCCCTCACTCTCGAGTTGGTGACACAGAAGGGCAAGACCATCGTATCCGGCACTTCATTCCAGGGTCGCGCTTATCTCACCAGAGTCAATGACTACACGCTACAGATAGAACCACAGGATGTGTCCATGCTGTTCACTGAACACATGGACAAGCCGGGCATGATCGGTGCGGTGGGCTCCGTGATGGGCGAGAATAGCATAAATATCTCCCAGATGCAGGTAAGCCTTGGGGCAGTTGGGGAAGGTACCGCCATGATGGTCCTCTGTCTCAGTCAGACACCTTCGGATGAAGTCTTTCAGCAGGTTCTCGCCATTGAGGGATTGCTTAAAGCGAAAGTGGTCAATCTGAGTTAGTTTACAATGGACCACTCATGGCTCTATGACGAGCGTAAGCAGATCGGCACTGACTACGCCGACGATGAGCGCGTCACGGAATACGATACAGGCATGCAGCGTCTGCGCAACGTCTCGCAGGAAGTGGAGAAGGTTGCGCAGGCGCTCATCGTTTCTCCCTTCACTACCATATGGGAAATCGGCTGCGGCACCGGCGAGATGGCACTCGGACTGGCGGCAAGATGCCGGCACGTCTACGCAACCGATGTGAGCCCTGCAATGATTCGCTTCGCGCGCCGGAAGGCCACCGAGCGCCGTGTCAGGAATGTGACGTTCCAGGACGGTGGATTCCTCTCTGGCTACGTTCCGCCGGAACCCGTTGACGGAGCCGTCAGCCAACTCACACTGCATCATCTGCCGGACATGTGGAAGCTCACTGCATTGCGGCGTGTCGCCCACCACCTCCGACCAAACGGAAGGCTGTTCCTCCGTGACATTGTGTATCCTTCAGGAGTGCCGGACTACGACGCATACTTCGCGGGCCTCATTGCAACGGTGCGCAGCGCAGGAGGTGACGATCTGGCAGATGAAACCATCGCCCACATACGGGAAGAGTATTCTACGTTCGCATGGATCATGGAGGAGATGCTGAAGCAATCAGGCTTCAGCGTGACGGACAAGCTGACCGAGCGTTTCACGACGTCATACATCTGCATCCGACAGTGGCCATAGCAGGACAGGAGCACCCCCACGTCCCAGGTTATTCTGTAGACAGCAATCCTCGAGGTCTCTACCGTCTGCTCATTCCGAATTCGACATACCCCCCGTGCCAAAGGTATATTCAGTCTCAGGTTGTCGGTCGTAAGATCAGACCCCACATAAGGAGAGCCAACCATGTCAGTCACAAGAGAGATTAAGGATTTCGCCCTCGACCTGGGCTATCATGAAGCGGGTATTACCACCGCCGATCCATTCCCCTGGTACGCGGAGGAGTTGGAGTCGCGCTACACAGACTATGACTACTACATCGAGAGCCCGCTCAAACCCATCCCCGGTACGGATCCCCGGAGCGTTATGCCCGAAGCAAGATCAATTATCTCCCTTGTTTACGACTACACAAGAGAAGGCTTCGCAGCGGAACTTGGCGGCAGAATAGGACGTCTCTACCAGTCCCGCAGCTACAACCAGTCCAGCAGCCGCACAAACGGTGCCCGGCGCCAACTCTTCAGGGACTACCTGGAGAAGCGAGGCTTGCACGTGATGCTTGGACCCGACATTAATGTCCCAGAGCGACTGACAGCAGCCCGCGCAGGCGTTGCAACGTACGGTCGCAACAACTTCGCCTTCTCGAAAGGGCCGGGGTCATTCATCGTGCTCACAGCCTTCGTTGTCGACGCAGAACTGGAATATGACTCGCCCACCATGGAGGCCCCCTGCCCCGAGAACTGCCGCCTGTGCATCGACGCCTGTCCGACAGGAACACTGGAACCCTTCAGGCTGGAGCCGAAGAAGTGTATCGCGTACAACTGCTTCATGACTCAGGACAACTTCCGTGGGAACCTCACCTCGAGCCACATACCTCCGGAGATCAGGGAGAAGATGGGCTCCTGGATTCACGGGTGCGACCTCTGTCAGGAAGCATGCCCTCGCAATCGGCCGCGGCTCAAGGCGTCGGAAACACTCCCCCCCAGCAGCTTCCTCACGCGCATCGCAGAACAATTCGATCTGCGAAAGGTGTTATTACTGACCGATGAGTACTTCGAGACAGTGCTCCGCCCGGTCATGTACAACTACATCCGCCACAAGCGCTACTTCCAACGCAACGCAGCAATCGCTCTGGGAAACAGCGGGGACCAGTCACACGTGCCGTACCTGGCAAAGGCGCTGGGCGACAGCGACGAGCTGGTCCGTGGATACGCCGCATGGGCGCTCGGGCGTCTCAGAGGCACCGAAGCAAGGGCCGCAATTGAGAAAGCCCTGCACTCTGAGCCGGACGAGCAGGCCAGCCGCGAGATGCAGTCCGCACTCGCCGCCTGAAATCACGCTGCAGCTACGCACAGGATTCGCCGGCAGGTTCGTGCTCTCAGTCCTTGCCAGTGCAAAAACAGCGGTGCTTAAACAAACCGTGTCTCGGCGATGTGCTATCACCAGATGATAGAAAGCGGCCACACCAGCCTGTCTGCGCGGGCCGCGACCAAAAACGCGACCATCTGATGCCCTAAAGGGGTCGCTGGAATGCCAGCAGAGTCACCGGGACCGTCACCGCCATGGCGATCGCCACATACCATGCGCTTGCGATATCACCAGTCTGCAGCAGGTTCCCCAGCACGTTGATCTCCATGTAGAGAACAGTGCCAAAGCTGAGGTACGCCAGATCGGCCACCGCCACGTAATTCCGGCGCAGAACCAATACAGTCAGCGCAACCACCACTCCGCCCAGTCCGATGAACGGAGGAAAGCCATCTCGAATGTAGAATACCAGCATTCCCAGGGCGGCAATCAACAGCATGCCACCAGCGAAATAGAAGAGCCTGCCTGCATAGCGGTAGGCCTTAAAAATGGCAAGTCCGGATCCAATCAGGAGCACGCCCGTCAGCGCCTCTGCCGTCAGATGAAATGCATACGCCGTTGGCCTTTCCGTGAGATCAGTGACCGTTCCGGTGGCAAGCAGTATCCCCCACAGCAGAAATATGAGCGCACCAACAACAACGCAGAATATGCCAGTCCCTCTTGTGATCCGCACGAAACACCTCCCTCACTACCAGGTAGATGGACATCGCCGTAATACCGTGCAGCAGCATACCATATCATTCCCGGGTCATGGTAGCGCCCTCGAGATCAAGCAGCCTTCGCTTTCTCTCAATGCCCCACCGATAGCCCGCGAGTCCGGAGCCCTTAGGCACCACACGGTGACAAGGCACGACAAGTGCCACAGGGTTGGTCGCACAGGCGCGAGCCACCGCCCGCGCGGCGGCGGGCTGACCGAGTTGTGCCGCCACCTCGCCGTAGTGCACTGTCTCTCCGGCTGGTATCCTGTGCAGGTGCTCCCAAACACGCCGCTGGAAAGCAGTGGCGGCCACGTCGTACGGCAACTCGGGCCACGGCAAACGAGCGGAGAGATAACCGACCAGCGACTCCGTCCAGGAAGACAGTTCTTCACCCCCTTCACGCAATTCAGCTCTGTTGAATTCATGCCTGAGTTCCGTCACGAGCGCATCGGCATCATCACCAAGTTTCACCGCACTGATTCCCTTAGCCGTAGCCGCCACCAGCAGATACCCCAAGGGCGTCTCCGAGACCGTGTAGGCAATTTCCTGTCTCTGTCCTCCATCGCGGTAGGTGCGTGGTGTCATGCCGAGATGGTTATTCGACCCTTCATAAACCCGACTGCTGGAACCGTAGCCCGAATCGTAAGTCGCATCCAGGATATCCGCACCACGCCGCAGTGCCTTGCGGAATCGCTCCCTGCGGTGTGCATCAGCATACTCCCTCGCGGTAACTCCCAATGCTTCCCCAAACAGGCGGCCCACCGCGGATTCGCTCATACCGGCACACTCAGCAAGTTCCATCATCGTGGGTATGGCGCTACTCTCCTCAATCAACCGGCAAAGTCTGACCACCGTGGCCACTGAGGCGTCAGGATGTCCGGGTTCGCCCGGTCTGCAGCGTCGACAGGCGCGAAAGCCTGCTCGCTGCAACGTTGCAGCCGAGAAGGCGAATACCACATTCTCACGCTTCGGTACAGGACTGGGACAGCCGGGGCGGCAGAATACCCCGGTGGTCCTCACCCCATAGAAGAACACTTCGCAGTACGCGGTATCACGACGTGTCAGTGCCTGCCACAAAGTCTCTTCATGCAGGTCCTTCATCTCATTCCTCCTCAGGCTGCACCATAACCGGCAGCGCCATTTCGGCGTGACGTCTCGCACGCAGAAGCCTCAGTATGCGGCCGTCGATAATGCTCAGTCCCAGTACAATAAACACCATGCCCGCCACTGAGGTGGCGTACAGTGGCTCTCCCAGGAACGCCGCGCCAAGGATGTGCGCACTGACGGGCATGAGCAGCGTAACCAGAAGAAGATTTGTGGCGCCAGCTGATTGGAGCACGCGGAAATACAGCAAATACGCTACAACAGTGCTCAACAGTACCAGTCCGCCAACAGCGCCGATTGCAGAGATGTCCGGCTGCATAGTCCATGGTTGATCGACGAGTACGGAGACCGGCAACAGCAACAGCGCTGAGCAGGTGAGCATGCCTGTGGCAGTCACAATAGGGGACAACCCTTTGAACCGCTTGCCGAAGATGCCCGCCAGAGCCAGTGACATTGATGCAACAAGGCCGGCCATCTGGCCAAGACCACGCAGCGAAATGCCGCCGTCCAACTCAGGCCGTAGCAGAACATAGGCCCCGAACAACCCGATGAGCACTCCTGCCGCCCGGCGCACGGACAACTTCTCATCCTTCGTAAGGAAGTGCGCCAGCACAACCGCGAAGCAGGACGTGGTGGCGTTGATGATCGACGCAATGCCTCCCTCAACTTGCGTCTGCTCCCAGGTGATGAGACTGAAAGGGATGGCGTTGTTCAGGAGTCCCATGAGCAGGAATGCACGCCACGTGTGCCAATCCCTCGGCATTCGTCGTCCGGTGACAAGAATCAGCAACCAGAACGTGATGGCCGCCAGACCTACACGTAGAAATACAATGGTGAACTCAGGCATGCTCCTAAGTGACAATGAGACGAACAGAAACGTCCCTCCCCAAAGTACGGAGAGCGCAATAAGTCGGAGCCAGTCGAGGGTCTTCATCAGGTTCAGCGTCGCAGCCTGTCACCAACCTGCAACAGATTGAATCCTAGCAGGTATAGTCGCTGCCTTCTATCCGATTCCGGTCGGCACTGTCTCCCCGTGGGCTTTTCGTCACACGCCCATGGTGATAGTATCTGGCTGGAGGCGCGCGTGAATGACATAGTCCAGGTGATTCTCCTGGCAGTGCTGCTCCTGGCTGTAGGAGCATTCGTGTTCCGCAAGACCGGGCGGGACTATGATCGCACCGGCAGGCTGTCAAAGGTGACGAGTTCGCTTTCGGTTGCAGTGTTCGTGCTGCATGCGGCATCGTCCTATGTCTTTCTGGACTCCCGTCTCAGCACTATCGATATTGGCAGCCCTCTCTTCGGATTTGCGCTACTGCTTCTGGTGGGAGGAGCCATCATGCTGGGAACAACGGTGGGACGCCTCGGCATGTACAAGACCACGGGGCAGGAGGCATCCGGCCTGACTTGTTCGGGCATGTATCGAAAGACCCGAAATCCGCAGATCATGTTCTATGGCATGGTGGTAATTGGTTACTCACTCCTCTGGCCGTCGTGGACAGGCGCAACCTGGGTGGTCCTGTACGCCATCCTTGCCCAGATGATGGTGCGCACTGAGGAGAAGCATCTGAAGAAGACATATGGCGCAGAATACGTCGAGTATTGCGAGCAAACGCCCCGGTACATAGACCTGCCGGGAATTAAGTAGTACGCGGTGCCTCGGCCGGGTGCGCCGGTTATCGGCCGTTACTCCGGAAGCGGATGCTCATCCAGGAACCTGTTGAGAAGATACTCAGCCTGACCGAACGCCTCGGCAGCCGCCATCAACTCGATTGCCGCATCATCTGTCATGTTGGACTGTCCCTGCTGGAGTTGAATGCGGATGAGACCTGCGAACTCGGCGCCATGGCTCACGGCTGCAACCGATGCCTCCTGGAACGCATGAAGCCGTGCGGATGATTCAAGTGGCACGATCATTTCGGGTGCTGACTCGATCCGGTTCAGCAGGACGGTGATCGCCGCCTTCCATTCGTCGTTATCAAACTCCGGGTTGCTGAAAAGCATGCCGAGACTGCTGATGTCCGAACTGACTCCCTGCAGTGTACCGACTACGAACCGCAGATAGGCCTCCTCCTCCCCGGTTATCGGCAATGTATCTGAAGAGGTATTCAGGGGGGGTTCTCCAAACGTAACGGACCCATCGATATGACCGAGAGTGGCAATCATGGCGATTAGAACGAACACGACGACAGCGAAGCTGGAGGCTATCTTCACCGGGAGATCTCCAGAGGCTGCATGACATCCCTAACGGGCATTACACGCACTGTAGCCTCCCGCTCCACGGAACGTCAAGTTCAGTCACACAAAATGAATGACGGAGCGGAGCTTCGGAGGCCCTAACCGCGCCAAACCGGTGTCTATCAGGCGCACCAGCGGAAGAAACAGGTCATCCATCAGCACCCGAATACAAACCACACATCACAAGAGCTGGCCGGTGGTGAATGCGAGTCACGCTAACAGTAAGAAACGGCAGCGGCCGGCGGGTGTCGGTCTCTCCATATCCATGCATAGCGTGGGCCGGACTCCGGCGATCCCTCTGTCCGACCCACGTTATGCGTCTCGTCACTCGTCCGCGCTGTATCAGACGTGGCAGTAATCATCCACATTGACAGCGACATCATCTGCAATTCGCGTCAGGCTTGACTCACCTGGATGCCATCATGGCGGCGACGTCCTCTTCAGCGTTGCTGATCAGCTTGATGTCGAACTTCTCAACGAGAACATTGGCAACGGAGGGAGAGAGAAATCCCGGTAGCGTCGGACCGATACGCATTCCCTTCACACCGAGAGACAGCAGTGCCAGCAGGACTGCAACGGCCTTCTGCTCATACCACGCGACGTCAAACGAGAGTGGAAGCTCATTGATGTCGGAAAGGCCAAAGGCCTCTTTAAGTTTCAACGCAATCACTGCGAGAGAATATGAGTCGTTACACTGACCAGCATCCAGAACGCGCGGGATTCCGCCAATGTCTCCCAGCGGAAGTTTGTTATAGCGGTACTTGGCGCACCCGGCTGTCAGAATCACCGTATCCTTCGGCAGGTTCTGGGCAACCTTCGTGAAGTACTCGCGGGACGGGTATCTGCCATCGCAACCGGCCATGACAACGAAGCGCTTGATAGCTCCCGACTTCACCGCCTCGATCACCTTATCGGCAAGAGCCATCACCTGGTTATGAGCGAAGCCGCCTACGATAGTCCCATTCTCGATCTCAGTGGGCGGAGGGCAGGATTTCGCCATCTCGATAATTGAGGAGAAGTCCTTCGCGCCTCTCGTCGGCCTGTCGGGGATGTGAGTTGCTCCGGAATAGCCCGTCATTCCCGTGGTGAACAGCCTGTTGAGATACGTATTTTCCTTCTTGAGAGGCACGAGACAGTTCGTGGTCAACAGGATCGGTCCGTTGAAAGACTCGAACTCGCTGTTCTGCTGCCACCACGACCCACCGTAGTTTCCCGCGAAGTGCTCGTACTTCTTGAACGCCGGATAGTAATTTGCGGGCAGCATCTCGCTATGGGTATACACATCCACCCCGGTATCCTTCGTCTGCTCCAGCAACTCCTGCATGTCCTTGAGGTCGTGACCACTGATAAGGATGCCCGGGTTGCCTCGCACACCGATGTTCACCTCGGTGATCTCGGGATTGCCATACGTTTCGGTGTTGGCCTTGTCGAGCAACGCCATGGTCATGACTGCGGTGTCTCCCGCCTTCATTACAAGCCCGACCATGTCATCGACAGAGAGTTCCTTCGTCGTGGAATCCAGCGCCTCCATCGCGAAATCGTAGATTTCATCCTGCTCATACCCAAGTACCGCAGCATGATCTGCGTACGCCGAGATTCCCTTGAGACCGATTATCAGCATCTCCCGAAGTGAACGAACATCCTCGTCCTCAGTCGACAGGATGCCCACTGACTTCGCCTTTTCAGCGAACGTCGCCGGATCGTTCGATGCCCAGACAGCTGCATCGGGAAGAACTCCGGAGAACTCCTGCCCATAATTGTCTTTGTACGCAGCGAGAAAACGTTCCCGAACCGCAGCCCGGCGTTCCAGTGCCTCAAGTATCAGGGCCGTGATTCGCTCATCGTCGAAGTTGGCGTTCGTAATAGTCGCAAACAGCGCACCGACCGTGAAAAAGCCATTGCTCCGGTCTTCGATCCCCAGTTCCTTCAGCTTCTGAGTATAGACAGCGATGCCCTTGAGCACATGAATGAGCAGGTCCTGCAGATTCGCAGTGTCCTCCAACTTGCCACATATTCCCTTCACCGTGCATCCGGTATTCTTCGCCGTCTCCTGGCATTGAAAACAAAACATAGCGGTCTCCTTTGTCGCTGTATACCAGCGCATATGCTGTGGCTGGTCACTATTTCGGAACCCGGTCCGGAGTCTTTGCGGCAATTGCCCACGGACGAGGATTTCGATAGCTGGAAGCATAGTACATGCACGCACCTGTCGCCAAAAACAGGATCGTAGTCCGGCCTGCGCAAGACCAAACGCGAGAGGTTCTGCGTTGGACAAGCGAATCCTGACGCAGGATCGGTTGACATTCCAGGCATTCGCATACGATGATACACTGACGTATCCAATGAACCGGTGCACGGACAGCATGACGCAAGCATCCAAGCCTGATAACAAATCTGACAGGGGCAACAACAAGTTCCGGACACTGTTCGAGCAGTCCCTGGACGCCATCTACATCACGGATCCCGGCGGTTCGGCCATCGAGGCCAACCAGGCCTGGCTTGACCTGTTTGGCTACACCAGAGAGGAACTGCCTGTTCTCAAGGCCACTGATCTGTATGCGGATCCCGCTGAACGGGAGACTTTCCTGCGCCGTATCAGAGAGACCGGTTTCGTCAAAGATGAAGTGCGTTTCAGGAGGAAAGACGGGACAGTTATCGACTGTGAACGAACCGTGACTGCGCTCAGAGACGAGTCCGGCAACGTTACTGCCTATCAGGGCATCCACCGCGATATCACCGAACGAAGGCGCGCTGAGCAAGCGCTTCAGGAGAGTGAACAATACAACAGGTCGATCGTAGAGGTTATTCCGGACATCATCATCCGAACCAATGCGAAGGGAGAGTACCTGGACATCATCGCTTCCTCCGACGACAAGCTGTACGCGCCGAAAGAAGACCTGCTGGGAAAGAGCATCGTGGATGTGCTTTCGGACGAGGATGCAGTCCGCGCATTAGGGTGTATCGAAACAGCACTCGCAACCGAATCTCTGCAAAAGATCGAATACCAGCTTGAACTGGCTGGAGAGAATCTCTGGTTCGAGGCTCGCTTCTTCTGTTCAGGTGGGAAAGAGGCCATCGCCCTTATACGTGATGTTACCGATCAGAAACTCACACTGGAGGAACTGCGCGAAAGCCAGGAACGGTTTGAACAGCTTGCCGAGCAAAGCAGGACGTTCGCCTGGGAGGTTGATACGAAAGCGCGTTATACCTACGTCAGTGATCTCGCAACGAAGATCATCGGCTACAGGCCTGAGGAACTGGTAGGCATCAAGCACTTCTACGATCTGCATCCTCAGCGGGAACGCCAAGAACTCAAAGAACTCGGGCTGCGATTGATTCGTAGTGGCGAGAAACTCACCAACTTCGAGAATCCCATCGTATCCAAAGACGGGCGCATTCTATGGGTCTCAAGCAATGGGGTGCCATTGCTCGGCAAGAAAGGAGAAGTAGTGGGTTATCACGGGTGGGATATGGATATCACCCAGCGAAGACAAGCCGAGGACGCACTTCGCGACAGCGAACAGAGGTTCCGTTCGCTGTTTGAGCAATCGAGGGATGCCATCTACCTCGGCACACTAGACGGTGCCGTCATCGACGTCAACCAGGCATGGCTGGAGCTCTTCGGTTACACCAGAGAGGAACTTCCCTCCGTGAACGCAGTCCACTTCTATGCCAATCCGAACGACCGTGCCGACTTTCTCAGGCGCCTCATTGAGACGGGTGCAGTAGAGGACGAGGTCCGTTTCAGGCGCAAGGACGGCTCGGAGTTCGATTGCGAGCGCACCGTGGTCGCCAGACGTGACCGGCACGGGAACGTGGTGGCGGTGCAGGGCATAATGCGGGACATCACCCGACAGAAGCACGAGCGCTCCGCGCTCGAGCACCTCGCCCGG